>JAPZRK010000080.1 GCA_027531445.1 Leptospira sp.
TTTAGATCGGCAGTCGATTAACGATGAGATAAGTATTAAAAAAAATAGCCTCACGTACCTTCCAACTCTACAGTTTCATTTAAAGATTCGATTTCTTTTTGGAAGAGGGAATGTGCGGTTCCCCCAACACCTTTGGTATCAAAATAAGCAAAGGTTCCCGTAACTACGGCACCGCCCAGCGGTATCCAACGAGAAAATTGTTTGCGGATGACGCGGTTTGTGATCATGATTCCAATCTTTTCTAACAATCCTTGGAAAACTTTAACGGTCGTTGGGCGAATTAAGATTTTAAGAGATGTTTCTTCGATGACTCTTCGAAAGACATGAGCACTTCCATGTTTGAAAAGGCAATACAATAGCAATTCACGAGTCACGTAGACTTCCTTTCCGTGGATCGCGGCGATATCTAGCACAAGCTGACCTTGGATTCGATAGATAAAAAGCAATTCAGGTAGAAGGCTGAGCAGACCGAGTGGACCCGGTGGTAAAGAGCAAGTCGCGCTGACGAGACCCGTTTTGAGGGCGGCATTTTGCACCAACTGCTCTATGAGTTCAGATGGTTGCTGGACTGTAGGTGCATAAGGGCTCTTATAGTCTTCCAAACCAGCAAATAGGTCAATAATACCTTCCAGGAAGCCTTTTACCTGGATAGGGGAGTCGTCTCCTGTCACCTTAATCATAATGGCGTTGAGATTTTAGTTTATCAAAATCAGGCATTCTCGATCCTTTCCATAGACATGATAGATAGATTGAAAAAAATACAAGAAAAATACCTTCGAATCGAAGACGAACTAGGTAAGGCTACTCAATCCGACCATCTGAAAAATCTATCGAAAGAAAGATCACGCCTAACTCCCGTCTACACAAAGGCAAACGAATATTTAAACATCACCAAAGATATAGAAGATGCAAAAACCATGTTGGCGACAGAGAACGATCCAGAAATGCACAACATGTTAAAATCCGAAGTTGAGGAAGGCGAAAAACGTCTAGAAGAGCTATCCAAAGAATTGGAAATCATGCTCCTTCCTCCCGATCCAAATTCTGGCAAAAGTATCCTCGTGGAGATTCGTGCTGGAACGGGCGGAGAAGAGTCTGGTCTGTTTTGTGCAGATCTTTTTAGGATGTACAACAAGTATGCTGACAAACTGGGAATGCGTGTTGAAATCATTGATATGAATCCAACAGGTATCGGCGGTTACAAAGAGATTGTATTTTCTTTGGATGATGATCGTGCATATGATGTATTTAAGTTTGAATCAGGTACACACCGTGTTCAGAGGATTCCAGAAACCGAGTCTGGTGGTCGCATTCATACATCTGCTGTAACAGTTGCCGTACTTCCTGAAGTCGAAGAAAGGGAAATTGAGATTAAAGAGAGCGACCTTCGTATCGACGTCTATCGCTCGTCAGGTTCTGGTGGTCAGCACGTCAACACGACTGACTCTGCTGTTCGTATCACTCACATTCCTACTGGTATTGTTTCTGCTTCACAAGAAGAACGTTCTCAAATCAAAAACCGTGATAAGGCGATGCGTATGCTTCGTGCTAGGATTGCGGATCAATTGGCAGAGACTGCCAAACTTAGTGCCGATGCTTTAAAGAAAGCACAAGTGGGTTCTGGTGACAGATCAGAACGGATCCGCACATATAACTATCCACAAGGCAGATGTACAGACCATCGTGTTGGTTATACGAGTCATAATCTACCTGCGCTGATGGAAGGTGATTTGGACGAATTGATGGATGCCTTAGTACAGGATGATCGTTCCAAACGACTTGCTGAAGCTAAAGCCTGAATTTGTGCTTGCAGAGCAATTTCGACTGTTCTATAACTAGGGAATGATGCGAATCTTGAAAGTTACATTTACTCAGATAATCCTTTTTCTAATTTTGTTTTCATCTGTACCTTCATGTAAAAAGGAAAAAAACAATAATGATGATTTGCTTTTACTCCTAATTTTACAAAACTTTTTGGCTACTACTTCAGCTCCTGCTTGTTCTACGACTGGACTACCGACTGATCCGCTATTTTCGAATCAGTGGCACTTACTTAATGATGGTTCAACAACGGGAGCTGTATCTGGCGAGGACATTAAAGCTTCTTCAGCCTGGAATGCGGGCTGTAAGGGCAATGGAGTGAATATAGTTACAGTTGATGATGGACTGGATATTTCTCATGAGGATTTGACTGCAAATTACAATAGCGCTTTGAATATAAATTTTGCAGGAACAAGCGATAGTTTATTTTACAACTTGAATTCATGCACAAGTACAGGCGCTGGATGTCATGGAACCTCAGTCTCTGGTATAATGTCTGCACGAGATTCCAACGACATCGGTGTATCTGGAGTTGCACCTAGGTCAAAAATCGGAGCTAGAAATATTTTAGTAAACAGTACAGATTCGAATTCTAGTCGTGCGATGTCAGAGTCATCTACCAATGTTTGGGTTTCAAATAACAGTTGGGGTGCGGCCGATGATACTGGGCGACTTGCGGCGAGTGGATCACTTTGGCAGTCTGGAATCTCTACTGGATTCTCAAGTGGACGAAATGCAAAAGGAACAATATTCTTTTGGGCAGCTGGTAATGGTGGTACTCTCCTCCAATCTTCTAATACAAGTGGTATTGTATCTGCTGGTAGGGCACCAAGAGACAATTCTAATCACGATGGTCAGGCGAATTATCATAGGGCATTTGCCGTTGCCGCTGTAGGAAATGATGGAAAACGCGCCACCTATTCAGAAGAAGGTGCCAATTTGTTAGTGTCAGCCCCGTCTCAAGGTACTAGTGGGGTTGCTATCACAACGACTGATGTTTCCAGCTCTGGCGGTTATAATAGATCAAGCGTTTCTACAAATTACTCAAATTTGAATTATACAAATACTTTTAATGGTACTTCGGCAGCGTCACCGGTTGCGGCAGGAGTAGGTGCATTGATTCTTGAACGAAATAGTAACTTAACGGCACGTGATGTTCGTGTAATACTCGCACGAAGTTCGCGAAAGAATGATGCATCGGATTCCGATTGGATAACAAATGGTGGGGGATTATCTTTCAATCATAAATACGGATTTGGGACTGTTGACGCTAGTAAGGCCTTGCCACTTGCCCAAAATTGGAGTTTGATAGGAACGGAAGTTGTCACAAGTTTTTTATCAGGCGGGCTCACAAATACGAATATTCCCAACAATAATCAAACGGGTGCCTTAAATTCACTTACCGTTTCTAATTCCGGGATAGGGAAAATCGAATTTGTTGAAGTTACACTTACTGTAACCACCGGTGCTACGGACGACGCTGGAGATTTATACGTAGAACTGATATCGCCTGCTGGAACCAAAGCTAGGTTGGCAGTGCCCAGAATTTGTACTATTAGTGGGTCAATCAACTACTGTAATGATTTTACAGCTTGGACTTTTGGAGCGACGACTTTTATGGATGAATCTGCAGATGGAACATGGCAATTGCGAGTCGCAGATGTATGTAATAAAGCAACGGCAGGTAGTACCTCAACAAATTATGTCTGTGATGCGACAAGTCGGTTTAGTGGAGATGGTTCTAGTTATACATTCACAACATCACGCAATACTTCCAACACCGCTCATACACTAAGCAGTTGGTCTATGAGAGTTAGAGGAAGAGCAAATTGATTTTTTTAAAAGGTAGAGAGGAAATTACAAACATGAAAGTTGAAATTAAAGAGCATTTTAAATCTTTAAAAAAAATCAATAGCAACTCTTTGATGACATTGATTGCTATATTCGTATCCGCATGTGTCTCACGACCTTCCTTCTCCCAAGATCTATCACCAGATGCTTTGTTTTATTTTGAAGGTAATCAAAAAATTCCATTGGTCTTAGAATCTGGAATTGTTGCGGACTTTGGTGGTAATAATTCCTCATCCAGAAATGTAAAATCCGCCGTACAAAAAGTAGATCAGAGTGCGGAACTTATAAAAACAAGTGGCATCGTTAATTTGTGGAAAACAAACGGAAAAGATGGATCGATCGGAGTCTCAAAAACCTTAAATGATTCCAATCAGAATGGCTATTCTCCCGTTTTTAAAACGGTAAAAGGTTCCACTCTCCTCGCGCTCCCAGGCAATATCATCGTAGAATTGGAGCCATCCATTTCACAAAAACAGGCTGAGGTATTCTTTGGTTCCAAAGGATTACGGATCTTCAAAAAACTAGAATTAGGTGACAGAAATTTTTATGAAGTCGAAACTCCAGCGGGAGCCGCTTCACTCAATTTGGCAAATTCACTTGTGGGTCAACCAGGTGTGATTTCGTCCACACCGAACTGGTGGAGAGAAGTAACCGCAAAGTAGTTTAGTTTGCTTAGGTAGTACTTGACGAATAAAAAAAGAGGATTTTGAGAAGGTCTGCCTTTTTAACAGGTTTCGTCAAATACGAGTTACAACCTGCCGAAAAGCTTTTCTGAATGTCTTCTTTGGAAACGTTCGCAGTCAGGGCAATAATGGGCAGTGATTTTGATGCAGGAATGTCCTTTTTTATTTCCCTTTCTCGAATGGCGGCTATGGCTTCGTTTCCATCCATGATCGGCATTTGCATGTCCATTAGGATCAAGTGATAGAAGTTCTGCAAAGATTTATCTACTGCTACCTTTCCATTTTCTGCCACATCTATCTCGATCGGATATTTACGCAGAAAGGATTGAACCAGAAAAATATTCTCCGGTGAATCTTCAGCTAATAACACTTTTAGCTTTGGGAAAAAATTAGGTTCTGGTACATCGATTCCATCCCATGATCCCGTAGTAAGTAAGTGCTCATTGTCAACATAAGGAATATAAGGCAATCGAACTGAAAACGTAGATCCTTTTTTGTCTTCACTTGAAACAGAAAGTCTGCCACCTAAAAGTTCTGTTAAACGTTTAGTGATGGCAAGTCCCAAACCCGTTCCACCGTACTTTCGTGTGGTGGAGCTATCTACTTGTGTGAAACTTTCAAAAA
>JAPZRK010000031.1 GCA_027531445.1 Leptospira sp.
ACTCGTGAAGAGGGTGAAGTCGTAACAAGGTAGCCGTATCGGAAGGTGCGGCTGGATCACCTCCTTTTATAAAGGAACAATTTAACCATCCCTTGTTAGATGAATCAAAAGTGTCACGCTACGTTGTATTTTGTAAATGAATGGTTGGAAACAACTAAAGACAAATGCCAGTTAACTGGTCAGAGTAAGAAGAGAAGCCTCACCTAAACAGTGGGGCTTTTTTGTTTTACCACATAGGAGCAAGATAGGGATTTTTCCAAGAGTGAGCCCCAAAATCCAGGATGGATGCGCCAAATTCGCAACACAATGCGCATTATAGAAAGCGGACTGACGCGAATGGCGACGATATTTGACATTTAATCCCTTGTTTGGGACTTGGACTCGAAAGACGATCTGTGCATAAATAGTAAATCTAGATATTTAAATTCCAGAAAATGGAAGGACCCGTTCTAAGCTTCAAACGAACTTTGTAAACTATAGCAACGGGTCCTTACTTATTTAGAAAGTAGTGCCCGTTGGAAATCCAGTGAAGCTGAATATACCACCTAACATAGTTTTTATCGTGCTAGCTCCCACATTCGTCTGATTCAATACTAGGGTCGAAAAAGTTGTTAGCGATCCCGTACACGAACCCGTGGCATCAGTAAATGTTGACCCTGTCGCATTGGAACAAGAAGTTGATGCCGCCGGGCAAGAAGCTGATTGTCCAAACTGTCCAGAAGCATAAGCAAGTGATGATGATGTTTTCATTTGAACGCCACATCCTACGCCAGTATAGTTTGCATTTGATCCTGATGAAGCTGTGAGATCAGAACCATTTGAGATTTCGAAAGTTCGCGTTACTGAATTGGCTTTGATTTGAACCCAAGAGAAAGTACCGCTTGTATCTCGACTGATTTGATGAACTTCCAAATCATTTCTGGCAATATTGATTTTTGCTAATACTGCAATGGTAGGCGGCTCGTTACTCGTACTATTTTGAATCTCGGCTAAGTAAATATGTGTTGTGTCACGTCCAAAGTAAACTCTCAAAGATGAGGAGATATCTCGGCGGCAAGTCAAGGTCATGGGGAAACTAAAGGATGCATTGCCAGATGGTGCCGTATTTAATGCAGTGTAGTTATTCGCGGCAGGAATCAGGCAACTCGCAGGTATGCTTGACCGAAGTTCTGTTACACGAGAGTCTACCTTACTTAGTCTATCTCTAAAGTTCGAAGGACCTGGTTTAAAAAATCTGTCTTGGACAGTCGATGTGGATCTAGTAGATGTAGTATAACTTGTGTCCTTCAATGTGGTGGGTAGAGCTTCTTGCACTATGGTCAAAAGCGGGGGAATGCTTTCGGAACTTTGGCTTGCGAGAATCGCGAGTAGTGCCGTATTGTCGTCTTTTTTCTTCGGTGTGCACCCAGCAATGAAAAGTGCCACTAAGGAAAGGGATGAAATGAGCTTAAATAGTTTAGTATTCATAAGTCCTAGTTTAACCGTTTTTACACAATCCGCCTAGGGTCGAAATGACCTACGAATCAATTGTTTAGTGGAAATTTCAAAAAGAAGAAGCCTCCATGTTCGAAACGCATTTGCCTTTTTTTCCCATGCAACGTTTGGACTCTTGAATGAATGCTTTCCAGACCCAATCCAGAAGCATTCTTCAGCAGAGTCGCTCTGATTTCTTTTTCAGAAAATCCTCGCCCATCACTTACGACAGAAAAGTAAATCGATTCTTTCTTTCGGATAAGTCGTATCTTCATCTTTGAGATTTTGTCATGTTTGTTGATGTTTGCGATTACTTCATAAAAGAGAGCGAGTAAATGTTCTTTTTGCCAAATGTCAAAACAGTCTTTCTCTAAGTTGGTTTCAAATTCAACAGAATACTTTCCCAAAGCTATGAGTCGCTGGATATGAGATCTCATTGATTCTAAAACATTTCTTTCTTCATTCGTAGAAGATCGAACGGTCAGAACTAAGGCTCTGAATCGAACTAAGAAACTTTGTATTTTTCTTACCATGAAATCTTTATCGTTGTCTTGAGAGCTTTCTAAAAGTAGGTCCAGGTCGGAACCTAGTTCATCGTGTAACTTTCGAACTATTGATTCCTTTTCAAGCTTTCGGTCATTCTTTTCCTTTTGTAATTCTTCTTGAAACTTTACCTTTTGTTCAGCTTCTTGTTCGGCGAGAGAAAATTTCTTTGCTAATAATAGAGAATGTAAGAGAATCAGAAACAACAGGGCTATCGGAAACGTGTAAGGAATGAGTTCTATATTTGTAGAAAAACCAGACCATGAATCTTGAAAAATAGAAGGTGTTAGGATTAGCAATCCCATAAAGACCGGAGTTGCAAATGGAAGTCGTAAAATTAACGCTTTTAGCATTCGAGTTAGAACAATCGTTCCCAGGATTGGATGTAAAACCAAAGCGTACTTATAAAAAATACTCATTTCTGGTTCTGGAGCGATTAGAAAAAAAGAAATGAGAAGAACTGTTGGAATCAATAAAACTCGGATCCATATTTTTCCAAAAACTGAAGGAAAAAATGAATACATTAAAAAAGCATGAATTAAATGGAATGAGATTTCGAGAGAAGCTTCCATTCTAAATTTTATGGTATAATTGATAAAAGGAAAGAAGCTATAGACAAATACAGACGTAATTGCAGAGTAAATGGAAACCGCAAAACAAAAACAGGCTAAAAACAAAGGTGCCTTGTCTTTTCTTCGTTGCGTAAAGAAAAAAAGAAAGAATATTCCAATAAAAAGCAAAACAAAAAATTCAATCACAAAAGAAAATACTTTCTTCGTAAAGTATTTGATTAGCTCAAACTGATTGTAATAAATAAACTTCGATCGAATTCCTCCTTTTGCTTGATAGCTTCCTAATTTTCTGTTATCGATCACTAACTTTAAAGTATGCGATCCAGGAGTTAAATAAACAAGTGATTCTGATCTGATTTCGCCCAAATCCTCACTGTCCCAAGTCCATCGATGTGGATAACGAATCAGAGGCAGGAGAAGCCATTTCCCTTGACAGTCTTCACCTAAGTGAAGCTCTTTTGAAAAATCTACTTTTGCTTCGTATGGTATTTCTTTTTTTATATTTGCCCAATGTTCTTCCGTAGAAAATTCACCTAAAACTTTTCCATTCCAAATATAAGTGATATCCGAAAAAAGTGTGCCCTCGGGATCTAGACAACCTGTGATTTCGTGTGCGCCAAGATTAGAAGAGGCACATAACAAAGTGAATATTAAAAGGATTCTAAAAGCCATCAGGTTTTTGTATGATTCCCAAACGATTCCCTTTTAATATTGCTTCTTGTTTCGAACTAACATTCAGTTTCTGATAGATTCTTTCCAATGTGTGCCGGATTGTATGCGAGCTAATGTCTAACTCATCTGCAATATCAGCGATTTTAAATCCTACAGCAATCATGTTTAAAACTTCATTTTCCCTTTTGCTGAGAATCAAATCAACAGTCTGCAAAACACTTTCTTTTGAAATTTTTTCCATTAGATAACGAGCAACTTTTGGAGTTAGGCTTGCACCTCCCTCTATCAATTGCTCACATTCATCAACAAACTTTAATCCTCGAGTCAAATCCTTAATCCAATAGCCATGGCAACCTTGAGTGATGGCTTTTAAAATCGTTTCTTCATCTTCAAACACTGTATAAATGAGTATCTTCGCCTTTGGTTTCAGGGTTTTTAATTTAGGCAAAGCATCGATTCCGCTCATTTTTGGCAATCCTACATCCAAAATAATTAAATCCATCGTTAAATTAACAATGCCATTGAATGCGGATTCAGCCGATGAAAAACAACCGTTGACGTTCCAGTTTTTATGATTTAGGAACTGAGATTGGATCCACTTTGAAACTTCTGGATGGTCTTCGATGATGGAAACGGTAGGCATGGGAGATTCTGGGTATTATATGATTTTATATAAAATAATGTCAAGTAAATTGACTGCCTGGGAATTATGAATTAAGTCTTCACGAATTCTTTACAATTTAATTCTCTATAATGCTGAACTTCTTTGAAAATACTGGTTAAAAATAAATCCACGAATAAATTATGTTAGCTGATATGTTTGTATTCCTGTTTCAACCTAAAGTAATATAATTAGAAAAAACTTTCACAGAAAAAATGGAAAACATTCCTGAAAAACATAAAGAGGAAATCAAATTCGAGTGTTATGGTCTGATTCCTGCCGTTTTAAAATCCAAAGACATCGATCCTGCATGGCAAAGATGAATTTTGACATGGCTCGACAAGAAAGAATCCTCTTGAAAAGTAACTTCGACTTTGTGATTGTGAGTCCAGGAAATTTTAGCAAAACAATTTTCTGTTGTTGAATATATCAAATATGTTAATCGGATTTCCTTGTGTCGAACATCCAGAAAAACCAATCCGAATTTGAGGAACGAAAAAAATGATGGAATTTAATTCATTATAAAACATTTGCATATTTTAGAATTTTCTGATACAACTCTTCTGGACGAAATGGTTTAGAAATAAAGTCATTCATTTTATAATCTTGCGCTTTGTTTTTACTCTCTAAAAACACATCTGCAGATAAGGCAAGTATAGGAACCTGCTGGAAATATTTATCTTCTCTACTTCGTATCAATCGACATGCTTCAAATCCATCCATTTCTGGCATTTGTAAGTCCATAAGAACGATATCATAAGACTTATCTAGAATTTTTTCAATCGCTTTTATCCCGTTAGTTGCAACATCAAAAGCGATTCCCCATTTTTCAAAAAAACGAGAGGCCAAGATAATGTTTACATCATTGTCTTCGACTAAGAGCAATTTTTTTCCTTTCAAGGAAAGTTTTGATAGATCTGCATTTTCTTTTTCTATTTCTTGATCCCAGGAAGACGCTCTTTCTAAAGATAAACTAAAATAGAATTTGGATCCTTTACCTAATTCACTTTCTAAATGAATTTCACTTTTCATGATCTCGATGAGTTTTCTTGAAATAGAAAGTCCTAAGCCAGTTCCACCATACTTTCTTTCGTTTCGAGAATTCTCTTGAGTGAATGCCTCGAATACTTTTTGCTGGTACTCCAAGGGAATGCCGATTCCAGTATCAACAATTTCAAATAGGATAACAGCCGTATTTTCATTGAGGGATTCTAAACGGACAATAAATTCAACTTTTCCCTTCTCTGTAAATTTAATGGCGTTATTGAGTAAATTATTTATAACCTGACCTAGGCGAAGCGAGTCACCTATCAGAAAATCAGGAATGTCCTCAGCAATTGACGAAACGATCTGAATTCCTTTTTCTTTCGCCTTGGGTGAATGCAGTTTGATTATCTGCTCTAATGTAAACCGCAATGGAAATTTATTTTTTTCTAACTCTAATTTGCCAGATTCAATTTTACTAAAATCCAAAATATCATTGATCAAGTTCATTAGGTGATCGGCAGAAAATTTCAATGTTTCAACCAATTCCTTTTGAAAAGGAGCAAGATTAGATTCCAACAATAAATGCGTAGTCCCGATTACTCCATTCATGGGAGTGCGGATTTCGTGACTCATTGTTGATAAGAATTCGGCTTTGGCTCTGGATGCCCCTTCAGCCTTCTCTTTTGCTATCGTTAGATTTTCTTCATTTTTGACTTGTTCGGTGATATCTGTGTGAGCACCTACGAGACGAATCACTTTCCCCTTATCATCCTTCTGTCGAATCGCTCGACTGAGAATATGCACCGTCGTACCATTCTTGTGTCTAAACCTTTGAACTGCTTTAAATTCGGATGTTTTCCCAGAGATAAAATCCTCTGTTAGTTCTAGCGCTTTCAATAAATCATCTGGAAGTATAATTTTTTTCCAGTTATCCATAGTATTTTCAAATTCGAAGTCAGTATAACCGAACATCTCTTTCCATCTAGGAGAAAAATAGATAACGTCAGTTTGAAGATCCCAGTCCCAATAACCATCATTACTTGCTGTTAATGCTAATTCATATCGATCATTTACAAGTGCCAATTGGCTCTGGAATTTTTGCTTCTCCTCGTTTTCTTCAAGTGACATTAAGATCGTAGCACACGTACTAGAAAATGGCTCTAAAAATTTTATCGTATCTTCATTATAACCATTTGGACTATTTGCGATCCCAGCCATTCCAATCATTCTATCCCGAATGAAAAAAGGTATTCCTAAAAAAGATTCAAGAGCTGGATGGCCAAAGGGGATACCTCCACTTCTTGGATCTGTTTTTGGGGAATTGGAAATCACGGCTTTTTGTGAAGTCATCACGGAACCAAACAATGTTTTCAAATTTCGGAACTCTATGCCATCCGCAACATTGTCTTCAAAAAATTTACGAGTGTCTTCATTCCAGGCAATATTGGTGATAGAATACGTCTTTAAATAAGGGGCCCCTTGAGTATCTTGTAAAACTTTACCGATAAATCCATACTGACTCGAAGTTAACTTTAAAAGAGTTTCTAAAAGCATATCAAAAATCTTTTGAATGCTCCAGTTGCTTGCGATAAATTCTTTTTGGGCAACATAAATTGCACTGAGTAATAAATTGCTCAAATGCGCAGAATTTTGTTCCATGATTTGTTTTCCCCTTTAAGAATAGACGAAAGTGATCTCTACGACTTGTTTTGACTTCTTACTACGAAGAACCTTAATTTTAAGCTAATCTCAAAACACCAATGAATCTATTGTAAAATTGATCTTATGTTCACTTATACTCTCACCCCTAGCTGGTTTCAAACGAAAAAGCTGATCTGGATAAATATAAATACTGCGAGATGATTGCCATTAGTCGATACAATTTCAAAGAGTAATGATTCTAATGATCTCCGCGCGTTAGGGATCGACCGGTGGCCGCGCCAGAGGGAGAGCCCGACCCGTTCACTTTCCAGTTCTACAAGACTAACCAAATCGGGAACGCCCAATCTCTTTAAAATTTTTCAGAGGAACGGCAGGCAGCGAAAGGTCTTCTCGACTAACAGAATATTGCAAAGATCAGGCATGGTGCATGAAATGCCTCCATAAAGAGTGGACGAGCAAGAGTAAGTATATGAATTCTAGAATTAAAAATTGACTAAAGTTTGTTTTTTTAAAGTTTTGATGGAAGGAATACCAAGAATGACAGCTGATAAAGTTTTTCGAATTGCTAACATCCTAGCATTGCCCCCATGGATATTAATGGCCGTTTTTCCAAATTGGGAGTATACTGCGATTGTCATAAATTCCTATATTTTTCCTATAAGTTTGTCCTTACTCTATACCTTATACATCAGTCTAAGTTTTGGAAAAAGCAAAGGTAACTTTCGGACTTTAGAGGGCCTTGCCAGTTTATTTCGAAACAAGAATGCATTACTGGCTGGCTGGATTCATTACTTAGCCTTTGATATTTTGGTTGGTGTATATGAATGGAAAGATGCTCTCTCGATAAGTCTACCGCAGTATTTGCTGATTCCTGCTCTGTTTTTTACGTTAATGTTTGGTCCTTTTGGATTTATACTCTATTTATCCATAAGGTATGTATTTCTTAATTTTTAAATGAATAAAGTTGATGTGGATGGAAAAAGGAATCATTTATATATATGAGTTGCTGGGGCCTCGTTTCCTACTCTCTTTTTCTAACATTCTTTGCCTCTCTTATTATCCGTCTCTTGTAAACCACTTGATATCTCTAACCTTTGTGATACGCGAAGCAATTTGTTTTATCTCGTCGTAAATGCAAAGTTAACTGGTCTTGATCGTAGTAATTCCTGTAATTTTCGTGTTGAGCAAAACAGATTGGCTAGCCCCAGATTTAAACCTAGCCCTGGAACTTATACAAGCCCTCAATCGATTCGGATTGTGAGTGATGCCGAAGGTGCGCAGATACATTATACAACTGATGGTAGTGTTCCCACTTCGCTGAGCCCCACTTTCAAAGAACCATTTCAACTCCCAGAGCAAGCAGGAACAATTTTTCGAGCAATAGCCATCAAACCAGAAATAGCTGACAGCGAAGTGGTCGAGGCCATCTATTCCTATTCGCTGATAAAAACAGGCCAAGTTATTTCCTATGCTGCAAACGATGATGGAGACTTACAAAAGGGATCACCAAGAAATTACTCAGGACCAACAGCACCCGCAGCATTTCCTGCTGATCATATCACGAATGAACAAACTATGGGGATTATTTGGAAATCCTGCACTCAAGGTTTTTCTGGCGCAACATGTTCCAATGTTATAAGTGGCAATCAGTTTACCTTTGCGGCTTCGGTTAATGAATGTAATAGTTTGAATAGCGCAAATTCAGGCGAAGGTTTTGCTGGGATAAAAACTTGGCGACTTCCTAGCATGACAGAACTACTCTCTACCAACGATGCATCCAAAACTTCCTTCACCTTTTCAGCCACTACAGAATTTCCGGTGACTTTAAATTTTGCCTATTGGTCATCGACTCCATATCCGTTTAACACAACTTTTGCTTGGTATTTGGACTATTCCAATGGAAATTCCTACGCCACACTCAAAACAAATACCAATTACCATGCACGCTGTGCGGCCTCCTCAAAATGGCGGGAAGGATTTTATTTTACAGTAAACTCGGACGGGACTGTAGCTGACAGAAAGACAGGTCTCCTCTGGCAGCGGTGTTCTGTAGGACAAAACAATGATTCTTCCTGTTCTGGATCCGCAAGCACGAGGACTTGGACACAGGCTCTTTCCGAATGTGCGCTTTTGAATGTAGCTGGAAAAAAGTGGAGATTGCCTAACAGAAATGAGTTGGCGAGTCTTTATGATTTTTCATTTAGTGCCGCTCCGTTTATCGATCGCACGAGCTTTCCAAATGTAGGAGTAGGGTCCCTAGAATACCATTGGACTTCCACTACGGATGCGATCAATACCACGCGGGCTTGGTATGTTAACTTTACTTCTACTCTTAATAATATCTTCGATAGTTCTCTAAAAACAACCGGTTACTTTGTACGCTGTGTTGCTGACATTTGATCTACTCATTTGCATTGTTGGCAATGGATTGATTTTTGGAATTTCCGTTGAAAATTTAAAATGATTTTTTTTCTCAATCTTTAGAGCCATGCAAAAGAATCTGTTATTTTTAAATGTAAATTCCGATTTTACATGTTTTTTTCGGAGTTGACTCCGAAAAAAACATGGGTAAAACGGAATGGACTACGAATTTTCTAAGCCGAAGATGAAAACCAAAAAACTTAATACTCTACCTGACAGAATTTATCTCAAACATATAAAAAAGGATTTAGATTCAAAAATGGTTTTTATTGGTGGGCCAAGACAAATAGGCAAAACCACTCTTGCTATATCCCTACTTAAACAATTTAAACCGGGACACCCAGCTTACTTAAACTGGGACAATGAAGAATCTCGTAGAATCATTATAAAGTCGGTTTGGCCCAAGGATGAGCCACTAATCGTCTTTGATGAGATACATAAAAGAAAAGGTTGGCAAACATTAATTAAAGGCATTTGGGATACCTGGAAATACAATCAAAAGTTTTTAGTGACTGGCTCTGCACGATTAGATGTCTTTCGTAAAAGCGGTGATTCAATGATGGGAAGATACTATTATTATCGTATCCATCCTTACACATTACCTGAGTTGCTAAATAACGTGAAGGGCAAATTGAAACCAGTCGAATATATAGAACTGTTATTTAAGTTTGGCGGATTCCCCGAGCCACTTATTAAACAAGATGAGGTAGAATTGCGACGATGGCATTTGCAGAGACTTTCCAAGTTGGTACGAGTAGATCTACGCGATCTCGAAAATATTAGTGATTTAGATAAAGTAGAACTTTTAGCAGACGCATTACCTACTAGAGTTGGTAGTTTACTTTCTTATAAGTCTTTATCAGAAGATCTTTCCGTAAACGATAAGACAGTAAAGCGATGGATAGGTGCTCTTGATATGCTATATTATTGCTTTCAAATTGCACCCTATGGCGCGCCAAAAATTCGCGCGGTCAAAAAAACGCCTAAACTGTATTTATGGGATTGGTCTCAAATTGAGGACCATGGCCTTCGGTTTGAAAATATGGTAGCTTCCCATTTATTAAAGTGGTGTGATTATAACCAAGACGTAATGGGATATAAAACGGAGCTTCGTTTTATTCGGGATGAGTTGGGTCGGGAGTGTGACTTCGTTATAATACAAAATCGAAAACCTCTATTCGCCGTCGAATGCAAATATTCCGATGATACACCGTCCGAATCTATAATGAAGCTGAGATCAAAATTTAAAAATACAATACCAAGCTGGTATCAGGTTTGGATGGATACCAGGGAGAACAATATAGATTCGAAACTCATTGCACCAGATTTTAAAATTCTATCTTTTTCTAGGTTTTGCATGGAATTAAAAATGGTGTAGGATTTTCCACCAAGGAACTATTGTGATACAAAGCCCATTATAAGAAGCCGACTGGCGCGAGTGGCGACACCCATGGAAAAAAGATCGAATAGGCGGATTGAATACGTTGAAAAAACACCTCGATTCTGTTAGTGGTTGTTTGTAAAAACGATTCCCATTGGAGGTCGAAAATAGATAAAAAATTTATCATATCCTTCAACTTCTAGAACATCCGACTCGGTTTTTCGGAGTTTTAGAATTTTCTTAATCATCCAGCTTCCATCTGTGGGAATGAGTTTTAAACTAGCCACCTTATGATCAAAGATACCGTATTGGTATCTTTCTCCTTTTTCGAAGCCATGATTCTCTAAATTATCAAGTTGGGTATCGAAATAATAAATATGATCATATTTCGCTATTTCGTATACGTTTCATCCAATTATGTAGTAAATCCGCAGCCGATAAAAACTAAAAACGATAATGAAATTTTTTCAAACTCATCTAACTAACCTTATATCTTTTTTTATAATTTAAGAACTTCACTTAGCAATCCATCATATTTCCATCATTTATTGGGTTAGGGGGAATTATTTGATAAGTTCGCAGTCTCTAAGATCAGCTTCTTTCAAGCTTGTCACATACAAGATATCAGCAAGTGACATACCTTTCGACAGCATTTTCTTTGCAGCCTCGAGTTGCCTTCAAGCTTTCCCTTCATCTCGACCACTTAAGAAATTGGTAAAGGTTTTTCCAAGAACCAAGGAGTGTAATTGAACTCCTCAACGAATCCAATTTCGAATTTCTAGTTCTGGAATTCTTTGGTAATGCTTCACATTGCCAGTGACAAGATACTTACAATGAGTAAGGGAAGTAGCGGCGATAAATAAATCCGCATCTTCAATGAGGTTTCCTGTTTTATCCAATTTTGCCTTTAACTCTCCAAATTTTTTTAATATATGGATCGTGCTTTCCCAAACGACTGTTGCAAGAAGGAACCTTTCAATATTTGTTTTATTCTTCTCTACTTGATTTGACTTTTCTGCTCCGTAGTATAACTCGGATACGGTCATGAATGAAATACAGGCTGTTTCTTGTGCAAGAGAAAGATGCTCCAAAACTTTTGTATTGCCGCGTAGTATTTCTATACAAACATCCGTATCCAGTAGGATCATAGGTTTACTTTTCGACCTTTAGACCTGGAAAAATATATGTCTTCAATCACCTTTTTTGTTGAACGTGAATCTTCCCATTTCCCGCAAATGTCTGTTAGTAGTGATAGTTGAGTGTTAGATGATAGGTGTCGGTGATGATTCGATTCTTCTGCTTGGAGACCTCTTTCCAAGACGACTAGTATTTCATTATTTAGGCTCCTTCTTTCGATTTCAGAAAGAGCTCGAAGTTTAGAGAGCATTTCATCAGGGATATTTCGAAGTGTGAGATTTGCCATTTGGTTACAAAATGCCTCGCTTTGGTTACATTTTATAACCATTTTTGCTTTCAGTCAAATCTAATCAGCAAATTTGGAGATTCCACTAGACGTATTTTCTAAAAAACTATTCTTTTCTTGGGAGTTGGTGAAGGAAATCCTGTCCATAAGTATCTATGTCGCAACTAAACATCACTCTCCCAGACGGCTCGCAAAAAGAATTGGAAGCGGGAAAATCCTTCTCCGACTTTATTCAGGAATCTCTCCCTTTTTTAAAAGAAAAGGCATTGGCAGTTGTTCTCGCCGATGGTCGCACCGTTGACCTAAGTTTTTCTCCTACCACATCGATCTCTGTAAAATTTTTAACCTTCGAAGACAAAGATGGCAAAGAAGTGTTCCATCATTCTTCGGCTCACCTTTTAGGGATGGCTGTACAAAGGATATGGCCTCACGCCCGTTTGACGGTCGGACCTGTCATCGAAAATGGCCCTGGCTTTTTTTTCTATGACATCGATTTTGGAGATACTGTTCTTTCTCCTGATGACCTTCCCAAAATCGAAGCGGAAATGGCAAAAATCGTAAAAGAAGATCTCACTGTCAAAAGATGGGAACTGACTCGCGAAGAAGCCATTGAAAAATTCAAAAATGAAAATGAGCCGTACAAAGCAGAGCTCATTGCAGGATTTGATTCCGCCACTGTTTCGTTATATGGACAAGGAGATTGGTATGACCTTTGTCGCGGTCCTCACGTCCCAAGGACTGGTCTTTTAAAAGCATTTAAACTCACAGCCATTTCGGGAGCGTATTGGAAAGGTGATGCTAAAAACCAGATGCTCACTCGCATCTACGGAGTTTCCTTTCCCAATAAAAAACTTTTGGATGAATACTTGTTTCTCATTGAAGAAGCAAAAAAGAGAGATCATAGAAAGCTTGGTAAGGAGTTGGATCTTTTTAGTTTCCAAGACGAAGCACCTGGTTTTCCTTTTTGGCATCCAAAGGGTACTGTACTTTGGAACACACTAGCATCTTACATCCGTGAAGAATGTTTCCAGCGTGGATACCAAGAAATCAAAACTCCTACCATATTAAACTCATCGCTATGGAAACGGTCTGGTCATTGGGACAACTTCAAAGAAAACATGTACTTCACGGAAATCGACGAGGCAGACTTTGCCGTCAAGCCGATGAACTGTCCTGGTTGCTCTTTAATCTACAAATACCATATGCACTCTTACCGTGAGTTACCTTTACGTTATATGGAACTTGGCACCGTCCACAGACACGAGTTATCTGGAGTTCTCCATGGTTTATTTCGTGTTAGAGCCTTTACCCAAGATGATGCCCATATCTATGCACCACTAGACCAAGTAGAAAAGGAAGTCGAAGATATCATCGACTTTACCTTTGACGTTTATAAAAAGTTTGGATTCTCAGAGTTTAAGACATTCATTGCCACACGACCCGAAAAGTCCCAAGGAAGTGATGAAGATTGGAACATTGCCACTACAGCACTTCACGATGCACTTAAGAAAAAGGGCATCGAATACGGTGTGAAAGAAGGGGAGGGCGCCTTTTATGGACCCAAGATCGAATTCAATATCAAGGACAGCTTAGGACGGCTTTGGCAATGCGGAACCGTGCAGATCGACTTTTCTATGCCCAGTCGATTTGAATTGGAGTTTACTGCCTCCGATGGAAAAAAGCACGCACCCGTCATGATCCACCGCGCCATTTATGGTTCCTTGGAGCGATTTATCGGAATTCTGATTGAGCACTTTGAAGGAAAGTTCCCACTCTGGTTGAACCCAACGCAACTGCGCATTGTGACTGTCTCTGAAGTTCACAATGACTACGCGCGTGAAGTCTATGCTGACCTGCATTCTCAAGATTTCCGAGTCGAAATGGATCTACGAAACGAAAAGATTGGAGCCAAGATCCGTGAATCCATTCTGCGCCGTGCCAACTATACAGTCATTCTTGGTGATAAAGAAAAAGAGTCAGGAACCGTGTCCATTCGTAGATTGGGAGAGGAAAAGACCGAATCCTTATCTAGAGACGGGTTTTTGGCACTGCTCAAAGGCGAGCTATAAGAAATTTACTTGCTTGCTCATATCAACCCTTGAGCATGGAAATTTAAAGAAACTTCGGAGACTGAATGCAGAAACGGCCAAACCAACGAGGACACCAACCCCCTGATAAATTCGCCCATATTAGAATTAATGAACAAATCACGAATGTAAATTCGATCAGACTCGTTTCGGATGAGGGATCGGACATTGTGACTTTGGATGAAGCTCTTCGTCGAGCCAGAGAAGCAAATCTGGATTTGGTGGAAGTTTCAGGTGATCAGGATGTGCACGTCTGTAAACTCATCGACTTTGGTAAATACAAGTTCGAGCTCCTGAAGAAGACAAAAGAAGCGAAAAAGAAACAGCATATCGTCACAGTTAAGGAAATCAAAATCCGACCTCGGATTGATAACCATGACTTTGAGATAAAGAAGCGCCATGCGATCGAGTTCCTTGCAAAAGGTGACAAGGTAAAGGTGACGCTTCGATTCCGAGGCAGAGAGATGGTTCACTCTGAGATAGGAATGAATATTGTTAACCGGTTTGTCGAGGACCTAAAAGAGCTTGCCTCTCCCGAAAAAATGCCGGTACACGACGGAAAAACCATAGTGGTCGTGATGAACCCAATAACAAGCGTTAAAGCTTAAGGAAAACAACTATGTACAAACTAAAAACAAACAGAGCGGCGGCAAAACGTTTTAAGTTTACCAAAAATGGTAAAATCAAACGTGGATGCGCCTTCCGACGTCATATCTTGGAGAAAAAATCTCCAAAGATGAAACACCAAAGCCGTGGAATGCATGTCATCCATGATACTGATTACGATCGCGTAGAAAAACTTCTACCGTACGGAGGTTAATCGATGCCACGCGCAGTCAACGGAACCATCCATAAAAATCGTCGTAAGAAAGTTCTAGCAAAAGCAAAAGGTTTTCGTGGTGGAAGATCGAAACTTTTTAGAACGGCAAAATCTGCAGTAATGAAGGCTGGTCAATGGGCTTACCGTGACCGCAGAAAGAAAAAGTCAGAATTCAGAAAGCTTTGGATCACAAGAATCAATGCAGCTGTTCGTGAGAACGGAATGTCTTATTCTAAGTTCATTCATGCCCTTAAAACCCATGGCATCAACCTAGATCGAAAGACTCTTGCGGACCTTGCTTACAATCACAAAGAAGTTTTTAATGCCCTTGTTGAAAAAACAAAGGTAGCAAAATAAATTAAATGCTTGATTGGAATAGAATAGCTCGTCTATTCTATTCCATCGGATCACCATCATGTTGAAACTGGAAACCATTGAAGAGCTCGAAAGTAAAGTAGTAAAGGCCCTAGAATTAATTCAGGACCTACGCACAGAAAATAGCCGTCTAGAGACTGAAAACGAATCTCTACGTGCAGAAAATGACCAGATGAAGCTTGCGATGGAGGAGAAAGAGCGCGAATTAGGATCGCTCCGCTCCCAATTACAAGAGGCAAATAGTCAACTTGCTGAGCTTAGATCCAGAGAAGAACAGTTAGAAACAAAAGTTCACAAATTGCTTGGTCGATTGGATGGCATTCCGTCCAGTGGCGCTCCAAAACCGACACAACCACAAGCTCCGGTTGCCGTTGCTCCAGAACCTCCTCGTCCTGTGCTGACTGCACCAAGTTTGGCGGACTCAGCTGACGATGATGACGAAATTATACTCCTCGATGAGGATGACACAGATTTTTCTCCAGCAGAAACCATTGAAAAGCCTCCAGTACAGTCTTCCGTTTCTAGGGAAGATGTCTCCATTGCTTCAGATGATTCCGATGTTCCTACAGTGGAACTAGATGACGAAGATGATATCATCATTGATGACGATGACGATGCCATAAGCGTATTTGACGCCGATGACGACGACGACTTTCTCATTATAGAAGACGATCCAAAATAAGATGGCAGATTCTGCCCAACCTCCTCAAAAAATCACAAAACAGATTTTTGGAGAAAGTTATACGATTGTAGGAGACGCGTCCTCTTCCTATATCAATACGATTGCAGACTATGTGGAGTCTAGATTGGCTGAAATTGCCGCCTCACTTCCCAATGCCTCAAAAACTAAAGTGGCAGTTCTCTGTGCACTGAATTTAGCAGATGAATTGTACCAGCTAAAAGAAAAAGGTTTAGAGCCAGCAGTTACAAAAGAGATAGAAGATCGTACAAAGAAGATGATCACCTTATTGGAAGAGGGCATCATCGGAGATATTTATTGACCATCTTTAGCAAAGAAGAAGCTCGGAACCGGCTCAAACACTATCTGCCTCTTCTTCCTGAAAGAGAAGAATATGAAACAAAAATTCTTAAGGCCGCATATCCACTCTTAAAGAATACAACCCAAGTTATCTCGTATGTTGCGGATCGATCTTTGGAAGTAGATATCCTTCCACTCATCGAGTCCTCTCCTCTCCCTAGGCCCACTCAGTTTTGGGAATACAAACACAGCGCAAAATGGTATTTTCCGAAGATAAATGCGGAGAATCACTTGGTATTCATTCGTCCACTGTCTTGGACAAAGGGAAAATTTGGAATCTGGGAGCCTGTTGGTGAAGATCAGATCACGCCCGAACAGGCCGACCTTGTTATTGTCCCCGCACTCGGTTTTAGTGAGTTTGGAAAGAGGCTTGGAAGAGGAGGTGGATACTATGATCGAGTGCTCTCCGATCCGATACTCAAAGAAAAGACAATTGGACTTACATTTTCAAAATTTTTTCCGGTGCCGTTCTCTCCTGATCCGCATGACTGCCAAGTAGGAAAAATCATCACTGAAGTAGGTGTTCGTTCATTTTTAGATTGAACCAATTGCTCGAGTTTGGGATACCTATAGGATAGATATGGAACAAGAAAAGCTCTTAAATAACCTTGCCGAAAGAACAAGACAAGAATCAGAAAATGATATGGGAGACATTGAGCAGTTTCTCACATTCAAGATCGAGGGAGAGTTTTTCGGACTACAGCTTTTGCATGTTCATGAGATTTTAAAACCAGTTCTCATTACCCGTCTACCAAATGTTTCCGATTATATCTTAGGCGTAATCAACCTCAGGGGAGAGATCATCCCTATAGTTGATCTCAAAAAAAGATTTCATTCCAATGACTCTACGATCAATCCCATATCTCGTATTATTGTTGTTATGCTGAATGAAAAGCGTTGTGGTATTTTAGTAGATGAAGTGAAGCAAGTAGTCAAGATTCACAAAGACTTTATCAGTTATACAGTTGATGATCTTTCTTTAAATTATTCCAAGATGGTTGAATCAGTCTCTAGACACGATAACAATCTCATCCTTAACTTGGACTTCAACCAAATCGTGGATTTTATTTCGTTTAATAAATAATGGGACAGGGTTAATCAATTGGCTGGAATATTAGGCGAATATACTGAAGTTTTTCTAGAAGAGTCTGAAGATCAAATTGAAGAACTAAATGCAAATTTGGTGAGGCTAGAAAAAGACCATGACAATCCTGAAATCATAAACGATATCTTTAGAGCGGCGCATTCTTTAAAAAGTTCATCTGCGTTTGTCGGATTGTACAATCTGTCCGACCTTGCTCACAAGATGGAAAACCTACTTCAAAAGATTAGAGATAATACTCTCGAAATCAATGTCACTTTGGTGAACTTGTTATTTGAATGTTTTGATTTAATCAAAACAGTAATCGAAGGAGTGGCGCACGGTCAAAAGGTGGAAACGCCATTTACTGAAATGATCCAAAAACTATTGGATTATGAAAACGACCACCAAGGTGGGGAACCTGCGCAGAAATCATCCACCCAACCTGCAGAATCTAATGCTCCTGCTCAAGCGCCGTCGACTAACGCTGCATCTCTGAGTTCAGATTTAAAAATATCCGAAGAAGAATGGAAGGAAATCAAAAGCCAGCTTTCGGAAATCAGCAATTCAAAATTGTACCAAGTCACCCTCGCATTGAAACAAGATACACCAATGCAAAATCTCCGATTGATGCTCATTTTACAAGCGGTCAAACAATCCGGTGTAGTTTTTAAATCAAACCCATCTGAAGAAGCAATGGATCGAGGTGAAGGTAGTGCAAACTTAGTATTTATCACGATCACCGCGGAAACGGAGGAGAAGTTAAACTCTATCTGTAACATAGATATGGTGGAATCACTTTCAATCGTAACGATTGATCCGCCTGTCAGCGAGATGGAAGCATTGGAAGTGGAGCCAGTTACTGAACATAAAAAATCCTTTGGACTCGCATCGGAGACCAAATCTGGAGGCTTGGGTAATAATTTCGATAAAGCCGTAACTGAATCCAAAGCGATCATGCGAACCATCAAGGTTTCCTCTGACAAATTGGATGAGCTAATGAATAACGTAGGTGAGTTGGTAATCACTAACTCAGGCTTCCAGAAAATCTATGATGATCTTGTGGCCCAGTTTGGTGAAGACTCTCTCTTTAATGAATTAAAAGGCAAAATCGATCAAATCAATCGTATCTCCAAAGATCTCCAAACCGGTATTATGAATATCCGTATGGTTCCGATTGGATCGGTTTTCAACCGTTTCACACGCCTTGTACGAGATTTGTCTTTGGAAACAGGAAAAACCGTAAACCTGGTACTTCGTGGGGAAAATACAGAACTTGATAAAAAAGTGATCGATGCAATCGGTGAGCCATTGATCCATTTGATTCGCAATTCTGTGGATCATGGCATGGAAACTCCCGCCGAAAGAAAGGCGGCTGGCAAATCGGAAGAAGGAATTGTCGAATTGAACGCCTATCAAGGTGGATCCAACATTTTGGTTGAGGTTCGTGATGACGGACGTGGTTTGAACAAAAGTAAGATTTTAAAAAAGGCCATTGAACGTGGTCTGGTAACAGAAGCCGAAGCTTTAAATTTGACTGAATCAGAAATTTATAATTTTATCTTTGCACCAGGTTTCTCGACAGCGGACAAAGTGTCCGATATTTCTGGCCGTGGCGTGGGAATGAACGTAGTCAACAAACTCATCGAAGAGTTTAAAGGTAAGATTCTCATCCAATCAGAAGAGGGTAAAGGTTCATCCTTTACGCTTTCCTTCCCGCAAGCCTTGGCTATCATACCATCTATCCTTGTTACAATGGAAGAAGAGGTATATGCATTCCCTCTATCTGAGGTATCTGAAACAATCAAAGTCAACGTTGATCAAATCACTACGCTAGAGGGACATGAAATAATTAATTTGCGCAGTGAAGTTTTACCTATCTACAGGCTTAATCGAATCTTAGGCCTTGCAGACAGACCAGAATTAGTTGAAGTGCCTATCATCATTGTCAATTACAAGTCTCGCAAGCTGGGATTTATCGTAGATGATTTGATCGGCAAACATGAGACAGTCATCAAATCATTGGGTAAAAATTTCAAAGATGTCCCAGGTTTAACAGGCGCTACGATCATGGGCGATGGAACAATCATACTTGTTTTAGATATCACAGGATTGATTGAAATTGCCGCAGATAATTTAAGTTGGGACGAGAATTTGATCAAAGGTGAACCAATGAAACGAACTTCAAGCATTCGTTCCTTGGAAATGACAGATTCTGATATGATTTTCAAATCTCGTCTTTCGACAAATATGTACAATGTGACTCTAATGGAGTTGAAAGCCAAAGAGAAAACAAAACTCAAAAAAGATAAAATTAAAACTGAAACCCATGTCATCGTACCGAGAGAAGAAGTGTTTGTAGAAGAGGTTACTTCCAATCAAAAGTTTGAAAGTAAAATGTCGGTCGCACAAAATGGTAATGGACATTCAACTTCGAGTGTCGACGTATTGGAACCACAATCATTTGCCCGTAAAGATACCACACAGGATCTAGAAGTGCATCGGTTAGTTGATAAAACTAGATTGGATGCCGCAACAGACAAAGAGCGACAGCAAGCCGCCGAGATCATCAAAGGTTTCGTTGAACAAAAAGAAGATCGATTGGCAAACATTGCTCCAACGCAATCAAATGATATCACCGAAATGATGTCCGCAAAAGATATTAAGAAACTAGAGAGTATTGTAAATACAGGCATGATGAATGCCGGAGTTGTGCTCTCTCAACTTGTTGGCAAAGAAGTAGAATTATTCATCCCTGAGATTACAATCACAGACAGAGACGGTCTTGCTAGGGAATTTAGATTTTCTCATGAAGAGTTCTTTGGTGTCAAAATCCGTATGAACGGTGACTTAAACGGCAACTTGCTCATGTTATTTTCTGAAGAGAATGGAACCGAGATCGCCAAGGAATTACTCGGTTCAGAAGAAGCAAAACATGGCACCAATGGCAACCGTTTGTCAGAGGATATGATTTCCGTTCTTTCCGAAATTTCAAATATCGTTTGTTCCAGTGTTATGAACTCTTTATCAAACAAGATGAAAAAAGAAATCCTTCCATCAGTTCCTGAAATGATCACTGGAAATTTTATGGAAGTCATTGACATTGTCAAACCAGAACGCACAAAATTTCTTTCGATGCATACAGAATTCAATCACCAAGGTAGTAACTTACTTGGCGTTTTGCTATTCCTTCCTGATTTTGATGAACTCGTGGAGATGATTCAAAAGTCATGATGTCGCAGCCAAAGATTGTAATCATTGATGATTCACTTCTCGTTCGAAACATTCTAAGTGATGTTTTAGTAAAGAAGGCTGGTTTCCAGGTTATCGCTACTGGTAAAACGGGTGTGGATTGTATCGACCTTGCAGAAAAGCTCAAACCAGATTTTATCATTCTGGATATTGAGATGCCCATTATGGATGGGCTCACGGCCCTTGCTGAGATTAAAAAAAGGAAAATAGAGACAAATGTGATCATGTTGTCTGTGTTAACCCAGCATGGCGCGGATGCAACATTTAGAGCGCTAGAGTTAGGCGCGATCGATTTTGTTCCAAAGCCATCAAGTGGGAATCAATTTTCTCCAGACGAAATTGCTGAGGTAATTGGCAGTAAAATCAAAGGCTTTTTAGATTCTCACCAATCCTCAAAAAATGTTGTCCAAAGGCCCATCGCGCCACCTGTCCAAAGAGAAAACCTAAATAAAAGTTTTCAAAAACAGGTCTCGATAAACGCTATTGCAATTGGCACCTCCACAGGAGGTCCCAAGGCTTTGCAGACTGTATTTACAGCGATTCCTGCAGATTTTAATAAGCCGATTCTTGTTGTGCAACATATGCCACCTGGATTTACAAAGGCTTTCGCAGATCGTTTGAATACACTGAGTAAAGTGAAAGTAAAAGAAGCCGAACATGGGGATGTGATTACAGCTGGGCATGCGTATATCGCACCTGGTGACTATCAAATGCGAGTCGTCTTAAAAGACGGCATCAAGATGATTGATTTACAGCAGTCCGTTCAGGTTAACGGACATAGGCCTTCCATCGAAGTACTTTTTGATTCTATGAGTGAAGTTTATGGCGGGAGCCACTTACTTTCAGTCATTATGACGGGGATGGGCAAAGACGGCTCCCAGGCGATCACGAACATTCATTCGCAAGGTGGAGTGACTTTGGCTCAAGATGAGAGCACTTCTGTTGTCTATGGCATGAATCGTGTAGCAGTGGAGTTAGGTGGAATTGATTTTGTTTTACCAGTGGAAGATCTGGTTCCGAAGATGTTGGATTTATTGAGAGCGAGAGGAAATTAAAATGGCTAGAATATTAGTTGTAGATGATGCAAAATTTATGCGAACCCTTGTGAAAGATGCACTGGTTGGTGCTGGGCACGAAATCGTAGGTGAAGCTGAAAATGGAAATATTGCGGTTGAGCAGTACAAGGCTTTAAAACCTGATCTCGTCACTATGGACATCACGATGAGAGAAAAGGACGGCATTGAGGCCACAAAAGAAATCATAAAGTTTGATGCGACTGCACGCATCATTATGGTAACTGCTTTAGGTCAGGAAGACCTACTAGCAAAAGCGATCAAAATGGGAGTGAAAGACTTTGTTGTTAAGCCTTTCCCACCAGAAAGACTCCAACAAGCCGCGGCAAAAGCTCTAGGTATTTAATTTGAGCGGTACCCCGGAATTCATTGTCCGGTGGAACAACCAGGACGGAGGTTTGACCGAAGGACCCATTAATGTCCTTTGGAGTCTGATTGATAGTTATAAAGTTGATATTTTTGAAGTCTCCCTCGCTCGAATTACTTCAGACTTCATTCAATTTTTAAGAACAACACAGACGCTTTCTATCGAACTCTCCTCAGAATTTGCAGTTATGGCCTCTCATCTCGTATATCTTAAATCGAAAGCATTGCTTCCTGACCCTGGATTTGAAGAAGAGGATTATGATCCTCCTCTCCCTAAAGAATTGGTAGATAAGTTGCTTGAGCATAAAAAATTTCAAATAGCTGGACAAAAGCTTGCTGAGTTGGATCGTTTAACGGCTGGTATGTTTACTCGAGAGACCAATCAGGTTTTAGAGGAAGAAGATACCTGGCTCGATGTGAGTCTTGTTGATCTTATTTCTGCTTTCAATTCCATCCTCGAAAAAGAGTCGATCAATGAGGAAGAACCAGCCATTTATGAAGGCCACAAACAATTCTCAGTCGAGGAAAAGATGGAGCACCTTCTTGCCCTTTTGGAGAGCCAAGGAGAGATTCATTTTTTAGAGCTATTCACTGTGGAAAATCCTGATAAAAAAGAGATTGTCGCCGCTTTTTTAGCGATTCTGGAAACTGTCAAAATTCGTTTGTGCAAAGTGGTACAGCATAAGGTGTTTGGCGAAATCAAAATTATAAAGGTTGCATAGACTTTGGAAGATCGCAAATACATGCGGGGGTTACTTGAGGCTTTACTATTTCTATCTTCAGCCCCGATCAAACTTTCTGCTCTTGCTAAATCTTGTGGAATAGAAAAAACGGAAGCAAGAGAATTATTAGACGAACTCATCTTAGACTACGAGGAAAAGGAAGGTGGATTCACATTGCGAGAAATCGCAGGTGGTTATCAGTTTATAACCAGCCAAGTTTACAGCGAAGCCCTTGCTCATATCTTCAAAGATAAAAAAAGAGAAACTTTATCTCGTGGAACATTGGATACTCTCGCCATACTTGCCTACAAACAACCGATCACTCTTAGTGAATTAGATGAGATACGAGGAGTATCTTCACGAGCCATGGTTGCATCCTTAATGTCCAAAAAATTGGTGAAAGCAGTGGGCCAGAAAGAAGTACCCGGTCGCCCAACTCTTTATGGTACAACCAATGAATTTTTAATCCACTTTGGACTCAGTAAACTTTCCGACTTACCCACACCTGTTGAAGTAAAAGAATTAAAATTTGATGAGTTTTCTAGTGATTCGATTCAAATAACGGATGAACAGGATGATATTGATCCCGATTTCGACAAACGATTGCTACCCGAGGAGTTGCAAGAATCCCCCTTAGTAGAAATTGAAGATCCAAAATGAGTACTACTGAAGAACAATTAAAAAAACTCCGGACGGAGATTGATGCCTTAGATGAACAAATCATCTCGTTAATTCAAAAAAGGGCAGGATTTGCAAAAGAAATAGGTAAAACTAAAAAATCAAATAATGATCCAATTTATAGGCCTGACCGTGAAAAAGATGTATATGAAAAGGTATCAAAGCAATCACAAGGTCCACTGCCTCCAAGCGTAATTCGTGCGATTTATCGCGAAATCATGTCTGGAACTATTGCGTTAGAACATCCACTTAAGGTTGGTTACCTGGGGCCCATCGGTTCTTTTTCTTATGAGGCATTGCGCTCAAAATTTGGAACATCAATTGAATCTATACCACTTCCAACTATCCCTGATGTCTTTCGTGCCGTGTCCTCGGAACAAGTTGAATACGGAATTGTGCCAGTCGAAAATTCGACTGAGGGACAAGTTAGTTCCACGTTGGATATGTTTTTAGAATCAGATGTGATCATCTACTCAGAGTTATACAAAAAAATTCAATTTTCACTTTTAGGATTTGATACCGATCTTAGTAATATTCATAAAGTTTATGGCATTCGCATCGGAAATGAACAATGCCGAAATTGGATTGCTGCAAATCTTTCACATGCTGAAATTATTGAGACATCATCCACGGCGATGGCCGCAAAAACAGTAGCCGAGAAGAAAGAAGGTGCAGCCATAGCCTCAAAGATTGCTGGTGAGACATACAACTTGAATGTTTTAAAAGAAGGGATCGAGGATTTTTCTGGCAATACAACTCGTTTTCTGGTTATAGGTAAGACTGAATGTCCAAGCACGACTTCAGACAAAACGTCTATTGTATTCTCTTTACAAAATAAAACAGGTGCTTTATTTTCGATTCTGCAAAAGTTTAATGATGCAGATTTAAATTTGTTAAAAATAGAATCTAGGCCTTTGAAAAAAAATAGATGGGAATATAACTTTTTCATCGATTTTGTTGGGCATAAAGACGATCACAAAATAAAAACCATTCTCGAAACAGTGCGTAAAGAATGTATTGGTTTTCGAATTTTAGGTTCCTATCCGTTTTCTGACCTCGATTTATGATAGTACTCAATCGTGTTTTGATATTTGGGATGGGGCTTATGGGTGGTTCGCTCTCTCTTGCCATCAAAAAGAAATTTCCGAATGCACTTATCACTGGTGTTGTCCGTTCAGAAAAATCTAAATTAGAAATTCAATCTACACAAATGGCACATTCGGCATATACCGAAATGGAATTTTTAGCACAATCTAATTGGGACGAATTTGATCTAGTTGTGTTTTCAACTCCTGTTGGTTCGGTGTTGGATTATATTCAGAAACTTCCACTTTCCGCAAATACAATCTATACGGATTTAGGATCCACCAAACAGACGATTATTGATGCGGTCAATGGTCATTTTAAGATTCCTCATAATTATGTTTCTTCTCATCCAATGTGCGGTTCAGAATTTTCTGGAGCGATGGCGGCAAAAGATGATTTGTATGAAAACAAACTCTGCATATTAACTTCCGCAAATAATTCTAATTCTACCGCCCTTGCTTTTTTAAAAAGTTTTTGGGAGTCGGTAGGTTCGTGGACTTTAGAAATGGATGGTATTGAACATGACACCACTTTAGCATATCTTTCTCACTTACCACATATTGTTTCTTCTGTTCTGGTAAAAACCGCTATCCGTAACCAAACAGTGAATCGACTTGTGAATAGTTCAGAAAAGCCGATCACTGGAGGTGGGTTCCGAGATATGACGAGGATCGCTGGCTCAAACGCGGAAATGTGGATTTCTATATTTTTGGAAAATCAAAAAAATGTCTACGATTCACTGGTGGAATATCGAAAGGAAATTGATTCCGTCATTGAAGATTTTAATCCCATTCGTCCACTCGCCGTTGAAAAGATTCTTCAATATTGGGAAAGTTCCCTTCTTGCAAAAGAACACATTCAAAAGACTAAAGTTTAATTAACTATGTCATAGAAAATTGGTAAGTGTATCATGAAATTTATTAAAAACTTAAAGAAATATAAAGGGTGTAAGGCGGGCATCCTAACAAATCAAAGTGCATTTGGCTGGAAACAGAGCTATCATTTTGATGTTTATCGACAATTTGTAGATTTACATACTATTTTTTTACCTGAGCATGGTTTGTTTGCGGAATTGCAAGATCAAGTTAGTGGCTCGGAGCTAAGCTATTTGTTTGGCGATCTAACAATCATCAATCTTTATGGAGATACCGAGGATACACTTGCGCCATCTTCGGCGGCACTTCTCCCGCTTGATTTGATAATCATTGATATTCGTGATGTAGGTTCAAGATACTATACCTTCCTAACAACAGCTTTTTACATCCTTGAGTCGATTTCAAAAATGAAAAATTCCGGTCAAAAAGCTCCGGACGTTGTTATTATCGATTCTCCAAATCCAATCGGTAAAAAAGTGGAAGGCACACCATTGGAAACTCAGTTTGAATCCTTTGTTGGAGTGAGAACTGTAATACATCGCCATGGTTTGACTCCGGCAGGCTTACTCTCATACTATAAACATAAATTCAATTTAAAAGTTGATCTTTCAATTGTGCCCGTTGGTATAGTTCATCTTAAAAAATTCAATTCATTACTTTGGGTGCCACCCTCGCCAAATATTCCAACACAAAATACATGTTATGTTTATCCAGGTCAGTGCCTTCTTGAAGGAACAAATTTATCTGAAGGAAGGGGAACGACAAAACCGTTTGAAACTTTTGGAGCACCGTTTTTAAAGGGTCCAGCTAAATTAGAATTGGACCTACGTCTCAAATCTCATCAAAGAAATAGTATGGTTCTTCGCTCTTTGAGATTTTTACCGACATTTCACAAATTCAAAGGTGAAATTTGTGAAGGATACCAGTTGATGATTACGGATTTAAAATCGTTTCATTCCCTCCATTTTACATTATTTCTGTTGAAACAACTGCGAGAATTGTTTCCAACTGAGTTTCAGTTTTTGAAAGGGGTCTACGAATTTCGCTCTGATCGGCCAGCAATCGAGCTTCTAGCCGGTGATTCTATCCTTTTATCCTATTTGTACGGCAAGGAATCCGAGTCCAATCTTCTTGAACATTTAACGGAACAACAAAATCTCTGGAAATTTCACACAAAAGAGTTTCGATATTAGATTTTTTTTATCGATTTCGACTTGATCAAACTCTAATGATTAGATATGAAACAACCTATGGTACAATTCATTCAACGATTTTCCCTATCCATGCTTCTGATTCTATCCCTCTCGAATTGCGGTTACAATCGCATTCAAGAGTTGGATGAAGAAGTAACAGCCTCTTGGGCAGAAGTCCTAAACCAGTACAAACGCAGGGACGATTTAGTTCCAAATTTAGTAGCTGCTACAAAAGGTTTTGCCAAACAAGAAAAAGAAATCATGCAAGGGATTGCTGATGCTCGCTCAAAGTTGGGTTCCATCCAAGCAACTCCAGAGTTATTGAATGACCCTGAGGCTTTCTCAAAATTTACGAAAGCGCAAGGGGAATTGGGTTCATTTTTAGGCAGACTCATGTCGATCCAAGAAAACTATCCAGAATTGAAATCAAGTCAACTGTTCTCAGATTTGACCGCTCAATTGGAGGGGACCGAAAACCGAATTACAGTTGCGAGAAATCGATTTATCAAATCAACAAAAGAGTATAATATTTTCATTCGCCAATTTCCTTCTGTGATTACAGCGAAAGCGTTTGGTTACGCCGCAAAACCGACATTCACTGTTGAAGATGAGAAAAAAATAGAGAACGCGCCTAAGATTGAATTTTAAAAAAACTCATCTCAGATTTTTAAAACTGAAAGTATACAAAAGGACTCGAAACAGCTACGCTGTATATCAAAAATGAGACGATATACATTGCGGCACAGATAGTATATAAAACGAGAGGGCGCTCTGTGAGAAAATCAAGTGCGTCCTCTTTATTATTTTGAACAATATCAACAAAAAACAATATTGCGATGACAAAAAGTAATGAGAGGGATACTTCTTGACTTTTGCCTTCCGAGAAAGTAAATGCTTGTTTCATCATTTGAAACGAAACATCAATACCTTGTGGAATGGTCTCAGTTGGACGCGCGCGGAAAAAGAAGATTGCAACTAAAAATATCGACAATGGATAAATCGGTTGTAGCCATCTAGGCACCTTTTCCCAGGCATTCTTGATAGTCTTAAATTTGAAC
>JAPZRK010000047.1 GCA_027531445.1 Leptospira sp.
TTAGCAGTGAATTGACTCGATTTTCAATTGGTTGAGACATACTAAAATAAGTGGAAGGAATATGATTGTTTAACTTTTCTTTGAGTACAGACATTAGTTCTTCGCGATCTTTAGCATTCTTCCATTCCGACCTAGGTCTTAATTTAACCATAACAGAGGTTTCTTCGGTTCCTAAAGGTTCTGCGGCAGATTCTCCTCTTCCGACGCGTGATACAATGCTGGAAATTTCTGGGAAGTCTTTGAGTGTTTTTTCAATCTCGAAGTTTAGATTTTTTGAATAGTCTATCGCAGTCGAAGGTAGACGCTTCGCATCAATTTCTATTTCGCCTTCATCTATTCGCGGTAAAAATTCGGAACCTAAACAACTTCCCAATGCAAAGGAAAAAAATACGAGACAAGCTGAGAATAATAGAATGTCTTTTTTGTATCTCCAGCCCCATTTTAATAACAAAATGTAATATTCTTCAATTTTTTCCCATACATGGGCTTTGTGAATAAAAGGCTCCTTATAAAAATAAGCAAGACTTGCAGGAAATACAGTAATGGAAAAGAGGAGTGCACTAGCAAGTGCTAATGCTACGGTAATCGCCATTGGACGAAACATTCTTCCTTCTACACCTTCCAATACCATCAAAGGTAGATATACGAGCATAATAATTGCTACAGAGAATGCGGCCGCCTTGGCTACTTTTTTACATCGTTCAGAAATTATGGATTCAGTCAGTGTTTGTTTTTCTTTTTCTGTCATCGAATCGGAAAATTGTGAACGGCTTAAATAAAATCCAGCTAACACGGATTCAAGGAGGACAATGGATCCATCAACAAGTAATCCAAAATCAAGTGCTCCGAGCGACATTAAATTTCCGACAACACCGAGTTGACGCATGAAGATAACGGCAACCAACATGGATATTGGGATGGCGGATGCAACTAAGGCCCCCCCTTTAGCAGTACCGAGTGTGAAGATGAGAGCTAAGAAAACTAAGAGTGCACCTTCTCCCAAATTGATAAAAACTGTTTTCAGAGCGCGGTTGATGAATTCAGATCTATCATAAAATGGTTCAATTTTCATCCCTTTTGGGAGGGAGGCGGATAATGTTTTGATCTCGGATTTGACCCTTTCCACAACTTCCCGTGAATTTTGTCCGATCAGCATGATAACGGTTGCGGATACTACCTCCTTTCCTCCCTTTGTTGCAATTCCGAATCGTAAAGCGGGACCGACTTCAATTCTTGCAATTTGACCCAATAACAAAGGAATCCCATCTGGGGATGTGCGTACTGCAACTCGTTTTAATTCTTCTATTCCTTCAAACTGTCCTTCTCCTCTGATGACAAGCTGTTCTACCCCCTTTTGAACATATCCACCACCAGTATTGAAGTTAGCTGATTTGATATTTGCAAGAATATCAGTAATAGTTAAATTATGGGCCAAGAGCCTTTTGGGATCGATTAGTATTTGGTATTGTTTTAATGTGCCACCAAGCGTATTTACTTCAATGACACCTGGAACAGATTTAAGCTTTCGTGATAAAGTCCAATCGATGTAAGTGCGCAATTCCATACTTGAATGTGTTTCAGATGAAAGAATAAATTCATAAATATCTCCAAGCGCAGTTGAGACGGGTGCCAGTTCGGGGGATCCATATTCTGGGGGAATCAAACCGGATGCTACTTTTAAACGTTCATTTACTAGCTGTCTTGCAAACCAAATATCAACATCATCTTCGAAAATAACTGATACCGAGCTTACACCAGCTCTTGAAATTGATCGAATCTCCTTGGCTCCCGGTATTCCGTTTAATTCCAGCTCAATAGGATAAGTGATAAACTGTTCAACCTCGTATGGAGTTAGTGCTGGAGAAGCTGTTACCGCTGTTACCTGAACATTTGTAACGTCAGGAACCGCATCGATGGGCAACTTTAGGGCATTTAGAAAACCTACCGCACAAATGATCAAACATCCCAAAAGAACCTTTGATTTGTTTTTAATCGAAAAATCAACTACTGTTTCTATCATCTATCATTTACCACTTACGAGTCCAGTCTTAATCGAAAAGTGTTTAGCGACAACTATACTTTTCTCGCATCTAGCTCTAGCGCTTTGCGTTTCATGATCTTGCGCATGAAAAATCCAACGATAAAAACGATTCCGCCCACGATCACAGGCCACCATGGAGCAGTGGTTCGTTGAAAGAAGTCATTGATGACTGCTGTTTGGATGGGATTTGAGGGATCGTAGAGGACTTCAACTTTCTGTCCTTTTGCATACTTTTCAAAGCTGTTATTCCAAAATAGCTTATCTAAAAAGCGAACCGTTTGACCATCTTTCGTTTTGAAAATGACCCAAGCCTGTCTGTAAGGTTCTGTGACTTCTAAGTCATAGACTTCGCCTGTTGATTTGAGTCCCTTGCTATCCAAATCTCTTTCAATAGAAAGATTATAAAAACCATATAAAAAAAGTACGATACCGATAGCATACAATACAAATCCGACGTAAGAGGCATTTCTGTAAGCATTCATAATTTCAAAATCATCATCGAAAAAAAAATGTGGTCAAGTCATATTCGAAAATGTAAGATGGTCTTTCTTCAAAAGATGAGTTATGAAATTACTCGAACAAACATTTGATTTCACTGAGGAAGATTTCAAAGCTAATCAACGAAATCAGATTACGAAAGTACAGATAAAAAAAATCAAATCCGTAGAAAGACTTCTACTCGTGCTAGGTACTTGTTTGGTGTTAATTTTCGGATTCTTAAGCTACCTGACAATCTATTGGTATATCTCAGATATTCCGATTCCGATGAAAAATGGGGAGCCCTTTCCGAAACCATTGCTTCTGGGCTTGGGAATTATTTCTTCGATTCTTGCGATAGTAATGGTTGCTGGAACGTTTCGATTGTTAATGAACTTAGAAACTATTGATAGAGTTGAACATGTTCAATCATTGAAAGCTACTCTTAAGGAAATTGATTACGGTATCACATCTGGAAAAACGAGTATCCCATATTTAGTGGTAAAGGGGGTCTCGTTTCGGCATATTGCAAATTATAACCCATCCGTTTTTTCACCTTCGGCTACCTATCGTTTTTATTTTACATCGAATAGCAAATGTTTGCTTTCTATCGAAATTCAATCGAGTGATATTTGAGCTTATTTTGAAAGTTTATCAAACTGGTTTTATGAAAACATGCTAAAAAAAATTGGATGATCTCTTCATTTTCTTTGGATGAATACGTAGTGATTTGATTCTTGCGTTCAAAAGGATAATAGATCAAAGAAGAATCTTGTCGAATTTGTTGGATGCGATTTAAAAATTCAGAATTCATCCGAAACGTTCCAAAGCTTATGTCATACAATTGGTTTAGGTTTATTTCTGAATCCAGTTGATCAATGAGAGTTTGATACTTTTCTTTCCAATTTTCAACTTTTAGAATCGGATCGATACAAATTCTTACTTTCCAGCCAGCGGACAACGCAGATTTAATGGCGGTTAATCTAGCTTTTAAATTGGGAGTTTTAGATTCATTGGTTTTACAAATTGAATCTGGTGAGATTGTCCATGCAAGAATTGCATTATCGATTGGCAGCTGTGCTGAAATGGCTTGGAAGTTACTCGACTTTGTTCGAATTTCTAAAAGTAAATTGCTCCTACTCCTTGCAAAGTTGATCCAAGCATTAGTCGCTTCAAAAAACGATTCTGTGGCAAGTAGATCTGTATCATACGAAATCGCCAAGTAAAGGGATTGATTGGATTTTAAAAAAGCATCTGTCGCATCAAAGTAATCTTCCCAGTTTACGAACATCACAAGATTTGCGGATGAGAACATCCCTTGGAGGTAACAATAATCACAATCATACAAACAATTGAGCGCCAAGGTATTATAATAAAAATTAGGTGCATCAAAACTTGGTGAGAAATGGCTGCCTTCGTAAAGGAATTGATCTTTGCGTTTAGCTAAAACTAATTTCTGGGATAGTTTCTGTTCGCGAAAATTTTGTCCTCTCCGGTTGAAGATATCTTTGTAATGATCGATCTCAATGATCACACTTGATTTAAAATGTGAAAGGATCGAAAGTGTCCGCGCATGATCTTTTATTTCCCTTTCAACGTAAATATGAGAAAAAGATTTAAACATATAAAGAATTTCTCCAATCAGAGAATATTTTTTTTGACTGATACTTTTCATTTGGTTTTTCTTCATCGGAGAGATTAGGGACAGGTACTTGCTTATCCGGATGATTTATTTTATAGTAAAGAATCGATTTTTTAAGTTCAACTAACATTGATTCGGTAAAATGTAAATTCTCGCCAACTTTTTTAAAACCAGCCCAGTCTTGCATCGAAAGAATTTCTCGTTTTGGAAATACCGTCTCTGAAAGGAATATGTCCTTTAACTCGATACATGTCCTATTTATATATCCTTGGACCAAATTTGGATCACACATATAACCTTCTAAGTGATCAGATACTATTTTGCCAATTTGGATTGTCGATAAATCAAAGTACACTGATGCGGCTTCAAAAAAACCTGAAGCTTCCATATCAATTAGAGAAGTAGAATGTAGTGATTCTCTTCCCACAGATTGAAAAAAAGGTGATGGTGACGGAGATATAATTGTAACTGGTTTGTCGAAAGTGGAAATAGAAAGCTCTTTGTGGTTTGAAACTTTTTCTATGCGTTCTGTATAGTAATCTCGACCACTCGAAATATCTGTGACTTTATTGATCCAAAAAAAATCTCCTATAGGATAATCTATATTAGGTGCACCGGCAATGCCAATATTCCAAATTCGAAAATGATCCTTTCTTTTTGATTTGTGAATTTTCTGTGCAAATTCAGTGACAGCCATAGCCATTGCAACTTTGCCAGGTCCAGTAATCGCAATAGAATGTTCCCTTTCTAATGTATGGTAAAACCGAAAATGGCCTTGTTCTCGGTCTGGTTTTGCATTGAGTGCCTGTATCCACGGCTTCGCCTCTGCGGCGAGTGCAAAAAAAAGCGCTGACATAGTCTAAGAATCTAGTAGGTTCATAGAATGCAAAGAAAACTTTTTCTCCTTATCCTATTCACCCTTAGTTCTCTTTCATCAGAAGAGTTTGGCAAGTCTTTGAATTTAAGAATCATTGAATCAAAATCTAACAAAAATGTTAGCTGGACTGAAGTTTTGACGGCAATGGATGAAGCTGATGTTCTAGTATGGGGAGAGGAGCATGATGATACCCAAGGACACAGTGCCCAAATAGAGTTTTTTAAAAAGTTTTCAGACCAATTTCCGGTATCTTTAAGTCTAGAGATGTTAGAAAGGGATCAACAAAATATAACTGATGAATACTATCGCGGACTCATTTCTGAAAAACAATTCCTATCAAGTATCAATCATTGGAAAAATTTTTCTTCAGATTACCTTCCGCTAGTTCGTTATGCAAAAGAAAGTTTTAGTAACATCATTTGTGCCAATCCACCTCGAAGGTACGTAAATGCGATTTCTCGAAAAGGAATCATGGCATATTCTGATTTTTCAGATGATGCAATGCGTTTTTTACCTCATGCCTATACACTCGCTCTTTACCAATCCGATCCATATCTTGCACGATTGCGCGATGTCTTTCAATCGAGTCCAACAAACCACACGAGCAGTATCTCAACTGAGAATATGATACTTTCTCAATATGTTTGGGACCAAGGCATGGCTGAATCCGTAACAAAGGAACACTTTCGTACTGGGAGGAAGATTCTTCACATCAATGGACGGTTTCATAGCGATTATGATGGAGGAGTGGTGCATCGTTTGAAGGCTATGGGTCATAAGGTAGTCGTTTTATCGGTTTTTCCGGAGGGATCAGAGGAGGAGGCAAAATTTGGGAAAATAGCTGATTTTGTAATTTTGACATCTCGCCGATAATCAAAATAGAGAAATTTCTATGCAGACAAATATTAGCCTACCATCTCCAAAATATATTTGTCCTCATTGTAAAAAAGCATCTCGACTGCCAAATCCACTGCCGCCCTCTGGTTTATTTCAGTTAACTTGTGTTCATTGTAAAGAAAAGGTAGTTCTCAGATTTGAAAACTACAAGTTCCAAGTGGATCGAATCATCGCTCCCACGTCGCAACCGAAAGTTCAAAATCTTTCGGTAAATGAGGGTCGGATTGTTGGCTCGGAAGCGAAAATTCCCTCTCAGAACAAACCTTTGTTTGAAAGAAAAGTCATCAAAGATCCGTCGCCCTCTACCTTTTGGAGTAAGGAGAACTTTGATAAAAAAGTAACGAAACCAAATATAAGAAGTAAAAATTTAAAAAAACAAAAAGAAGGATCAATCCTTAAATTTGTATTTGGTTCTGTCGCATTCTCTTTGTTTGTATTTATTTTAGCATTTGCATATTTTATAGCAGGAGTATTTGAAGTAAGAAAGGAAGTTCCGCAACTTCTCAACGAATTAGCAAAAAATGTTCCTACCAAAATCCTAGATCGACATGGCAATGTTGTTAGTGAAATTTTCCAAAAAAGAACCTCCACATTACGTTTGCAAGATTATTCGGATGATATGGTTTCGATTCTATTGAACATCGAGGATCAAAAGTTTTTTTATCATTCTGGAATTGATTATTCTGCGATTCTAAGAGCATTTGGGAAAAATTTAATCAATTTTAGCTACAAACAAGGGGCATCTACAATAACTCAGCAATTGGCGCGGATTATTTTAGATGATCGGAAAAAAAGTCTTTCTAGGAAAATTAAAGAAGCTCAGTTGGCGTTTGCTTTGGAAGCCACGCTTTCCAAAGAAGAGATACTAGAAACATATATGAATCATGTTTATTTAGGACATGGAGCATTCGGATTCGGTGAAGGTATCAAGTTTTATTTTCAGAAAAATCCGAGAGAGCTTTCAAAAGAAGAAATTGTATTACTCGCTTCACTTCCTTCCGCACCAAACAAATACTCCCCATTAAAAAATCCTGAAGATTCCTATCGTAGAGTGCGTGCGATTCTATCAATGTTTAGAAATAGAGGGATTTACCCTGGTCTTCAAAAAGATAAATTTGTATCCATATACCATCAATTTTCCACAAGATCCCCAAATGAAACCGTGTTCGGAGTCAGGCAAGATATCGCTCCATATGTAACAGAACATATACGAAACATTCTTTCTGGAATACAAGGGGATAAAAATATTTATGAAAGTGGCGGATATGTAGTTGAGACGACATTAGATCGTAATATACAAGAGATGATTGGCCCGACTGTGCGAAGTTATCTGGCAAGGTCACAAAAACAGGGAAAAATTCAAAAAAAGTTAATTCGTAAAATTCCTGATTCTCCAGAGGAAAAAGCGATCAAACAGTTGTTTGGAGATATGCTGATTGCAAATGAACTCGTTTGGGAAGCAGACTTTGATGAAAATGAGAAAGAAAACGGCATCCAAGCCGCAGTAGTAGGAATTGAACCAAATACAGGCGATATTTTATTTTTACATGGTGGTGAGGAATTCAATAGCAAAAATCAGTTCAATCGTGCCATACAGATGAGGAGACAAACTGGAAGTTCCATTAAAGCTGTGTTATATGCATCGGCTATCGATTCTGGCGCTATCCAATCTGGAACTAAAATTTTGGATGCTCCACTCTATTATCGTGGTGGCGGTGGAAAGGAGTGGTCTCCAGACAACTTAGGTGGAAATTACGATGGCGAAATCTCATTACGAACTGCACTTGTAAAATCGAAAAACACTGCGGCTGTCCAGGTAGCAGAAAAATTGGGATATAGTGGGATAGAGAGATATTTTACTAAATTTTTTTTCCCAGATCCTGGTGAAAAGAAAGGACGATTCCGCGGAGATTTGTCCCTGGCTCTTGGAACTTTAGAAATTTCTCCGCTCGAAATGGCATCTGCTTTTTCTGCTTTTACAAATCAGGGTACGATCAAACGTCCACACTTGATCAAAAAGATCACTAATGCCAGAGGAATAGTTGTCTATCAAATCGATGAAGTTGATGAATTTAAGTTAAGACTTCCCGAAGAAAGACAAGTGATACGTCCCGACACCGCAGAGGTTATGGTATCACTATTAAAAGATAGTGGTCGTGCAAGTGGAGTAAGAAACGGCGGTTATACTGGTGAAGTAGTGGGAAAAACAGGTACGACTAACGACTATAAAGACGCCTGGTTTGTGGGGACAAGACCAGACATTTCCCTTGCGATTTGGGTAGGGTATGACAATCCAAAGTATGGAATGGGTAGTGGGGGATTAGGTGGTGCATTGGCGGCTCCGTTATGGGGAGAAATTGTCCAACAAATTGATAAAAATCAATTTTTACCTAAACGAAATTTCACTCCACCGGTTCATAGTAAGTTATTTAAAATTTGTCCAATCAATGGTAAAGAAGCGGGTACACATTGTCCGAATCCGATTTCCGAACTTTATTTATCTGATTATCCACCACCAGGCACATGTAATGAAGACCACCGTCTGCCTAATGTAGATAATAGAGATCTAATGAGAAATTTATTCTAATGAAAATTGTATTTCTGTTGATTATCATTTTTTCCAGTATTTCGATTTCGGCGAACGACAAAAACTTATATCAAAAAGCATATGAAATAGAATCCATTAGTACTTTGTTCGCGATCCCATTGTACGAACAAAGCCTCAGTTCTTCCAATTCTAAAAATTTACAAAAGGCCGCTGTAAGTCGACTTTTTTATCTTTATAAAAAACATAATAAACTAATTGAAGCTTTGCTTCTTGGTTCAAAATATTCAAAGATTATACCTTCGAAAGAAAGGTCTTCTGTTTGGTCAGCCATTGCTGAGATATACAGACCCGTGAAGTATGATTTATTGTCCTCTGCTTATGTATTGGCAGTGAGAACAAATCATGAAAATTATCCAGAACTGCTTAACTTCATGAAATCTGCATACGAGCCTAAGCTAAATGATTTTATCTTTGTAGTTTTATATAAGAGGAAACAGTTTGAGACGCTTCAACTTTTATTGAAAGAAGATAGATCTATTTCTACATCACCTCTCTATGCAGGTATGATCGCTATCAAACTTGACTCCGATGGTGGAAAATCATTTCTCGAGTCCTTGGATGCAGAAACGGATCGTGATGTTAGCTTTCATTCCGATCTATTTTATTTACTCGGCCAATACTACCGGTCTCTTGGAGACCATCGTTTCTCTGCGAGATACTTTAGAATGAGTGGTTCTTTCAATTGGAATGAAAGAGCAAAACTAGAATCGGCCAAGTCGCTCGTTTTAAGTGGAAATTTTAGTGAGGCATGTTCTACATTTGATTTTAAACCATCGCCTAATGAAGAGGTTGGTCAGACCTTTTATTTGATCTGCAATAAAAAAGATAAATCTATGTTAAAGGAGATTAAGCCAAGCTTTAAAGTATTGGGCTCCAAAGAAGGCGGTGACTTTTTCCAAAAAGTAAATCAGGCACTAGAAAAATGGGACCTATGATGAATCGTTCCATATCTTACTTAGTCACTTTTATTTTATTTTTGAATGGCTCATTGTCTGCAGGTGAAAAAATTCTTTCATTGTCAAACGAAACCCGCAACCTACATTTCCCTGATGTAACTCTTTCAGATTTATACTTTTGTAAAATAGATCAGAAAAGGGTATTCGGGAAAAATTCACCGTTAAACCAAGAATGTTATTCTGTGAAGAGCGATTCCATCGAAAGATTGTTAGGGTATTCTTTGCAAAATCAAGAATCAAATATCGAATCACAGTATGCATTTTTCTCTGCTGATGGAAGACAGGTATTTCCTTATTGGGAAGAAAATTCAAAAAGTTTTACTATGATCTCTTTTGTCTTACGTGAAAATCAAAATTGTTATGTTCAAGTCCTTCAAAAAGATACGAAAAAATACTTTTTCTGGAAATCAAGATCTTCCGATTGGCAAGTGGGTAGAACCCTTGGGGATAAACAATCGGAGTAATCACCGGAAGCCGAGCTCCTCTATTCGAATCCTTCAATCTATTTTGTTAGGTGAATATTGTCTTTAAAATGGAGATTTGATTTGGGCAGGGAAGGATTCGCCCACCCTTCACTCGGCCATCGTGGCCTCGTTCGCTCGGGCCCGTCGACTTTTCTTTTCGGCATCCATGCCGAAACTGCTCTCTATGGGTCGCAGACGAAAAGTCTCAATTCGAATCCTTCAATCTCTTTTGTTAGGTGAATATTGTCTTTAAAATGGTGAATTTGATTTGGGCAGGGAAGGATTCGAACCTTCGAAGACATAGTCAGCAGATTTACAGTCTGCCCTCGTTGGCCACTTGAGTACCTACCCGGGGAGAAAAATGGAGCCGCCTGAGGGATTTGAACCTCCGACCGGCTGTTTACAAAACAGCTGCTCTACCACTGAGCTAAGGCGGCGTCACGCTTTTCCACTTTTCGGTGCTGTCATCATAGGTCAAATAAAATTTAACTTTGTAGATTCAGTAAGATTGGGAACTTTGTATTTGTGACATTATTTTTGATCAATAGTCTGATGACAGTGACCGTTCTCTGTTTTTATTTTGGCTACTTTTTTCGGAAAAGGAATAATGCGATCCATAGATTTTCAAATTTAGTTGGGGTCACCCTCAATCTATGTACTGCCATATTTATTCTGATTGCCAAGTATTTGTTAGGTGGAGTTATGTCCTTCGATATTTATCCAAATGTAGATCGACTCTTTATTGACATACATCGCTTTTTTGCAGCAATTGCGCTATTGATGATGCTTTTTATGGCTTATACTGGTCTCAGCCGGAAAAGGCATTTGCATGAGAAGATGCATTATGTTTTTCTGCCATTGTATACCCTAGTTTATCTATCTGGATTATTTTTATTTAAATCTCACCCCAACTAAGGATGTAGTATGAGTGCCATCGAAGAAGCTAAGAAGTTCGCAAAAAATATCCGAATCCAAGTCATCAAGATGGTGACTGCGGCAAATTCAGGACACCCAGGTGGTCCTCTGGGTTTAGCAGATATATATGCCGCTCTTTATACTAAAATTATGAAGCATGATCCAAAAAATCCAGAATGGACGGATCGTGATCGCCTAATTCTTTCAAATGGACACGTATGTGCTGTTCGCTATGCCGCAATGGGGCTATCCGGATATTTTCCTGTAGAGGATCTACTCACCTTTCGTGGCATTAATTCGTATCTTCAAGGCCATCCATCTACACGCTATATGAAAGGAATCGAATCTAGCTCAGGATCGCTTGGGCAAGGCCTATCTGTGTCCGTAGGGCTTGCGTTAGGTGCTCGCCTTCGCAAAGAGACTCATAAGATTTATACATGCATTTCGGATGGAGAATGTGGTGAGGGGATGACGTGGGAAGCGGCACAATCCGCAGTTCACTATAAGGTTGATAATTTGATAGCGTTTATGGATAGAAACTTCATTCAGATTGATGGAAATACAGAAGATGTGATGAAGTTGGAGCCTTTGGACAAAAAGTTTGAAATGTTTGGTTGGAACGTGATCAATGCAGATGGACATAATATGGAAGAGATTTTTTCTGCATTCGAAAAAGCCAATTTGCACAAAGGATCACCAACATTGATTGTTTTTAAAACAATTTTAGGTAAAGGTGTGTCATTTATGGAAAATAATCCAAAGTGGCATGGAACACCACCAAACAAAGAGCAGGAAGCCCAAGCACTCGCAGAATTATCCTAAACTTTATTTCTTCGATTGACATTGCAAATGCATTCTAAAGTATTCTTGCATGGCATACGGGCATCATCACAATTTTTCTCCTGACGACATAACTCGCTTACTTTATGATTGGGAGATTGCACCTCCCGAACGTAAAAGATTTTTGTTAAAGATGATAGCTTCCCGTATACCTTGGCAAATGTCCATCGATCAAGCGACCGAGGAAGTAAATGATCCCTTGCTTCGAGTCATGGCAAGGACAGTTCAGCCAGAAATTTTTAGATATAGAATACGCCACAGTTTCTTTAAGCTCACCTTACGAGGGAATACTGGTCATTATAAAGATTTAGAAGAGGCAGTGGTTCAGCTTTCTAGTATTGCCTATCCAAATCAAAACTATTTTGAAATTAGAAAAGAGCTGGATCGTTTGGCATTGCGTGTATCTGAACTTTTTGATGAACATGAAGAAGTTCTTACCGAAGAACTTAAGGTTCAACTTTTATGTCAAGTGATGTTTCAAGAAGAAGGTTTTGTGGGTAACCTTCAAAATTATAATGATCCTTCAAATTCTTATCTTGCTCACGTAATCAAAAGTAGACTAGGCATTCCGATTTCATTGTCGGTAGTATACTTGTTAGTTGCTCAAAGACTTGGGCTTCCTCTTTATGGGACAAACCTTCCCTTACATTTCCTGCTCCAATATGAATCGGACGGATTTTTCACCTACATTGATCCCTTTCATGGCGGTGTTCTATTAGATCGTCAAACTTGTGAAAAATTTTTAGAAGCCAATGGATATCCGCTTTCACCAAAGTATTTTACGAAAGCGAGCACACTCTCAATGGTAAAACGAATGTGCCGAAATTTAATCCATATCTATAGGGAAAATCAGTCTAAAGACCTGGAGATTCAAATCACGGAACAGCTATCCATTTTGGAAAGTCGCTCCACTCATGTAGAATAACAATGCCTTCTGCAATTTCTGTAAGTAAGCTATTAAATACATTTGATCAAAACCTCGCTGGTATCATCGGTGAGGACCTCCCAATTTTAAAGTCGATCAAAAAGTTTGTGATTGCTTCTGGTGGGAAACGCATACGCCCCATGACTCATTATTTGTTTTGTCAATTTGTAGGCTACAAAGGCAAACAGTGGAAAGACGTTGGTGCGGTAGCAGAGTTGATTCATTCTGCGTCTCTTTTGCATGATGATGTGGTCGACAATGCAACAATTCGTCGGGGTAAACCCACTGTCAGCGCAAAGTTTGGCAACAAAGCGGCGATCCTTTCTGGTGATTTTTTACTCGCTTGTGGTATTGAACGATTAAACCAATTAGGACTGCCACAGACCATGGCACTTTTTTCGAGAGTGCTTCGTGATTTGTCTGTCAGCGAACTTCTGCAAATGGAATGGGAATCTAATCCCAAGATCACTTTAAAAATTTATGATAGCATCATTTTTGGGAAAACTGCTTCCCTCTTTGGAGCATGTACCGAAAGCGCTGGTCATCTGGCCAATTTAAGTAAAAAAGAATGTGCTAATTTAGCTGAATTCGGAGTACGTCTTGGAAAGTTATTCCAGAAAAAAGATGATTGTTTGGATTATTTTTTTACAAGTAAGGATAGTGGTAAAGAATTTCTAAAGGATTTTCACAATGGATTGTATTCTTACCCGATTTTGAAATTGAAAGAAAGTTCCAATACAAAAGTAAAGAAGCAAGTAGATGATCTATTTGCAAAAACGGAAAGAACATCGGCAGATGATGAGATCATACTTGGCTTTCTGAAAGAGTTTCGAATCGAAGCCCTAATCAACGCAGAGTTTCAGAAAGAAAAAGCGTATCTAAATGAGTTTATGAATCGCTATCCAGATTCACCAGATAAAAAATTATTCCTAGATCAGCTTGAAAAATTAATCGGTTAGATCACTTACTGTGGTACGATGTTAGGTGCATTGCACTTTAAGGTCCCACGTATGTTGACTGCGGATGCTCCCGATGTCGTGCTTGATTGAATCAGACAGGTTCTGTTGTCTGAAGTAAAGCACTGTGTTGCCGAAGCACCAGAAGTACAATTTACACCGTCTAAGGTATTGCAAGAGTTGAGATTGGTAGAAGAGGCACCAGAAATGTATGTGCCGAGTAAGTTGATTTCTATATTAAAAAAACTAAGTGTCTGTTGGGCTGTAATACTTTGGTCAACGTTGACACCTTGGTTAAACCACTTGACCGTCCCTTGAGAGCCGCTGACCGTATTGGCAAATGTCCCTCCAGACAAAATAAAACCTTGCTGTGGATCAATCCTACCTTGTGTCTGAGTCACATCATAAATAAAACGAATGTTCAAAGTTTCTTTCGTTTTCATAACAAGTTGTGAAAAAACAGTAAAACGAGTGTTATTCCCGGTAGTGGTAGTAGTTGTCGTAGGTGTTGTTTGACCGGGAGTGGTGGTGGGGGTATTCGTCGCAGGGCTTGCGGTACCACAACTGGTCGTCACTGAAGAGTCGATCTCACCTAAGAAAAAAAGTGCCGGCTCTCCTGTAAGAGTTCCGAGAATCGAAAGATCTGTTTTATTTTGGTCTTTGGGTCGGCAAACCGGAAGTAAAAGTATGATAACGAAGAAAGTAGTCAGGCGAAGAACCATAGTTCTACTCTTTGCCTTTTTAAAGCGTCGTCAAGATGATTCTTGATGAGCAATCACGTTTTTCTTTTGTAAAATTGGCTCTCCAATAGAACCTTGGTCGGATGGGTCTCCCAAGAAAAATCCGTTCCTACTTTGTAATCCAAGGCCCCCGCTCGATTTATGTCTATTCTTTGCTCATTGGCTTATTTTCTGGTTTTGGTGCCTACGGCTTCAACTTTGTACTAGCGTTCGCAGAAAGTTTCACATTTTCCACTCTCTTCGGATATGAACCTGGAGTCGCGGCTGGAGATGCCTTTTTTGTTTTTCCCTTCACAATCGAATCAATCAGTTACTTTTGGTTGTTTTTTCTTCCGATTTTTGGAGGTTTATTATCCGGTCTGATCATTTATTTTTTTTGTCCAGAAGCCGCAGGCGGCGGAACTGATGCACTCATTGAATCCTTTCATTACAACGAAGGGAAAATTCCAGCCAGACTACCATTTTTTAAAGCGCTAGCCACAGTCATTACTTTGGGTAGCGGTGGTTCGGGTGGAAAGGAAGGTCCTACTGCCCAAATTGGCGCAGGATTTGGTTCCACGTTAGGTTCTATGTTAGGCGTCGGTGCTAGGGCAAGACGAACTTTAATGCTTGCAGGAACGGCAGGGGGATTGGGTGCGATCTTTCGCGCACCGCTAGGTGGTGCGATTACCGCCGTAGAAATGGTTTACAAGGAAGATATCGAAAGTGACTCACTTGTGCCATGTATTTTATCGTCAGTCACAGCATACCTCACATATTCCGCCTTAGCTGGCAATGGCTCAATATTTGCCGTCGGTAAATATAGTCTGAATGACTATCGACATATCCCTTTCTATATCGCATTGGGATTGTTATGCTTTGCAGTAGGATATCTTTTTGTTCACACTTACCATTTTGTAAAAGATACTTTTTCTGCCTGGCCAATTCCTAATTATATTAAACCTGCGATCGGTGGGGTGGTTGTCGGTTCGATCGCTGTTTTTTTTCCAGAGATCTTGGGCTCAGGTTTTGGATTCTTACAAAGAATGGTGAATGGCGAAGAGCTCCAATCGCATCATTTTTCGCTTACGGGACCTATTTTTTTTCTCTCAGTGGCGCTCTTAAAGATCGTCTCAACATCATTTACGGTTGGTTCGGGTAGTTCGGCAGGACTTTTAGGGCCATCCTTTTTTATTGGCGGAATGCTTGGTGGTTTTGTTGGATCGGTTGCCCAGATTTTATTTCCAACATTATCCATTCAAATCTTTCCATTCATGCTTGTTGGAATGGGATCCTTTTTTGCCGGAGTAGCGAGGGCGCCAATCGCCGGTATGGTCATGGTATGCGATATGATCGGAAGTTATGAACTGCTACCACCGCTCATGATTGTTGCCGTTATTGCCGCGATACTTTCAAACAAAATTTCCATTTACAAACATCAGGTGTTGAATCGATTTCAATCCCCCTCTCACCATTGGGATATGAACCAAGACATTATGGATCGAATTTTGATAAGAAAGCATTTTAGCGAATACCGGCAGTATGCAATCGTATCTGTTTCTACTCCTCTCACAGAGCTCCAAATCACAGCTCCCGGTATCCAGGCAAGTGACTTTATTTTGATTGGTCAGGAGAAGGAGTATAAGGGGATTATTTCCCTTCGTAAAAATCGAATCCTACCAGAGTATGAAGAATTGTTAGCAAAACTGATAACATGCGAGGAAATCATGCAAGATGTACCTCCCGTGTTTCCCGAAGATACGCTGGGTAAAGCATTACGTATTTTGCTACAGTATGACGTAGATAAGGTGGCAATCACCGAGAAGGATAGTCCAGTTTGCCTAGGCTATTTAAGATACATCGATCTTTTCCATGCGTACCAATCAGAAATTAAAATGTATTCAAGAAAGAATGAAACGGTATAAAAAAAGCTCCCGTTCACCAAAGTGAGGGAGCCCTTTACACCAAACGATGGTTTTTTGAGACTGTTTATTTTGCGAGAACAGTCGCTCTTTTTGAGAAGTAAGAAGTTTCTAAAAAAGCCATTGAACCGAATAACAATCCGACAAAGACAAAGTCCCCAAGTAGCGAGTTTTGAAAGAATGGAATCGCCAATGTGAAGCATTGGATCAAACCGGAAACATTCAAAGTGTAGAGACCAGACGTTAGCCAAACCGCAAAATTTGTTGTTACAAAAAAGAAAACAGAACTACCAAGAGTGAAAGTGACCGTTCTTGGAAGGTTGATTTTTTTTGAAAGCGTCGCCCCTAAAAAGACAAAAAGCACCATACAGAGATAAACTAGCGGGACCAGTTCATGGAATCCAATCACAAGATCAGAAAGAAACATGGCAAGAACCGGAATCAGATATGCCAAACGTTTTCCAGGAAGATACGCTCCAGCAAAAAGGGAAATCGCAAGGATGGGGCTAAAATTGGGAGGATGGGGGAGAAGACGGCTTCCTGCCGCAACGAGAATCATCAAAATCACAGTCAGATATTTGGATTGGAACATAAAGGAAGAATTTTCGGCTAGGACATGGGAAGCAACTGAAAAATTCCGTTTGCGAGCCTCCTTGTGTTAGAAAAAGTCAGAAGAGATGATTCCTCCCAATTCCCCAAACCCGATTCAAAATTTACTGCAACTCGCTCAGGATTTACGCAGCCCAACTGGTTGTCCCTGGGACAAAGAACAAAACCATAAATCAGTCATTCCCCATCTTTTAGAAGAAGTTTATGAGGTCGTTGATACAATTGAAAACAATGATGATCCCCATCTGAAAGAAGAATTGGGAGATTTGTTGTTCCAAATTGTTTTTCACTGCCAATTGGCAAACGAAAGAGATGCCTTTCAATGGGATGATGTTGTCAATGGGATCGTAGAAAAACTCATCCGCAGACATCCTCATGTCTACGAGAACTCTGCCCTTACGAACTCTTCTGAAGTACTCCTGCAGTGGGACGAGATCAAAAAGAAGGAAAAAGCAAACAAATCAGATCAATCAATACTTGCTGACATTCCAAGGGCTCTTCCTGCCATCCAAAGATCGGAAAAAATTCAGTCCAAGGTTTCCAAACAAGGTTTCGACTGGGATCATCCGTTAGATCTGTTTACAAAGCTGAAAGAAGAGATATCAGAATTGGAAGAAGCGATCGGAAACAATCCAAGAATGGATGGTAAAAAAATCGCTTATGATGAAAATATTGAAGAAGAGTTAGGTGATATTTTTTTCTTAATGGTCAATCTTTCTAAAAAACTCTCTCTTGATCCCGAAACGACTCTAAGGAAGGCAAATCAAAAATTTGAAAATAGATTTCAAATTCTTGAATCCCTGATTGCACAAAATGGGGAAACGATCAAAGGCAAACCATTAAGTGAGTTAGATCAGTATTGGGCAAAGGCCAAAGAAATATTAAAAAATCGGAAAGCATAAAATCATTCCGCCATCGTTCGTTGTAAGATGATGGTTTCAGGAATCCAAGTTGATTTTGATTTGAACGGGATCTCTTTTTTTTCGTAACCATCCGCTTCAATGACTGCAATTCCTTTACTGCGAACAATTGTATGATGGTAAAAAATTCCAGTTTTTGGATGACTCTTTCTGGGTTCGACATGGAAGTATTTGTGTGTATTCAATTCAACCTTGGCTTCTATGGGTGATCCAGTTTCACTTTGGATTTTAAAGATGATTTTTTCACCCATAGAGATTTCTTCTAAGAGTTTGGTCCAGACACCTCGATAGGCATCCATGATCATTGGGATGGATGAATACTCAGGATTAAAATGAGAAGATTCTAATATATAGGCGAGTGTTCCATACTGATTAAAATAATAGTCTTGGTCCACTCCGTCGATCGGATAGATATTTTTTCTCAGCTGGAAACGTTTGGTTGGATGAGCATTTTTCGCCATGGGAACCATTTTTTTTCCGATCTGTTCCGCAATGTCAGGCTGTGGATTCATATACCCTTCCACCGAATACGGATAGAGGAGTGCATTGGCAAACGCATGATAGCTGATAGAGGCAATCACTTTTTGTTCTGAAAAGAAACGCATCAAACTACGTGTTTCTGGTTCGGAGGCTTCTTCTTTTCCTCGGTAATATGGGCTATCGCTTTTGTCTGAGCTATACTCGCTACCCGATTTTCCCCAGTGGAAAGGAAAGTTTCGATTCAAATCAACTCCCTTGTTGTTGTTTTGTATTAAGTTTTTACGACCATTCAAATGGGATAAATTCCAAAACGCAGAAGACCCGTCGGGATTTGAAATGGGTATAACCCATACATCTAGGTTTTGAAGATAAGGATCCAATTCTTTATTGGACAAGAGAGTGTAGATAATATCATAGCAATGGTCAGTGGTAGTTACTTCATTTGCATGGAGAGCGCAAGAAAATAGCACCGAGAGCTTTACGCCTGTTTGATTTGCCCGTGATGATAGATCATTCGTAATCTTTAATGCTAGAATGGGAAGCCCAGAATGAGAGTTACCGATTGAATGAAGGGTCACCTTATCTCTGTAAGCATTTGTAATCACAGAGAGATACTTTTGATTGAGTAAATTGTCTTTATATCCAAGTCGAAGGTCTGAAAGATCGAAGACCGATTTATTCATTTGATAGTTGTAATTTTCAGCAAAAAACTTAAATCCGAAATTTCCAGTTTCTTCCTTCAGGGGTAGATTGGTTTTGTCCATTGATTCCCAGATGGAACGCGAGAAAACAAGATAGGATATACTGTTTTCTTCAAAGTGTGAAATGAATTTTTGATTGGTACTCTTACGAAAGTCTTCTAGCTTTGACGTAGGACAAGAAACGAGCACCCAGTGTTTTCTGTCTCCTAACGGTGCGATGGGAATGTGCGGCCGCCAACCCAAAGATAGGCATGATAGATCAATAAGGATTAAGAAAAAAAACCAGATGACTTTCCATCGCAAAATACGAAAAAGATCCATTCCCTTTCTATATCGCCTTTTGATTCTATCTTCTGCAAGTATTCTTTTTATAAACTGCGAATACGAATTATTTTCACATGCCGTACTTCCGTGTAAGGGCAAATCTATAGATGGAATGAGTTGCATTCCTAGCGGAACAATGATTCGTGGCTCAAACAAATTCGAGCCAAACGAACGTCCAGAGCATTCAGTGTTTGTCGGTGAGTTTTGGATGGATCAATTTGAAGTTACCAATCTGGATTTCCAATTATGCCTGGAAGCAGGTTATTGCAAAGACTGCCTCAAAAATCAAACCTGTGATTTTATAGGTGCACGTTATGGTAAAATTTACCAACGACCAAAGCAACCTGTACTTGGAGTTAGTTGGTATACTGCCACTGAATACTGTCATTGGAAAGGAAAGCGACTTCCAACCGAGGCGGAATGGGAAAAGGCCGCAAGAGGTGAAGGGGGAGACTTATATCCTTGGGGCAATGAAGAGCCATCTTGCAAATTAGCAGTCATTGAAGTGGATGGCAAAAAAGGGTGTTTTTCAGAAAAATTAGAAAAACCACATTGGATGACGACGGACGATGTCGGAAAAAAACCTGTGGGCCGCTACGGGCTCTATGATATGGCTGGAAATTCTTGGGAGTGGGTTTCAGATTGGTATAGCGAGTCGTATGAGAAATGTGGTTCCTCTTGTTTGGGTGATAACCCAAAAGGACCCTGTAACGGAAATGAGGTCTGCTCAGGACATACCCAGAAAATTGTGAAGGGTGGTTCATGGTGGTGGCCTGGAACGCATGCAAGGGGTTCTTTTCGAAGAGCTCACGTTCCCAAAAATTATCCCGAATACCATCATTTCGGATTTAGATGTGCCAAAAACGTAGAATGAATCACAAAGAAACAATACATTTAATTTTTATCGGCTTACGACAGTTAGTCATCTCTTTGACGCTTTTTTTCTTAATTGTTTGTAAGTCGTCCGGTTCAAAACAAATAAACCCTCCTTCCTCGAACACTCTCCGCCAGATTGAACAAGAAACTCTTGTTCCGACGCGATGGGATGTGGGCAATACAACCGTTTCCAATGAAGATCGTTTAGATGTTCTCATTCCACATGTTACAGGTGTCGGTAATGTTTATATTGGTGTTGGAGCAGAACAAAATCTTACCATCGCGGCATGGGCAAAATCCGATTTTATCTATTTGATGGATTTTACACAGATTGTAGTCACTGCCAATGAAATGATGGTTATGTTTTTAAAGGAATCACCAACAAAGGAAGATTTTTTAAAAAGATACGCGAAGGGCAATGAAGCCGAAAGTTTTGCTCTCATTGATAAAAATCTTCCAAATCCAGAAGAGTATAAAAAAGCATTCAATCGAATCATTAAATTTGTAAGGAAAAGACACCGAACCAATCGTATCACATCAGAACTATATAAATATGAAATGTTTCAAACAAATGAAGATCAATACCAGTACATCCGCAATTTAGCTTTAACAGATCGGATTTATCCTGTCAAAGGTAATCTTTTGGGAACCACAACATTAAAAAGTATCGGAGATCATCTTCGCAAAAATGGAAAAACGGTAGGTATCATATACTTTAGTAATGCCGAAGAATACTTTTTCTATCCTAAAGAATTCAAAGAATCGATTTTGAATTTGCCGACCTCTAACAATTCGTTGGTGGTGCGTACTCTTTCCGTGAGACAACATCAATTCCCTTGGTCACCAGGATCAGATATATCAACAGATTTTGGGTTCCATTATTGTGTACAACCTATCGAAAATTTCCAAACATGGCTTCGTATAGGGCCTGTTAAGTTGCGATCGGATATGATCATGGATGCAGGTGGCAAAGTAGATAAAAAAAATGGAATCACTGTCGTAACTGGACTTCCAAAGTAATCACATGAAGAAGATTCAACTAGAGTTGGTTGATTTCCCCATTTTATCCCAAGTCGCTGGCAAAATGGCGAAAGACATACGGGCGTTATATCCTGTGTATGAAGATACATTAAATACACAAACTGCGTCCAGCAAAGACACTGAAGGAGATTTTCCGATTCGTTGGAAATCTCAGATCAATGATTATTTATTTGAATGGGTGATTTCAGAAATGGGATCCATGACCTTACGACTCAGCGAACATGTTCGTTTTAAGCGAAATCCCCCGCCGATATTTTATTTGAGCTTAGGCAAATATGAAGGGGATAAATACCTTTGGGAAGATCCAGATGGGACTCCACTTGACCTAACTTTAGATCTTCTCAAAGAATTGGTGAATCAAAAAGTAAAACTTTTTTTGGCATCTGAAATCGGAAATCCCGAATAAAGTAAATCAATCTTTACTTTCTTCTGCTTCGATTCCCACTTTCTTTTCTATATCTTTGATCCGTTTGATCCACTTGTTGAGATTGACTAGGTTTTTGATATTGACACGGTATTTTTGAAAGTCTGGATAATTGAGACCCAAGTCCCAACCAATATAAACATCCTTTCCTTTTGGAGATGTTCGTAGACTCGTTCCACCGGCAATAATTGTTCCTTCCACAAGTGTGATATGATCACTAATTGCACAAGCACCACCGATCAAAACATTATCACCTATAGTGACACTTCCGGCAAGTCCTGACTGTCCCGCGATTACGACGTTATTTCCCACCTTACAATTATGAGCAATATGAACCATATTATCAAATTTGCAACCGTTCCCGATCACAGTGTCCGTCAGTGCGCCTCGATCAATGGTACAATTTGAACCAACTTCTACATCGTCCCCGATCACTACACGACCGATTTGAGGCAATTTATTGTGTTTGCCGTTGAAAAAACTAAATCCAAATCCATCCCCACCAAACGTCGAATTGCCGAAGACAACAAAGTCCGAACCTATTTGTGTGCCATGATAAAAAACACAGTTCATACCAATGCGAGCATTATCTCCAATCGTAACATCGTGTTCAATTTTGACGCCATCAGATATGATGCAGTTTTTACCAATCACCACATTTTCTCCGATTGTAACAAAATGACCAATCTTTGTATTCTCTCCAATTTTTGCGGAAGCCGCAATCACTGCATGAGGTGATATTGTTCCATCCGCGATTTCCAATGGGAAAAAATGATACAATACTTTGATGAGTGCAAGTTCAACATTGGGAACGATCATGAGTGGCTTATCAGCCAAACTTTCTGCAATTTCTGCATTCACAACCAAAACGACTGCCTTTGAGGATTTGGCTTCTTTTACAAATGCCTTAGAAGAGACGAAAGATAAAAACCCTGTGGTATCAGAAGAAAGTGGCATAACTTTGTCTATCTTCATGGACGAAGGATCTGCACAGTTTGATAACTTGGCGCCTTCGATTAAATTTGATAGTGTTTGAAGTGTGGTATTTTTCATATTTATCCTAGTCTGGAATTTGGTATTCGGCAATTACGTGATGGTGTCAGTCCTCTACTAGTTTCGTCAAGTGAGAATATCAGCCAAATCTAACGGAAGTCATATTCAATGAGCCCATTACTAATTCATCATTAAAGAACTCTATCTGATCCGAATTCTCTTTTGCTCCGAGAATGTATAAAAAAGGGAGATAGTGTTCGGGTGTCGGTATCGCAAGCCTAACGTCAGAGCCAAGTGATTCATAATTGATAAGACTGGTTGTATCATCTTTTAGAATTAGATTTTTAAATAAATCATTTGCACGAATTGCCCAGTCAAATCCATAATTTTTTGCATTCATCTTTGACCAGTCCACCAAACCTAGATTATGTATTAAATTACCACTCCCAACGATTAAAATTCCCATACTTCTCAGTACTTTTAACTGTTGGCCAATTTTATAATGAAGTAAACCTTCAGGTGTATTTTGGAGACTTAATTGTAATACTGGTATATCGGCATTTGGGTATATATGTCGTAAGATACTCCATGTTCCGTGATCCAATCCCCAAGATGAATCGAGTTTGATCGGGCAATCCGGCAGGGATGAAAGGATTTGATTTGCGATTTCTGGACTTCCTTTTGCAGGGTATTCGACTTGGAATAATTCCTTTGGAAAACCACCAAAATCATGTATGGTGGGAGGATTTTCATTTGAGGTTATCGCCGTGTGCCTAGTAACCCAATGAGCAGAAACACAAAGAATAGCGCGAGGAGTGGGGATAGTAGTGCTTAAAGTTTTCCAGACGTTTGAAAATTCATTTGTTTCAATCGCATTCATCGGACTTCCATGACCGATGAAGAAAAC
>JAPZRK010000079.1 GCA_027531445.1 Leptospira sp.
AACAAATATAATATTTCCCTCCCTGATGCTACTCTGTCTTTCACTATTGATGCGACCGCTTTCGAGCAAATCATTTTAAATTTATTGACAAACGCAATCAAATACAACGACAAACCAATCGTAGAAATTTCCATTGATTATTCGATTCAAGGCAAATTCATATTGATTTCCGTGAAGGACAATGGACCTGGAATAAAAAAGCAAGACCAAGAAAAAATGTTTATGCTTTTTACAAACTTAGATCAAAAGGATAACCAAGGCCACATGGGCACAGGAATCGGCCTAGCCTCTGTTAGAACATTGGCAGAAAAATCAGGAGGCCGAGTTTGGGTGGAATCGGAGCTAGGCAGTGGTGCAGTTTTTTATCTCGAACTACCAGTGTAGTTAAATAGAAATAGCGCGCTCAAAAATCCATCGAGAGATAATTACGCCAATATCAAAACTCATTCAAGTTGTATCTTTTCTTTTCCTTCGTTCAGTTTAAACATTGAGATTAGGCTTGTCAGCTGATTTGAAACATGTCGGCTTCGATCACTCATTCGTTGGAATTCAGTGGCTTCACTTGTGAGAGACTGGGCATCTAAGGCAACCGTATCAATCGTGATTTTAATTTCCATTGTTGCTCGCTCCTGTTCTTCAGCGGCTTCGTTTAGACTTTGAGCATAACTTCTGAGTGATTGTAATCCCTCTGCAGATTCACCGATGATAAATGATTGTTTTGTAAGCTCTTCTTGTAAACTAATCTGTCTCCTTTGGATTTCATAGACATGTTCATTTAGTTTAAAAATTTCTAATTCTGTCTTGGAAACTTGGGTGACAGATTCTTTGACTGAATTTTCAGTTTTTAAAATCAAATCTTGGATTCGCTTAACACTACTATGAGTTTTTTGGGAAAGTTTTGAAATTTCTTCAGCAACGACTGCAAATCCTCTCCCGTGCTCGCCAGCTCTCGCGGCTTCAATGGATGCGTTTAGTGATAACAAATTTGTTTGCTCAGCGATTTCTTTTATAAAGGTAGTTATCTGGGAAATTTCCTCGCTTAATTTTATAATTTCATCGGTAAAGAGTTTCATTTTTCGAGTTTCTGAAATACTTTTTTCACTTTGTGCGACTCCGATCTTTGCGGCATCCAGACTATGATCCATCTCTACCGATAAAAATTCAAAAATTTGTCCGACCACTTTCATCTGTTTAGCCGTAGTCTGAACACCTTCTGTAACAGAATTCACTGATTTTCTGATCATTTGGTAGGAAACAAATAACTCCTCGATGGCCGCAGACGCCTCTTCAGAGTTAGATGCAAAGAGAATGGCGGTTTGAGTTAAGACATTTGAACTATCTCCCGTTTTTTGGGAAATCTGTTCCAGTTCCTTTTGAGATTCTCGAATCGTCATTAGAATTTGAGAGAGAGTCTTAAACAAGTTCAAAAATTCTTCTGCTATATGACTGATTTCGCTTTTGCCAACAGCTATAATTTTTACATCCAAATCCACTTGTTCCTTTTTTACCGCATTCTTTAACGAATCTCCTATATTATGTAATGGGAGTAGAATGCTTCGAATTAAAAAATAGATCAATAGAACCGAAAATACAAAAACAAAAAAAGCAATCGATTCGTAGAGAAAGGCAGCATTTTTTATTTGAGAGACACGTTTTTCTACTCCATATAACAAACTTTCGGATACCACTTTGAGAAGTAGAAATGAAGAATTGAGTTTCTGTTCACTGTAACTGAACTGCTTTTTCAAAGCAATGTTTCCTGCTAATTCTGTCTTTAAAGTCTTTAACCAATCCGCAAACTGACGTTCTTCGATTAATACTGGTTGGCATAACATTCCTTCATAATCAGGTGAGGCCAAACATACCTTTTGCATTGCTTTCTGAATCGTTTCGGAATTAAAAATCAAATTTGAAGCAATGCTCAATAGTTCAAATCTTTCCTTTTCACTCAAATCACTTCCGATAGCAGTGTCATATTTTTCAAGGATTTCGGAGAGCTTCTTCAATTGCGTGAGTCTACTAGGATAGGAAACGATCGCGGTCTCCATCATATAATACGTGTCAAGATCTGGATCTAAAATTAGGTTTGATTCGTCACCAATCTCTCGAATGATATCTTCCCATTGAAATTGCGAAAGTTGAAAGCCAGATTTTTTTACCAATTCTGTTAGGTTTTCTTCAGCTTTTTCCTTTTTTTGCCAATGGCCTGCGTCTTCGCTTTGTAATACTTCTTGGATGAGGCGGATACCTTTGATTTCGAGTTGCGAAAATTCCAATCGTGATTTCACTTCCATAAAATAGAGAGCAAAAAGCAGGAAAATCAAAAGCAAGAATGGTACCGGCAATAATAAAATTCTTGATCTGACGGTTAGATTCTGGAGGAAGGACATTGCCTGATTGTAAAGTTTGCTTTCAGTTAAAGCAAGACAAAATTGAAATGTAGAATGACAATTTTAGATAGAAATTTCTTTCCCTCACCTACTTTTAACAAGAATGTAACAATATCCCCAAAATGAGGTATAAGACTTGCGTTTGATAAGGACTTTGTCACCGGGGCTCATCAGGGCATCAAACTCTTCCGTTCATGATAAAACACTCTGTAACCTTTTTGGATTCAAAAATATATCCCTCTTGTTTTTCTGATTTTGCCTCTGTCGGAATCATCACAAACTCGTAGACTGCGAACACTATGAAATAGTGCGGGATCACTGCCTTTTTACGAATCTCTCTTCTCATTTTTTTACCAAGTTAAAAAGTTATCCTCGTTACTCTATTGTCTGTGATTACTTAAATTCAAAATAATATAATAACATTAATATTGAATTTCTCTTTCAATAGGTTTGAGGCAAATAATTTTGTTACATTCTCTATAACATTCCTTTCGAAAATGTCGTAAACTTGTGTTATTTTCCCAACCTGAATTAGGGCAATTTCTCATACAGACTCGTTTTTCTGAACAATCAAGTATATATTGAATTTTCGGATATCCCATTGTTTTTTCTGCCGGTATGTACGGTATTACTCCTCGATCTTGGTTTATTTTTTTTTGAGACATGAGATAAGGAAACATAACAAGAAAGAGAATGGCAGTAAAGGGAACGATCATTTTCTTAAATACTTGCGAGTCTTAGAAACGAATTTTGATAAACATTGCCTGGATACATGAAATTCCTTGTTATTGCCGTAATGGGTCTCTTTATTAAAATCATAAACCAATACCAAGAGAATACAATGAGTAATCCCTTCCAATTGCGGTAAACACCTATGAGATTCTGTTAAAAAAAGAATCTCTGACATGTTTTACGCCATCTAACTAAGTCAGATCATTATGAAGCTTTTGAAAACAATTACTTGTTTGTGTTTACTCTCAATAAACTGCTCTTCTTCTAAAAACTATACAAAACACCGAATTCAGGATTTCGGGGATACGATAACCATTGGCTTAGAAAAAGATAATGTAGGAGTTAGCGTTTGGGTTTGGTGTCTCGGAGGAGGATTAACAAATAACGAACGTTCTGTCGGTATCGGAATAAGAAATGGTCATATGGGTATATATCAAGCAGGTGGATATGGAGAAATAAGAATCCTTCAACCAGCAGGAAGTCGTTCCTCAATGAATCGGATGGGTAACTCAAATTTCTTAATCAACTCGAATCAACATAGACCTTTTAAAGCGAGCGAGAGAGCAAAAGACAAGTCATCAGATGCCGTGAATATGGTCTTATTTGTTCCGATACCCAAGATTCCTGATTCGAATACCCGAGTAGCACATTGCAATTCCGACCTAACGCTAGAAACATCACTAGGTTTGTATTATGGCATCCGATTGGGAATTAATCTAACAGAGATTTTTGATTTGGTTCTAGGCTTTGCAAAGATTGATCTAATGCAGGATGATATCGATGACTAATCTGCATCATGTGAAAGTTTATGGTATAAAGGTGCACGTTTTTATGTAATCGAGCTATGCTCTCTCGGTCTTCTTCCTGCCCCGTGTATTTGAATTACGTTAGATCATCGATCTTTGTTGCAGTCCACTTGGTTTGTGCAATCCCGGAAGCACTCAGTTCGTATTTGATTGGCATAACTTTGATCTTTGCCGTTATACTGAAATACGCTCATTGAGCTACATTTTCTCATACATTCTCGTTTTTCTTCGCAGTCAAATTTCCACGGCTTTTTTTTCTCCGCAGAAATTTCATTTTGATCTATTTTGTCACTTTGAGCCAAAAGATCATGGAAAACCACAACTGAGACAACAAACAAAATAACATTCAAAAATAATGATACTTTTTTCACAAAACGACTCTTATGTTCCAAATTTATAGCTTTTCTAAATATGGGAAACACATTTTTTATGTTTGGCTAACACCCAAAACCCCATTCTTTTTTCAAAATACATTCTGAGTTTTTAGCCTTCCATCCAACTGACTTACTAAAATTGCGCATCTCTACAGCTGAGGAGTCATCACCATGGAATTTGGCGGATTCCTGCCTAACAGAATGCTAGGGTCTTTCCTTCTAAGTCCCCTTAAATTTGAATTGACCACCTCTTGCGATAAGGCGTACTCTCTCTGTATACGGTTCAGAATCTCCTTATTTTTGTTGGATTGATTGTTTCGAAAAAAATTATGCTACCTTTATATCACTTTTATTTTCCTTTTCCCATTTTTCTTAAATCGACCCGGTTCAAGGCATGGATTCTCCCGCGATGAGCCTCCACCTAGCGGCAAAAAACGGAGACCATACCGAAGTAGAGCGGTATCTAAAAAGTGGGCTCAACATTGATGAAAAAGTAAGTGATCCCGACCAATCCATCTATGGCTGGACTGCACTACATTTTGCCGCTCATGCAGGCCAACTCCAGATTGCTAAGATGCTTATTGCCGCGGGAGCAAATCCAAATGCACAAGAAGACAAAGATGATCAAACTCCACTTTTTTTCGCGATTGAGAGAAAAGATCTGGAGATGATTCGTACGCTTCTGCACACAAAAGCAAATGTAAATTTACAACGATTAGATGGGGATTCTGTTTTGATCCAAGCCGCGTCCGAAGGATATGTTGAGGTTGTCGAACTTTTGCTAAAATCGGGAGCGGATTTGGATCTACGAGACAACCTTGGATGGACGGCTATCGTGTGGGCCGCTACAAAAGGTTTCGATCAAATTGTAAAACTTCTCATCGATCATAAAATCTCCGAACAATCTATCGAGTCAGATGGAGATCGAACCGCACTTTTGATCGCAGCAAGTGTGGGAAATACGGATATCACCAGATTACTACTCAAATCTAATTATGACCCAAGCTCGGATAGCTATCAAATGGCATTGCAAGCCGCAGCAATCAATGGCCATTACGAAATTGTGTCAATTCTGAATCGGAAAGAAAACTAAAGTAAATTTATTTCCCGACACAGATTTAAATTCAAAAAAATTTTCGTCTAAATTGACACGATACGAGTGTTACACATTAATCGCAATTGAGTGCGTTTTTTTGTGGAACCGATCATAAAGATTTGAGCATCATTTCATTCCGGGGACATTTCGATGGCAGAAGCAAAACCAATACAACTTGAATTCAGAGAAAAATTAGGACTTCACACAAACATTCCTGATTTGGACCACCCGATACAGGAAAACCAACCCTTTCATTTTAAATTCTTCAATGTGAATGAACAGGTGGAACACACACTCTACAAGACCCTAGATCGCTTTTTACTCCAACTCGATGTGATCTCCATTCGAGACTCAGTTCTTGCCGCCATCAAAGAAATGGTCACCAATGCCATCAAAGCCAACGTCAAGCGCGTTTACTTCAGCGCAAACCAAGCTGACATCACAAATGAAGAAGAATACAACGAGAAGATGAACAGTTTCAAAAAAGACTATCTCGAGAAGAGGGATGAGTTTGAAGAAGGTCTTTTGAAAAACAATTACGGAGTATTCGTTTCCTTTATCACTAACAAGAATTTGATGCGGATTCGGATTATGAATAATATCCAACTCGCACCCGAAGAAATCAAACGAATCCAATTCCGAATCGAACGTGCGAGGAGTTACAACGATCTCGCTGAAGCATTTATGGATGCATCTAACGAACAAGAAGGTGCAGGGCTAGGACTCATCATGACCCTTATGATGCTTAAAAATGATGGACTCAGCGACAATGCATTCAAATTCGAAAGTATCGGCAACAAAACCATGTTCTCCATCGACATCCCTGCCGCGATCCAAACACAATCTTCCGAGAGTGATAAGGTCGACAAGCTCATTGCCGAAATCGACAACTTACCTACTTTCCCACGTACGATCCAAGACATCCAAGCGGCTATCGATAAGCCGAACTCAAGCATTGGCAACATTGCGGAGATGATCAAAAGAGACATCGCACTATCTGCGAATATTCTAAGACTCTCAAATACTGCGGCTTTTCGAAGAGGAGCCAAGGTAGAATCTTTGGACAGAGCCATCCAGTTGATCGGACTCAAGGAACTTCAGTCCTTACTTTACTCTCTTGGCACAAAACAGATATTAGAAGACAAGTTCCCTGCATTCCAAGCGATTTGGGAAAAATCAAACGAGTCCGCTTTTTATGCCAAGATGATCGGCCAAAAGATGGGTATGGCAAAAAATACACAAAGTAACCTTCTTGCTTCTGCCCTATTGCATGACATCGGAGAGATTCTTCTTTTATCCCTTGAACCAGAACGAATGGGAAAAATCAAAAGTTATACCACTACAAAAGAAATTGCATCTGCAATCTCTATGGAAGAATCTGCATTCGGAATCACACACTCTCGGTTAGGTGCACAAGTTGGTATCAAATGGAACTTTCCTGACGTCTATGTGCGTGCAATGGAATACCACCACAGGCCACTCCTTGCTGAAGATTTTTATAATGAGATCATCTACCCGATCTACCTTGCAGATATGATGATTATGATCAACCATAAGGAAGCACGTACTTCCGAAATTCCGGAAGAGATCCTCAAATTTTGTAAGTTTGCGACAAGAGGGGAATTTGATTCCTTCCGAACCAAAATACGTGAACAATTCCAACAGGATTAGATATTCCATATCACTATGCCCACTCAAGTAGCTATCTTTCAAGAAATGAGATCCAAAACTTTTAATGAACAAAAGGATGCATTCCATCTTTTTGATTCGTTACCCACAGTTCCCGTCGAGTTCATGATGGGAATGTGGAAGGGTTCTGGTTTTTGTACGGGGCATACTATGGACGGTGCTTTAGAAACCTTTAACTGGTATGGAAAGTCATTTGAAGATCCTGAAAATGTACATCCACTGGTGTTTCAGTCGTTCACGAAAAAACTTTTTAAGGTAAATCCGATCCTAATGCCTGTTCGTCTAGCGACCCTCATTCCTTCCAAAAATCTTTGGCCATTGAAATATCTTTTTCTTTGTGTTCGCTTTTTATTTCAAACCTCGAAATCAAAAGCCCGAGTTCGTCTAACGGAATATCGTGGAAAGGTTTCAGCAACTATGATGTACGACCAACTTCCGATAAACGATGTATTCCGCAAGGTGGATGACAATACACTTTTGGGATGTATGGATTTTAAAGGAATGAAACAACCATTCTTTTTTGTTTTGGAAAGAGTCATGGCGATGCAAGGATCCAACGACACAAAAATCTAACGCGAGTAAAATGACGAAATAGTAAAATTTTACTAGGACATCAAAAACAGCCAATTTTCAGTTGAAAGGTTATCTGACCATTGTAAACTGAATCATCCCTATGGCTCTAGATGTCAAAACAATCATAATTGTTCTCGTATTTGCCACATTTACGACGGGGCTTGGGCTTTTGCTTATGGCGAAGGCTTTCCCAAATCGAAAGGGACTTCGAATTTGGGGGTATTCTAGTTTTTCCATGGCGGCAGGCTGGATTATCAACGGAGCTTTGCGTGGGGTTATCCCGGACATGGTATCGATTGTTCTTGGTAACTTACTCATCACCGGTTCACTTATGGTATGGACGTATTTGTACTTTGAATTCCTAGAATTAAAAACACCCAAGAAGTCATTGGTAACTCTGCTCTCCCTCATGGGGCTCTTGCTTTATTATTATTATGTCTATGAACCGAGCATACACCATCGCATTGTCGTACTCTCCTTTGTAAATGGATTTGTCATCGTGTTGATCGTTGCTGCACTTTTTAAAAAGAGAAGTGCAAATCCCCTCATCTATAATTATAATCTCGCAACATTTTTTATCTGCGGCTTGGCAGTCTTTGTTCGTATGTTTTATTATCTCTATTTTTTTGATCCAAACGGAGTATCGGATAATCTGGATTTGATTGTCAATGGAACTACATATGTTGTGTATTTTCTTTCGATACTCATGGCGCCCTTTGGATTTTTACTCCTCAATGATGACAGTTATATTCGAAATTTTGAGAAAGCAAAGGAGACCATACGAAAGCTCTCCATCGGCATCGAACAAAGTCCACTTTCGATTATGATTACCGATCTCAAGGGTGGGATCGAGTATATCAATCCTACATTTACCCAGATAACAGGTTATGGGTTTGACGAGGTCGAAGGTAAAAACCCCAGGATTTTAAAAACTGATCATACAAGTAAAGATGAGTTCAAACAGATCTGGGAAACAATTTTGTCTGGTAAAATGTGGAAGGGTACGTTTTTAAATAAAAAAAAATCTGGCGAACTCTATTGGGAGAGTGCGATCCTTTCACCCGTCAAAAACGAATCCGGCGAAATTTTGAGCATCATCGGAATCGCACAAGATATCACCAAACAAAAGAATACTGAAGAAAACTTAATCCTTGCCAAGGATGAGGCCGAAAAAGCAAACCAACTTAAGTCTCAATTTCTTGCCAATATGAGCCACGATATCCGGACACCGATGAATGCGGTCTTAGGTTTTAGTGAAATTCTCAAAGAAAAGATCGGGAATAATGAAGAAGCTGAAGAATATCTCGATGCAATCCAAAGAAGCGGTCGTACTCTTGTAGGTCTCATCAATGACATTTTAGATTTAGCTAAAATTGAGTCAGGATTATTAGAGATCCAAAAATCCAATACAAACATAATTGACATCGTAACTGAAATGAAACATCTTTTTTCACTTCAGTTAAAAGAAAAGAGTTTAGTCATGGAAGTCAAATATCCACCTAACTTTCCGAATGTTGTTTTGGCAGACGAACTTCGGATTCGACAGGTCTTTCTCAATTTAATTGGCAATGCGATTAAGTTTACAGAAAAAGGTAAGATATCGGTCCAGCTTGAATCAACATACTTATCAGACAAAGTTGTCTCCTTAAAATTCATCATTGAGGACACTGGTATCGGTATATCGGAGGAAGACCAACAAAGGGTATTTTTGCCATTCATTCAAAAATATGGGCAAAAGCAAGCAAGATATGGCGGATCAGGACTCGGACTCAGCATCACACGCAAACTTCTAGAACTAATGGATGGCCAAATTTCGATTGAAAGCGAACTAAACAAAGGTTCTCGATTTTCAATCACATTAGAGCACGTGCAAGTCGTAAAAGATTCGATCTCTGCCACTCTCAAGGACTCCTCTGATGCTGACAAAGCATTGGTGGACTCACTTTCTAATTTTACTTTACTGTTAGTTGAAGATATACAAGAAAATCGAATGGTAGTTCGCGGTTTTCTAAAAAATTCAGGAATAAATATTATAGAAGCCGAAAATGGTCGGATCGCCTTACAGAAATTAAAAGAAAATCAAGTTGATCTGATTCTTATGGACATACAAATGCCAGAGATAAACGGCATTGATGCCTCAAAGTTGATCAAGGCAGACGAATCTCTCAAAAAAATACCTCTCATCTTTTTAACGGCAGATGCCATGCAAGAAGACATAGAAAAATATAGCAGTCTCTCAGAAGGTTATCTGACAAAACCTGTTTTAAAGGATCACCTTCTAACTACAATTCGATCCTATCTCGTAACTTGAGTATTGATCAATGAAAAGATGGATCTCGATTTTAGTTTTCCTTTCTCTCTTTCATTGTGGAAAATATGAGCACATTCCAGTTTTCAAAATACAAAATGGATTTTTAGATCTATCAGCATGGAATCCAAACAAAGTCAACGCATTAGAATTGAACGGGGATTGGCTATTTTATTGGGAAAAATTTGTATCACCGAACAATCAAACGATCAAATCAGATGCATTTATTCCGGTTCCTGGGGAATGGCAAAACTTTGGCTATCCCGTCTTTGGTTATGCTAGTTACCAGCTATTTATAAAACTTCCGAAAGACTCGCCAAGTCTTTCCTTAGATTTAAAAAGTATTGCATGTTCTTATGAGCTTTACATCAACGGAGAGTTAGTTGCTCAGGAAGGCAAAGTTGGAAAATCTGAAACGGGATCCACTCCCCTTTTACGACATCGTATACTTAAGATCAAATCTGAACGTCTTCTTGAAGATGATAGCACATTAAATCTTATTTTTTATGTTTCCAATTTCCAATATTATCGATCTGGTCTTTGGGATACAATCCGCTTGGGAACCACTGAGAGTATTGAAAAAGAACAAAAACAAAAATTTGTGTTAGATATTGTTGTACTTAGCTCCCTATTCATAATGGGACTCTACCATTTAGGATTGTATTTGAATCGACGCAAAGATAAGTCACCACTCTATTTTGCATTGTTTTGTATTGTGGTGGGACTGAGAACATTTTCAATTAACGAACGTTTAATCCTCGAGACCTTTCCCGATATCCCATTTATTGTTGCCTTGAAATTGGAATACTTTGGTTATTATGCTTCCGGCTTTATTTTTCTTAAATTTGTAGAATCCCTTTTTCCAATGGAAGTCTCAAAAAAGGTTTCAGTCATTCTATCGCTGTTTTTTATACCGCCCTGTTTACTAGTTATTTTTACTCCAATGGGAGTTTTTGGTCAGGCAGTCATATTTGCCGAAATTGGGATCACGTTGGGAATTTTATATGTTTCCAAAATTCTAATTTTTGCAATTCGAAACAAGCGTATGGGTGCGAGATTATTCCTTCTCGGATTTGTCATAATTGCAATTTCTGCAATTCATGATATTTTAAAAGGGGAGGCTATATTTTATACTCCCTATATCTTGGGTTACGGTCTACTAACATTCATTATATTCCAAGCCACGATCCTTTCAAGAAAGTTTGCCGCCGCGTTTACAAAATCTGAAGAATTAACAAATGAGTTGAAAGTATTTTCAGAAAGATTAGAGGTCAAAGTTGAAGAACGAACTTTTGAGTTAAACGCAATTTTAGAAACAGTCCAAGAACTCAAAAACCAACAAGATGGGGATTACTTTCTAACCTCCCTTCTCCTTCGCCCCCTAAATTCAAATAAATCAAAAGGTGAATTGGTTAAGGTAGATTTCTTTTCCAGTCAAAAGAAAAAATTTCAATTCAAAGAATGGAAAGAAGAGATTGGTGGCGATCTTTGTATGGCAAACAATATCATCTTAAAAGACAGATCTTATACTGTATTTGTAAATGCTGATGCGATGGGTAAATCTTTACAAGGTGCCAGCGGTGCACTTGTTTTCGGAAGTGTTTTTGAGTCCATTATCAACCGCAATATCATTGCACGCACCACTCGTCATCTATTTCCGGAAAAATGGATAAAAGATGCATTCGTAGAATTACATCATGTTTTTGAAACATTTGATGGTTCTATGTTAGTCTCTCTTGTCTTAGGACTCATCGATGATCAAAGTGGCCTACTCTATCTCATCAACGCCGACCATCCACCAGCCATACTCTTTCGTGATGGCAAAGCATCCTTTTTAAATATTCAAAAACCACTGAGAAAGCTTGGAACACTTGGAGCGAATGAAAAAATACGAATTTTTACATTTCAACTCAGCAGTAAAGATGTGATCATCTTTGGATCTGATGGAAGAGATGATTTGTTGATAACAAATGAAGATGGGACCGAAATGGTCAACGAAAATGACTCCTTAATTTTAAACCACGTAGAACGGACAAATGGAGATTTAGAAAGAATCTATTCAGAGCTATTATCTTTTGGAAAACAGTATGATGACATCACGTTTATCAAAGTTTCCTTTAATAATGGTGATGGTGAGTTGGCCAATGATGCTGAAGATCGTGAGGAGCCTAATCTAGAGTTTGCTCGGGAACTAATGAAGGAAGAAAAATGGTCAGATGCAATTTCCCAATTGGAAAGTTTAACAACTCAACACGGCAAATCAAAGGAAACAAACAAACTTTTATTCTATTCCTATCTTAGAAATCGGGATTTCCATCGAGCAAAAAGACTCACTGATGAAATGTTGGACTCTTTCCAAGATGAAACAGAAGTTTTATTTCAAATCTCCTATCTATTTAAAAAAATTGGTGATTATAATCTAGCATGTGATCTCGGCGAACGAGTAAAGTTAAGAGAACCTGAGCATATTAGAAACTTGATCCTACTATCGGATCTTTACAATCTCCTCGGAAACGAAGCGCGTGCAAATCAGATCATCGATGAAGCTAAAAAAATTGAACCCAATCATCCGAATATAATCAAAAGGAAATATTAACGATTATGAAAAAAAAATACGATGTCATACTTTATGGTGCGTCTGGATTTACAGGCAAACAAACTGTTGCTTATTTTTTAAAAACTGCACCCGCATCCTTAAAATGGGCGATCGCTGGTCGTAATCAAGAAAAACTATCGCTCGTATTGCGAGACTTAAATATAGAGCCAAATCGCATTGATATCATTGTCGCTGATAGCCAAGATTCAGTGGCAATTGATAACATGGTAAGATCCACAAAGGTGATTCTCTCAACTGCAGGCCCCTATCGTCTCTATGGTGAAAACATCATCGCATCCTCGGCAAAACACGGTGTTGATTATGTGGATATAACAGGAGAGACAGCATTCATCCGCTCCATGATGGATAAGTATGAAGCAATGGCAAAAAAATCGGGAGCAAAGATCATTCCATTTTGCGGATTTGATTCCATACCCTCTGACATCGGAGTGTTTGCCCTATGCAATCACATCCAAAAAAAGTTTTTTAGCCTCACAGATTCCGTCAAAGGTGCCTTCACCATTAAAGGTGGGTTAAACGGTGGGACACTTCATTCGATGATCACAATGATGGAAACTGGGGATTGGGAGAAAATGAAAGATCCGACTTTACTTAATTCAGGACTTCTGGAAGGAGTTAACTTTTTAGATGATACTTTTGATATTCACCTAGATAAATCTTTGAATCGATGGTTGGCTCCCTTTGTTATGGGTATCATCAATACTCGAGTGGTCAATCGAAGTGCCGCACTTTTTTTTAAATCTAAAAAGCCCTATGGTCCAAATTTTTCCTATTCCGAATATCATAACTTAGGTGATTGGTGGAACCCAATCTCCGCATTTGTAATGGCAAAAATACAATCAGGTTTCAATTCTTTCAGCCAATCTCCCTTTGTCCGATCCATGATGCAAAAATTTGGACCCGCACCAAGTGAAGGTCCAAGCGAAATAACTATGAATTCTGGTTTTTTTCGCCTGGAGATGATTGGAAATGCTGTGGGTGGCCAACGGGCTACGCTTACCATTTCCGAAAATGGCGACCCTGGTAATCGAGCGACGGTAAAATTTGTATGCGAATCTGCACTAGCGCTCGCCCTTGAAAGAGACAAACTACCAGGTGGAAAGGGATTGTCTGGTTTTTTAACGCCCGCAACAGGACTCGGTCAAGTGCTAATTGAACGACTGATAGTCGCAGGCGTAAAATTTGATTACAATTAAGTCGGGTACTTAATGTATCGGATGTCCATTTGAACTTTTGGATAGGGACATGCCACGAATCATTTCTCGGTGATGTGATGCGATTTCAACAAATTCAGCCCCTATGTGAAACTTGTTGGCATCAAACTTTTCCTTTCGGACAATTTTTATTTTTGCATCAATGTGAGATCCTGATACATCATCTTTTAACCTAACATCCAATATATCATGCAGTTCGACATGTTCTTCGGTTTCAAAGGCAATGCCTGAGATTGATAGATTTTTAGAGATCGTCTTAAAAGATTTATCAGGCTGTAAACAAGAAAGTTCCAGATTTGCAACAAATCGTAAACTTCCTCGTTTGTCCGATGAATAAGATACGATTTTATTTTTGCCTGAATATTTTGCATTGTATAAGGCTCGATCCGCATAATCATACATTTGATTGACAGAATTCGCTTTATCTGGATAAGAAACGATGCCACCACTGATAGTAATGGATCCTCCTTCATATTCAATGGTTCGACATGCATCTAAGAGTTTATTTGCCGCAATCAATGCTTTTGATTCATCTGTATGAGGCAATATGATCGCAAATTCCTCGCCACCAATTCTACATGCTGTGTCTTCTATACGTGTGTTGGCACTAATTTGATTTGCAACCCGAACAAGTATTTCATCTCCTTTTGGATGACCGTACGTATCGTTGATTTTTTTAAAATTGTCTATATCAATGATTAGTAAGGAAAGATCCTGTTTGTATCTGAGTGCTTGTTTGAATTCCCTTTGCAGGCAGTTTTGAAAGTGCCTACGGTTGTACAACTTTGTTAGTTCATCGATAAGAACCAATTTTTCCGTTTCGGCAAATAAACGGATTTCGATCAATTTGGGATTGATCAATTTTTTATTGACATTGATAAAATAATCCAGCATCGCCACTCGAAATCCAACGTCACGTTTGAGAAGCGAAGTCAGTTGTCTCTTGTATTCGATGATCTCCTCCCACACCGATGCAGCTTCTTCCTCTGGAAATTCCATGGAAGTAAATACCCGAAGGAGTGCCGAATGCACATTTGCGTCTTTATACCCAGGATGAATGACTTTGAGTTTATCAAGAAGGAATTCTTCATTGGCCGCATCTTCATCCAAGATTTCCATGATCTTTTGATCCAAGTGGTAGCTAGTTGTACGGGATGCAGATTCAATCAACATGTGGGTGACCTCGTGAAATACGAAAATCTTCTTTATGTCATATAGAAGAACATAGCACTGTATGTAAACCCAAGTTTCTATGTTGAAACTATGTTCAGCATGTCCTAGTTGCTACTTTAATATGTCTAATAAGAGAAGCATCAAAAGGGAAAATCAACGATGAGTCTTTCCAAATCATTAAAAGAAAAAATAGCAAGTTTGAGTAGCGATGATATTGATCGATGCATTCGTATGGGTTGGGAAGATAGAACCACATTTGAATCAATCAATCACCAATTCCAAATCAGTCCTAACGAATTCGTAAAAGTGATGCGGCATTTTTTAGACAAACCTACATTCAAACGATGGAGACGAAGGGTAACAACTCAAGGTCACTTAAAGAACGAAGGAGATCGCGGATTTAAAATTTCTCGATTTAAGTGCTCAAGACAGTCCGTGGATGGCATCACTAAAGGTTGGAAATAAATTTCTTTAAAAGGGAAAATATATATTTTCCGCCTAACATGATAAAGTAAATAAATCCAAAGCTTACCACCCAGTTTCCGAAACTTTTATATACAGTAGGAATCTGTTCGGATGGAACCGTGGCTACTAAAACTCCGTCACTATTTTCATCATACATCAAGGTTCCTTTAGCTCGACCATAAGGATCATAAATTCCGGAAAGTGCTCCTCTCGTAGAACGAACAATAGATGATCCATTTTCAATGCCACGTAAAGCGGCCATTTCTGTATGAAAAGGATCTATCCCCTTCCAATCTGATGCCGGAATCAAGGTTAGACCAGAACCAAGCTCCATATGTTTTTTTGTAAGAGACAGACTATCAAAATCATAACAAATTGCAATGGACATAAGTCCCCATTCCGTCGGAATCACTCGGACATCGGAAGGTTGATAGTAAATCGGTTCTCCAGGTGGGATAAACTGCTTATGATAAATCTGACGAGTTTCTCCATTCTTACCAATCCACTGGATTTTATTTTCTACAAAAAAGATATCGTCCTTTTCTGGCACAATTAAGGCCGCAATGATCTCAATCTGATTCTCTTTTGCAATTTTTGATATGCTTTCAAGAAAAGAAGTTTGCATTGTTTTGGAAACGAGAATCGCCCCTTCATTCCAAACTATAATCTTTGCTCCTTCCCTAGCCGCTTGTAAAGTTCTTTGCATCACGATCTCTGTATTCAATTCATTTTCTTTTGGATCATTCCAAATCGCCTGAATTGATTTATGTGAAGTTATGGTTGCAACTTTTACTTGTGTCCCTTGGATAGGAATTGTTAGGCGTATGGTTCCATAAAATAGCAATATTATCAAAATACTCAAAAAGAAGATCGACATTGCCATTGTCTGTTTATGGATCCTCTTTTCTGTATCCAGTTCATTTACAAGCTCCTCCGCCATAGCATTGAACCAGTAGATTAAAAAGCTGATACCCGTAGCTCCAAAGATGGAAGCTGATTGCAAAAGAATTATATTGTGTAATTGGCTGTTTGCCAACATTCCCCATACACCTAATTCTGAATAGTTGGCACCTATCCATTCCATGATCGTAAAAGAGAAAGCAAAGGTAAAAATAGAAATGGATAGACTTTTATACTTTTTTCGAATTTGATTCCAAAACCATAAAATACATGTAAAAACTATACCGCCTTGAATCCCTGAAATAAGTGCGATTATTAAATGTAATGGTTCCGAAACAATGCGCATCGTTGAAAAAATCTGTATCAAAATGAGGCACGCGAGCAAAATCCAAATAGAATGACCGATTCTCACATATCTCATAAATGGAATAAGTGCAAACCAGGCAAAGATCGGAATATTCCAATTCATTCCCGTAAAACCAAGGAGAACCCCACCTAGCGATAGTAAAAACCATTTGTTTGATAAAAGTTTCATAGTTATTCCTTATTTTTTTTTCCACCAGCGCCGAGCCAAAGATAAGATAAAGATTCTAACCAAAGTTTTTCTAAACCTTGATCCGTTTGAAAAGCGATCACAGGTACGCCAAAAAATAATGCTGCGATAGCAAGACCAAAATTTTGCCAATTTGTACTGGATGGAAGCTCTCCTCTTTTTTCAGCAGAGTCCAATGCTTGCTTAATCAGACCTTCTATTCCCATTGCAGGTAAATTTTGAATCCCATCTTGATGAGGAAATAGAAGCAGTCTTTCTGAAAGGGTGAGTTTCGGTATTTTAATTGTTTGGATTTTCTTTGCTTGAAAAGAAATGATTTCCAATAAGATTCTTGGATTTTTTTTCGACTCATTCGCCGTATAGCGAAAGAGAGACGATAGTAGTTTATAACCACTATCAGTGGATTTGTTTTGTGAAGCAAAAACGCTTACTTGAAGACTCCAGATTTGAATGAAAAGCAAAACCATATCTTCCTTTTCAGGAAAATAATTATAAAACGTAGGCTCAGAAATTTGGGCCTTTAAATAGATGTCCTTGATCTTGATCTCTTCAAAAGATCGGGATTCCAACTGCTCTAAAAAAACTTCTATAACATTTAAACGAGTTTTTGCAAATTTGCGCTCTTTTAAAGGCAAAGACAAAAAACGGCCTGATTCTTCCAAATTCAAATGACGCATATTTTTATATAGTCAACTATATTTTTATTGTCAACCATATATTTAAAAAAGATACGATTGATTTTTGCAGAAGAATCGCTGAAAATGATCGGATGAAAAAAGCCAAGTTTTTCTCCTTTTGCCTATTTCTAGCTATTTCTCTTTATTGTAAGGCTACGAAAGCTGATATTCCAGACCTTACTGGACCTGTCATGGATCCCTCAGGCATTTTATCCCCAATCCAAAAAGAGAAACTAACGTCCATCTTACTTGAATACCAAAAGGAATCATCCAACCAAATTGTTTTATACATCACACCCAAACTAAAATTTGATACGATTGAATCCGAAGCCATCAATGTATTTGAAAAATGGAAACTTGGTGAAAAAGGCAAAGACAATGGAGTTTTATTTTTACTGGCACCAAATGATCGTCAGGTCAGAATCGAAGTGGGCTATGGATTGGAGTCTGTATTAACGGATATTAGTTCAAAAAGAATCATAAACGAATTAATCATCCCCAAAATGAAGGCAGGTGAAATTACGGGTGCCGTATCGGATGGACTACTTGCAATCATTGATCAAATCAACTCAGAGTCACCTTCACTTTTATCTAAAGTTTGCCCATCAGTCTTTAGCGACGCGAGTGACAGACTACATAAAGATACGATACCGATGATTCAAAAAAATATAAAAAGTCGAAAAAATATCAAAAATTACTATATTCAATTTTGCGTATCAGATGCAAAAAATCCACTTTCAATAGAAGCGCAAGCAAATGGGATATTTCGGAATATAAGCTCCCCTTCCAAAAATAGATTGGTCTTTATCGTGGGCTCTGATGTCAGTGGGAACTATTTCGGAAAGATAACACTCAATGCTGAACTTTCTTGGCTCTTGAGTGAAAACAGAAAAAAGGAAATATTTAGAAACCAGTATGAGTATACGAAGGAAGGTGATTTTACAAACTTTACATACAATGCATTTTTAGAGACACTCGATACCATAGAACAATGGGAAAATGAAAATCAAAAAATAATTGCAGAACGAGGGCTACAAGATCCACACTCAGTTCTCGTTCCTTTTTCAAAGACAAACATAAATCAGGCGATAGAGAAAATTGAAACAGATTTGAAATTGCCCACATCGATTCTTTTCGTAAAAACATCAGCGGATTTAGAATTAGATTCGAAAAAGTATCATAAACTTATTTTTAAAGACGAAAGTGGAATTCTACTTCTAATTTCACTGAATCAAAAGGATCTGTTTGTCTACACAAACGAAAATACAATCTTTCCCTCACAAGCGCAAGGTTCTAAAAAGATCAATAATCTTTATCTTTCAAACGAACTAAGGTCGGTTGTGAAAGATTACGTAAAACAGGGAGATATTGATTGGGTAGGTTCAAGTGCTGCAACGTCATTGTATTACTTGATCAATAATTACTATCCGAAAGAAAACAGCCCTTTGATCGACAAGAAAGACGATGTCCCTACTACTCAAGCAGTAACGGTACCTCTTTTTTGGACCATCGGAAAATCATTGGCTTATCTTTCGTTACTTGTTTTTTTAGCGAATCACAAAGGTATTCCCTTCTTTGCCATATTTTTTTATGCCATATACGACTCATTCAGACATCTTGTCGGTGAGTTTTCTTACCCTATCGAAATCATGTTTGTATTCATTTGTGTGGCATTGTCCTACCTTTTTGTTTATATCTGTCGTATACTTAAGGTTACAGCCGCCTATGAAACATTTTTGAAAGCAATTTCCGAATATACAAAATCATCTGGTGATTCCACATCAAACAATTCATCTAGTCGTTCTTCCTCTTCTAGCTACAGCTCTTCTTCTTCGCGCTCAACTTCGAGTTCGAGTTCGAGTTCCAGTTCCTACTCAGGAGGTGGTGGAAGTTCTGGTGGAGGTGGAGCAAGTGGAAGTTGGTAATTTTAAATCATTGAACGTGCCTAAACATTGGAGAAATATGAAAAACCTAAAACAGCTGATCGCCTATATTATCTTAGTCCTACTTTTTCAGAATTGTAACAAAATAAACGAAATAGGCTATTCCCCGAACTTAACTCCAGAAGCCTTCCTGTCCTCTCATCATTGGATCGATGTTTCCATCGGAAACGCAACGTTTGTCCTTAGCCAACCCACTTCCACATTCTTTGTTTATCTTTTAAGTTTCTTTTACTTGTATGTGGGCTATCAATTCTTCAAAGACCAACGAAACCAAAAATCTCGTCTCTATTGGGCGTGGGGATTTTTTTTGACAGGCATCGCCGCTATATTTGCTGGAACAAGCTATCAGGCATTTGGTTATGAACTTAAATGCCGAGGTAGAGAGCTATGTCGTTGGACAACATGGTGGGAAATAAATTATGAAATCCTTCAGAATGCAGGTATGAATGGCTTTTTAATTGCGTACGCGTATTCCAATGCCATCGGAAGATTGAGAAAAATTCTGATCAGTTACTCAATCCTAAATATTATTATTTATACCTGCTGTGTGTTATATGGCGCAATTTTACCATATCAATTTTTTATATCATTCGAATTTCTCGAATTATCTTGTTTACCTGCTGTTCTGTATTTTTTGATCAGTTCAACAGTTTTGTATTTAAAACATAAAGATCTTCCAAGTAAATACCAGCTTTCTACGTGGATACTTCTTGTGATTGTAATGATAGCTTATGTTGTGTCTTTGGATTTTGGTATAACTACATTTTTATGGAATCAGGGCATTTGGTTTTCTGAGAATGACGTTCTTCATGTAGCACTCATTTTATGGGTTTACTACATCCAATCCACGCTTTTAAAAGTAGTGAAAGACCAGGAATCCTGAAGAGGTCAATCCCCATTCCATCTTGAAGCACCTCGCCGACTCGCAATCGTTTCGGCGGCTTCTTCAAACATAGAAAATAAAGTCCCTGCCCAATGATTGGGCTCATAGTATTTTCCCAAAAAGTTTCGGATCTCAAAATCAAACTGATTCGGACGAAGATGGGCTAGATATGCCCAATTCTCACGGATTGCGTTTTCTCGGTTCCGCAAAAACTTCGAACTAGGAACGTGATCTCGTTTTTTTCGATTGAAAGTAGCATCTGCAGGAAATAAATTCCATAGGTAATTATTTTTCCAATAAGTATACGGGATCGCATGATCTATGTCTAAATTCTGTGGATGTAAACTTTTGCCAGTCCAAACACATAGAAGCGAAGTCTTTTTCAAATACAATTCGCGTAACATACCTTGTTTGCGCTCCACTTTTTGGCCCATCATCAGATAATCTATTGCCTGTCCTGTTCGTATAGTAAAGCGAGAGATTCGTTCCATTTCTTCTGCCCAACGAAGTATTACCGCATCTCGTATCCAGGATTCTAATAAAACAAATTCTCTCCAAATCGAAACCGGCAAGGAAATCACCTGCTGTTTTGGTAAATATTGAAATAAATTGCCTTCTGATGAATATTTAATTGGTCCTTTAACAATAGTTTGCTCCCATTGTTGAATGTAAAGATTCATCTGTTTTTGCAAATCTAGATCAATGAGTTTACCGGAGCGTAGAAGTGCCTGTTGGTCTAGGAAGTCATCTAAAGTCAACAGTTTAGATTGTAACAGACTGAAGGTTTTCCTTAGAGCCGATGGTTTTTCTAATAATTCTGAGGATACTTGAGGTAAAAAAACAGGTGCAGAAAATAAATTCCAAAAATAAACCACCCACTTCTCCGCAATCAATCGAAGCGGAATCAACACCATCTCGGATTCGTAAGTAACTAAATTTTGATTTTCCAAAGCAATATCACATAACGCACGCAATAACGCAGGTTTGTAAGTAGCGGTCTTTCTCTCACGATTTAAAATAGAATCAATTCTATCCAAAGGTAAAGCTTGTGAGTGGCTAAGTTTCATGATTGATACAGACCACTTCCAACCACGCCCTTCTTCATCTTGTAGGATTAATTCCTTATCAAGATAAAAACCTAACTGTTCTAAAATGATATAAATTTCATTTTTGCTGTAGATGATCTGAAGTCGACCATCCTTATCTCGCGAATTGAAATCCAGATCGGTTCTTGAATCAGGCAAACTAAAAATAAAATATCCATTTGTTTTTAAATTCTCTTTAATCCGTAAAAAAGATAGGAACAACTCCGATCGTGGAATGTGGGGTATCACCGCCATGGCAGTAATCAAATCAAATGTGTTTTCAAATTTAGGTAATTGAGGGAGACTTCCAGCTTTCAAGTTTTTTGCACGATCTGGAAACCTTTCACTTACAATTTCCAACATTTGTCCACTCGGCTCAATCCCAACTGCCTGGTAACCTTGCCCTTGTAATAATTCTACGAATTTTCCCGATCCTGTTCCGATATCTAAGACACTCGGCTGGACTAGATCCTTCAAAAGGAAATTAATCTCTGAAAGGTAACTATGATTAAATACTTCCTGCCTATTGAAGTATTTGTCAGTTAGTCGGTCATATGTTTCTAAAGTTTGTTTATCCATTCAAGATTTTTGAAATCGATCTAATACAAGTAGGATTGAAGTAGTCGCTTTTTTCGAAAGGAGAATTGATTATCTCTGGATGTAATTCGTGTCAAAATGACAAAAAAACTGCAACATTGTTGCAAAAAAAACTTGATTTTTTTGGAATGATTCTATAAATCATTTTCTATGTTTTCACAATCCGCCTTACCGTACGCTATAGCATGGTTTATTTGGTTGCTCACCTGTGCCGGGTTATCAGCCCAAACCAAACCCCCCGAAACTCAGCCCCAAAATACAAAAGGCAAGGGAAACCTTGTTAAAACGATCGAAGAGGACGGATCGACCCCACTTCCCTTTGAAATCAGCAGTTCAAAGAGATTAACCGACTACGATATCAAACGTAAAAAAATTGGAGGATACTTCACCGGTTTGCCCTTATTAAACTCAGACCCGAATAACGGAATCGGTTATGGAATTCGAGTATTTTACTTCCAAAACAATGACAAATCCGATCCTTTCTTTGAGTACACTCCGTACCGGTACCGCGTATTTGGACAATATTTTAGAACCACTTTGAATGCGGAAAATCATTGGGCATCGTTTGATGCACCATACATTTTCGATACGAAGTGGCGAATCCGTGCAGATCTATTATTTGAAAGAAACCCAAATTTCCTTTTCTTCGGAGTGGGTGAAAATACTCTCAAGCCACTCTCCTACCATGATCGAAATGATGAGACTCGACCATTAATTCAAAATGGAACATTTAACGAATATATGGAGGCAGGGCTTCACAAAAGGCCAGGAGATGCGGGCCAGGCTCCATTCGTTTCTGATGCGAAGTACAACCGTTATGAAATGGAAAATCCAAATGTCAATCTGTCGTCTGAAAGAAGTTTTTTTGGCGGAACTGTTCGTTTGGTGGCTGGTACTCGACTTTCCAGGCAGATCGTTCGAACCTTTGATGGTCAAAGCACAGTCGCGAGAGACCCACTTTTCGGTGACAAGTTTATACCAGATGCTTTAAATACTGTCCCTTACGGCACAACGCTCCTAACAGAGGAAGCACAAGCAGGAAGGATTAGAGGTTTCAACGGTGGGTATGTAAATACAGTTCGTGCGGGAATTGTATACGACACAAGAGATTTTGAGCCAGATCCGAATAGTGGTGTTTTTTTAGAGGCAACTCATGAGAGGGCAATGAAAGGCATTGGATCTCAATATGAATTCAATCGTAACCTAGCATCTGCTCGTTTCTTTTATAGCCCAGCACCCAATCTCTTCAAAAAACTCGTGATCGCTGGACGCGCAACAGTCGTACAGACAAACGGCGATGCACCTTTTTACGAATATCGAAACATGTGGGGAACGGAGGGTAACCAAGTTGGATTGGGTGGACGAACAACGCTTCGAGGATTCAAACAAGATCGATTTTTGGGTCCTGTTATGGCCTTTGGTAACCTAGAAATGCGTTGGAAGTTTGGAAGTTTGGCGACAAAAAGTTCTACTTTTGACTTTCAACTTGTGCCATTTGTTGACTTCGGTCGTGTTTGGGATGCCGCTGAACGGATGAATTTCCAAGGTTATAAATATTCGTACGGATTGGGATTCCGAATTCCTTGGAACCAATCAACAATCATCTATTTCGACTACGCGATTTCTCGCGAAGACCGACAATTATTTGTTAACTTTCAGCACATTTTCTAGGGAAAACACATGAAAAATTTTTTAATCATCTTACTTATCTTCTTGGTTTCATTGCTTATCAACTGCCAAGAAAAACCAGTTCGTTCTGTTTTTCCAGGCCTTAGTGATGAAGATTCATCAGTTTTACTGACAGGTCTCATTTTAAATCAAGGGTACACAGACAATCGAGATGGAACGATCACAGACAACGGTTTCAATTTGATCTGGAGAAAGTGTACGCAAGGTCAGGTATACCGAAGTGCAAATAATGACTGTGAGGGAATCCAAAGACCATCCACTACGAATCCTTTTTTTACTCAAGGTGCAGACACAAACAACTGGGGGGCACAGCTTTTGTCCTATTGCAGTAATGCAACGAATGCCTGCAATCAACTGTTTGTTCCTCAAGTCCTACAAGCTGAATCTAGTATTGCTGTAGGAGGAATCAGTGAAGCATTCCGTTCCTGCGATGCTCTGAATGGCGCAGATGCAGGCCAAACAAATCGATGGAGAGTGCCGAATCCGTTAGAGCTAGAAAGGCTCACGTTGGGTGGAAGAAATGCTTTGATTGCAGTTCATTTTCCAAATACGATTGAAGATTATTATTGGAGTTCCTGGTCAAATCCGGAAGATTTGCTAGGTCAAAGTGCAACTGCCGTCATCTTTGAACGCAAGCGATTTGGAGAAAAAGAACTTCGAACAAAAACGGATCGTTATTATGTACGTTGTGTTCGTAACCGTTAAACGATGACCTCTTTAAAAATAGGTGCCAGTTTAAATACCCGATTAAGAAAATTACTCTTAATCCAGACTATTCTCATCCTATTTTTCACGATCTTGTTTTTATCGCAAACCGTTTTGGAATACATTCGATTTCAAAGGATTGGCCAAGGTGTAACCTATTCAAGCCTTGTGTTAAACGGATTAATCGAATTATCCTTTGAAAGATCAGTCAGCCAAATCGGATTGGCTTTAGACTCTCCATTGCCAGAGGAATTTGTTGTCCTTCTCAAAAAACAAAGAAAATTGGGAATGGATATTTTGAATCAACTGATCGCTGATGCCAAACAATCTCAAGACCCGAACACAAACAAAGCAATTGTTATCTTAGAGAAAGAAATTGCTGTATTAGATTCCATTCGCAGGCAGGTCGACATTGATATTTCCTTGAATAAGGCGGATAGGAACGTTCAGCTTACATCATCCTTTTCGGAAATATTTCCCGCAACACTTGAGAAAATAGAGGCGGCACGAATCTTTTTCCCAACGTCTACTGAATCTTTAGAAATACAAAACCTACTCAGTATTATGCGTTTGTCATGGGAGATTAGGGAGTATTCTGGAAGAGAAAGAACCTACTGGGCAATCGCCACCTTACAAAAAAAAGCTCCAACGGAAACAGAAAAAGCAAAAATTAAGATGTTGAAGCAAAGGAGTCTCTCAACTTGGAATCGGCTCGAGCGAATATTGGAAACAAAGGTTCGATCTGAGCTTATTAACCAACAAATTAAAATAGCCAAAGAAAGTCATTTAGTAGAATATTCAAAATATCTTACACAACTAGAATCTCAGCTTGAAACAGGCAAGGAGGTGGATGATTTCAATGCATTCTTTAAAAAGTCTTCCGATGCATTGTCCACTATCGAAGATCTTTGCCATTTAACTTCCCAAGCTATTGCTACGGAAATTCAAAGTGAATCTAGATCTTTGCTGTTGATTATAATCGTAGTGATTTTAATATTTGCTGTCGGGATTGGCTTTAGCATTTATTCCATAATTAAAATTCAAAAAGAAGTTGTGGCAAGGTTGATTCATGCCGCTTCGTTGCTAAAAGATTTAGCAACAGGAAAAACAGATCAGAATTTGACGATTTTACCTGAAGATCCCATTGAGGTGCAAGAACTGATACAAGCATCCATCATATTTCGAGAAGATATGAAAAAGAGACAAACACTCTCAGCCAAAGTCAAAAATGCGAGCGAAAGCATTCTTGGATCCATTCAGTATTTAGCTCAAGCGGTCAAAGGGCAGTCCAACGAATCCGATGAAATAGCGGCGGCCATGGATGAGGTGAATGGGAGTGTTGAAGGTATTTTATCTATGTTGGATCAAAACATAGAAAGTTTTTCTGAAGTAAAAAGATTGAAAGCTACTTTTGAAGATGAGTTGACCGACGTTATCAAAAGCCTTACCCAAACACAGGATAAATTCACAGAAATTGCAAATTATTCTAATAAGGGCAATCGCTCTCTTCTGAGTTTGCAAGAGTCAATGCAAAAAATCCATGAATCCTCTGAGGAGATGACTCAAGTCTTAGAGCTGATTCAAGAGATTTCAGAACAAGTCAACTTACTATCGCTAAACGCCGCTATAGAGGCCGCAAGAGCTGGTCAAAACGGACGTGGATTTGCCGTTGTCGCAAGTGAGATTTCAAAGCTTGCAGAAAGAACGGAAATTTCTATTGGCAACATTTCAAATTTACTCAGCACAAATTCGAGCGAAATCGATCACGGATTGGAACGAATTTCAGAAACGGTGAAGATCATCAACGCATCAGAGAAAAGTGTTGGGGCACTATCTTCAAACTTGGATCATCTAAAAAACGTTATACATAGACAGATCGAGACCAGTGAAAAGATGAATCAAAATTTATCAGAATTTGAACGCTCCAATCACTCCGTTAGTGAGGCGACAGCTGAAGAAAGAAAGGCAGTAACGCAAGTATCTTCATCATTGAATTTGCTCTATCAATCTATGAAAGATGCCACTTCTGCAACAGAACAGATATCGATTGAAACACAAAGCCTGGTCAACCTCACATTGTCGTTAGAAAACGATTCGAAGTGAAGGAAAGAACACAATCAATGTAGGTCCTCTATCTCGCTAAATGTGTTTTCAAATTTAGGTAATTGGGGGAGACTTACAGCTTTTAAGTTTTTTGAAATCGATCAATCAGGATTTTACAGATATCAGTTGTTTTACTTAAAACAATTTCTCTCCAATATTCCGATTGTGGATAAAAGTATCTAAAAAACCGCTCATCGACTTTGTTTCGATTGCTTTCAAACCAGGTTCCATGATGTCGTATCCGGTTTTCCGCAACGATCAGAAACGTAGCTTTTAAAGCTTTCCAAAATGTTAGATTACCAGTAGTTCCAAGCTCAACTGTGAGTGGATAAATGCTCTTTTTGTTTGGAAAGACTTTCGGAAGAAAGTCGGTAAAATCGCCTGCAGTTTTGTAAAAAGCAGTTTCAGAATCGGGCCTAAGCAAAGGCAATCCCTTAACTATTTTTTGGATATTTTTATCTTCTGCACTTCCCAACTCTGCATTTTGAATCAGGCAAACTCCATTTTCCTTTCCATGCCCAGTATGTATATCCAGATGCAATAATGAATTATACTTTACCAATTTTAGTTTAAAAAATTTCCGAAGTCTTTTTACAACTAACTCTGGTTTTTTTCCACCAAAATAAAGTCCTTTTTTAAACTCAAATTGGCCATTTGCCAATGCCTCTGAGAATTTTTTAATTCCCAAGCGAAACATAATGCCCGTAAAACGAAATATAAAAATAAAATACTCAGAATACCAAAACGTAAACGGGAATTTCGGCATAAAAAATGAAGCGAATCGCTTATACCCTTTATTTTTTTCCTTTTTCGGGATCTTCTCACGGTTAAAGTAGAAATTTCGATTTAGATCAATGTTATTCTCGTTTACTCTTTTTTTATTTTGAAAACCGAATGAGTTAATTCCATGTAATAAAAGGATATCTGCTTTTAATTTCCATTCACCAGTCAAAAGATTATGCATAAAATTTCTTTGTATCGCACTACCAGCAAATCCTTCAACACCATGCACTCCCGAAGAAACGAGTATTAGATGCTTTGATGGTTTTTTGTTTCTTCTGATCCACAAAACATCGATTGCATCGAAATCTTTTGAAAACTCAATCTGACTCAATTCAGAATATTGATATAAATTACATATCTTATGCGCTAATTGAACAAAGTCGTCTTTACTTTCCTTGTATGATTCAAAAAATAATTCTTTCATTTTTTTGCGAAAATTCTACTGCCAAAATTGGGCTTACTTTTTAATACGATTCTATATCTAGTATTAGAAGGCACTTATAATTCAGACTTACAATCATCGATGGATATATAAGACGACACGAAAAAAATTGACGTAGTACTCCGAACTTCATAGGGTCGTATGTATGCAGATTTTTTTAACGATTTTTTGGTTTTTTTTGGTATCTTTCGCTATTTCTTGTGTCCCTCAAATTCCAAGATCAGATGCTTCTGTTTTAAATCTTTTGAGAGCCGTTACCGAAGGTAATTCCAACTCGCTACAATCGACAGCCTCAACCACTCCTTCAAATTCCTCTGCCAGTTTGACAATTTCATATCCACTCTCCCAGTATGTTTTTCTGGTTTCAACCGCCATCCCGACATTAAATCCCACGGTAAATCAAACCGTTACTAGTTGTTCTGTGACTCCCAGTCTGCCAACGGGCTTAACTTTGAATGCGTCAACGTGTACGATCACGGGCACGCCCACCGCACAAACCGCTCGTGCAAGTTATACGGTAACCGCATCTTCTGCCTCCGGAAACGCAACAACAAGCGTTTCGATCCGAATCAGCAACACTTCTGCAATTGCGGTGATCGGACAGGCAGGCTCTTTTATAACATCCAATCTCGGTGCGACAGCCGACAACACATTGAATCAACCTAGTTCTGTTAGAGCAGACTCCTCAGGAAATCTTGCCGTCTCCGATTTTGGAAATAGAAGGATACTTTATTACACCCAAGCAAACATTTCAGCTGGCATTTCACCTGGTATTGACATACGTGCCACCAGAGTTTACGGCCAACAACTCTCGTTTACCTGTTCTGCAAGTTTCAATGACTATACAGGCACCTGCACCAACGGAACAGCAAATGCAAACAACATGGCTAGCCCGCAGTCTGTCTTTTTAGACAACAGTGGCAATATCTTTGCAGAAGCTGGCAATCGGGTTCTCGTTTTTTCGAGTAATGCAAGTTTAGCGGCAACAAGGGTTTATGGGCAACTTACGAGTACGAACTTCACTTCATCTACCGCCAATAATGGCGGGACTGTCACTGCAAATACAGTCTCAAATGTCCAACAAACAGCTCTAGATTCTTCTGGCGGTTTGTATCTTTGCGATTCTTCCAATAATAGAGTGTTATACTATCCTAGTGGAAGCACCACGGCTTCGAGAGTCTATGGTCAACCTGATTTTTCATCCTCCACTGCAAACAATGGAGGAATCTCTGCCAATAGCTTGAGCAATCCCACGGGTGTCGCCCTAGACTCGAATGGAAATGTTTACATTGCCGATCAAAACAACAATCGTATCCTTCGCTATACTGGGACCGACACCAATGCAACGACTGTTTATGGGCAGGCTAACTTTACAACTTCAGCTACAGGGGTCACTGCCACCACTTTGAATACCCCTTGGATGCTTGCCATTGACCGATCGGATAACTTATTTGTTACCGATTATGGAAACCGAAGGGTCTTGGTGTTTCCGTCAGGATCTACAACGGCAGCTCGAGTTTATGGGCAAGGATCGTTTACCTGCGGTTTAGCAAATACAAATGGGTCATGTGCAACAACAGGCGTTACCGCAAATGGTCTAAACAATCCACGGGGTGTGTCTGTAGATGCTTTTGGAAATGTCTATATAGCAGATACCGGAAACAATCGAATTCTGATATATTAATTTTTAAAGGACGACTCATGGCACAAATTAACCTCCAACTATTAGATGAAAAAATGGCCAGGGATTCAAAATACATTGAACCTTCAATCTTCACCTCCATTAAAAATTTTGTTCAAACTAGTGAGCCAGTTGCACTGGCAAATATAAACACAAATCGCCTTGCAAATCGATTCAAAGAAGATAGACTTAAGACTCTCAAAGCATTTTTATACCTAACAAAATCTGGGGTCTTTGATATGGAATGGGCAGTTCATTGCCCACATTGCAATGGATCCCAACAAGTATCAAATAGTTTGGCGGGAATCCAACACGAAGGAAGATGTGAAGCATGTTTAATTGACTTCGAAGCAAACTTTGATAAACAGACAGAGATTCGCTTTAAGATCAATCCAGCTATTTGCGAAGTTGGAAACATTCACCCATTTGATCTCAATCTGAACTCGCACGAAACTGAACCTGGCATCTCACTCCAATTCGATCCGAAAAGTGAACATTTTCTTGAGGTAAATGTAACTCAAGGCGTATACGTTCTCGCCAACGTAGCCGAAAAAAAAATACAAGTCATACGTGTTCCTAATGATCCATCGCCGAACGCGACTGAATTGGAATTACGATATTCCGAATCTACCCCATCTTTAAACAATCTATTACTAAAAAATTCGGGAACGTTATCTTTAACTATTAAAAATGAGACAAACAGCGAACAAGAATTTGTATTCAATAGATTGAAAGAACCTGATTGGGCTTCCGCCGCTTTGGTTTCGACTCTACAAGAGTTTCGAGATTTATTTTCAAAGGAAATGCTGTCAGGAAATGAAGCTTTTTCTATCAAAAATCTATCCTTTATCTTTACGGACATTAAAAGTTCGACTGAACTTTACGAAAAGTTAGGTGATTCAAAAGCATTTTATCTTGTTAAAGAACATTTTAAAATTATGGAAGAAGTCGTAAAACAGCATAATGGTGGCATAGTGAAAACCATCGGAGATGCCGTCATGGCGGTGTTTTCTAGTCCAAGTTCAGCCATGGCCTGTTCTATGGAAATGATAGAAGCTTTTGATCGATTTAATACTGCTGGTGGAACGCGAGATAAAATCATTATCAAGGTAGGTATTCACTCTGGACCATGTATCGCAGTAACCTTGAATGATCGCATTGATTACTTTGGAACCACCGTAAACACTGCGGCACGAGTTCAAGGTTTGTCAGATGGCCGCGATGTAATGCTCTCTGATCGTTTTTTCATCGAAAGCCAAGCTGACCGAATGCTCCATCCTGAAAAATGGAGCATCGACAACTTTACTACAAGTCTGAAAGGATTGTCTGAAAAATTTAAGATTCACAAAATCGTGAAAATAGAATGAGCTTCGTTATTTAAAATCCTGAATGAATTGTATCATTTCTTCTGCAATGATGGGTTTTGACCAAAGAAATCCTTGCGCGTAATCGCATTTAAGTTCGGTTAACTTTTGCTTTGTGGATTCATCCTCGACGCCTTCGGCGATGGTTCTTAATCCCATTCCCGAAGCCATTTGTATAATTGCTTTTACAATCGCCTCATCTTGGTTGTTTTCACTCATTTTTTTGATAAATGATTGGTCGATTTTGATCTGTTCAACTTGGAATTTTTTGATATAGCCTAAATTCGAATAACCAGTTCCAAAATCGTCTATGGAAAACTTGATCCCTAAATTTCGTAAACGCAATAGTGCATCAAGTAAAACATTAGAATCATCAATGAGAATCGATTCTGTCATTTCGATTTCCAAACATTGTGGTGGTAGACCAGAATCATTTAATGCCTTGATAACGATTTCTTCGATATTACCTCGTTTGAATTGTATGGCCGACACATTTACGGCGATAGAAAGGTCTTCAAACCCCATCTCATGCCATTTTTTACACTGACGACAAGCCTCTTGCAATACCCAATCGCCGATATCGATGATTAGTCCAAACGTTTCTGTGATAGGAATAAAGGATAAAGGAGAAATCACTCCTTTGTGCGGATGTTTCCAACGAATTAAGGCTTCAGCACCTATCAACCGATTATCGGTGAGTGAAACCTTTGGTTGATAACAGAGATAAAATTGGTTTTCCAGGATTGCTGTTCTTAAGTTCAATAACAAACTTAATTGTTCTTGGGTATCCACGTTCATCTTTGTATCATAGAATACAAATCGATTTTTGGTAGTTGCTTTGGCGCGGTCCAAAGCGAGATTTGCTTTTTTCAAAAGTGCATCAAATTCAATGTCATCATCAGGAGCAATCGCAATGCCCAATGAACAAGTGGTTACATAATCTATTGATTTCAGACGAAAGGGGATCGTCATTTGATTCATGATTTCGATGGCAACTTCAAAAACTATATCCAAGTCATTATGCGAATCCACAATGATCAAAAATTCATCGGCACCTAAACGTGCAATGGTATCCGCTTCCCGCATAATTCCCGATAACCTGTGCGCCACTCTTAGAATCAACTCATCTCCAATGCTATGACCCAATGAGTCATTGATAGTTTGAAAATTATCAAGATCCAAACTAATCAAAGCGATCTTTCCATGGCTTGCTTTTGCGTGAAGATATGCCTGCTCAAATCGATCTCTAGCGAGAATTCGATTCGGCAAACTAGTAAGCAAATCATGATTTACCATATGTTCTACAAGAAGAGTCGAACGTGTAGCTTTGTTTTTTTCTTGGATGGCCTTATCCATCGAAACTTTCAATTCGTGTATCAAATACCATATGCTCAAACCAATCCCTGTGTAGAGAAGGATTGTATCCAAAACAATGGTAAAATCCAAGACACGAATTTCATGAATGTATAAGCCGGCTATATTTACATATCCTAGAAAAAGAATAAAAAAGATTACATAGGCTAAAATAATAAAGAAAAGTCGATTTGCACCTAACGTAGCCGCACAGATCAGTATCCCTGAAAATGCAAGCAAACCTGGATCCCGAATGCCTGCATCGATCCAAATAAAAAAAGAAAAACTAAACGTTAAAATCCAAAGGAGTAAAGACCTTGCTATATAAATCTTCCTTTGCCAGATAAAAAAGTATACCAAAAGTAAAGAAATCGCCGCTGACAATTTCGCCGTCGTTTCGATCACTCGAACATTTTGAAATGTAAAAACAATCGACACAACGAACATCAATTCGGCTGTCCAAAACAATTGTAATAATCTGCGGAATTGAAACTCCTCTGGATCTTTTTCCAAACCAGTTTTTGATTCGAGGGAGAAAATGCCTAAAAACTTGAATAAGAACGGTACTTTCATTTTTTGAAGAGATAAGGACAGTCTACTTTTATAGGCAATTTTTTCGATTTCGCAATCAGAAAATTTTGATGCGAGGAGATTTGTCCCTTGTTTGAGAGTCCGATTTTAGCTGACAATAAAAAGGTAAATTTCTTTCCAACTCCAAGGGATTTCCCCAGGCAAAAAAGCCCTGAACTCTACCTACATATCCCCGACGGAGATCCCGCCTGTGCGACCTAAGCTTCTAGTGAAATCATCAAGAGATCATCTTCGAATTGATCATTCCCTCGATATTCGATGAGTGATTTGTATACAGATTGTGTAAAATCCGCTCCACGAAGATTTTTCGACTGATCAATCATTTTTATGAATTCATCATTCGAGAGAAATGTTTTTGTCTCTGAATTCTTCCGAACTTCGGTAACCCCATCCGTGTAAAAAAATAGTTTATCATTGTTGGCTAACTTACACTCCGAATTTTCAAATGTTTTCTTTAATCGTGGTAGCTCTTCGTTCGGAAAGATGGCAAGGGGGGCCGCACGGACTCCACTGAGAGAAACAATTTTATCATCTTGAATCAAAAGGGGCCAATCGTGTCCGGCATTCGAGTATAGGAAATGACCATTTAACATATTGTATATGCCATAAAATGCTGTTATAAAATAATCTCCCGATTCATCAAACAAAACATCATTGAGATAACTTAATAGCATAGCAGGTGTTTCTTTTCTGTCTCCAGATTGAGAAATGGATGTCTTGATCATACTCGTAATCAACGCGGCCGATACGCCATGACCAGAAACATCGGATATAAAAATGCCTACTTTTGAAGGATCGCGAAATTGAATGAAATCATAAAAGTCACCTCCAACATGCATCATCGGATGGTAGATTGAATGAATCAAATGATTTGGATTACGCATCGGGATTAACTTTGATTGAAATTTTCTAGCCATTACTAAATCTTCATTAATGAGATCGTAACTTACTTTTATCTTGTTTCGTTCATTTTCCAACTCCTGGTTGCGCTTTAATATTTGATTTCTCAATGTATTTACAACGGAAAAAACCAAGTAGTTTATAATGAACATCCCAATGAATGCAATGATCACATTCAACTGATTCATATTGGGAGAGTCTTCATATAGATCTATATAAGGAATCGCCCCAGTAAACAGAAGGAGAATGAGCAACAAATGAATCAATGATGCAAAGATTACAGAAAATTTACCTTGGTGGATACGAACATTTTCCGTGGAGATTGCCGTAGCGTAGACGAGACCACTCAGAAAAAAAGAATTCATGCCAGTCGAATAAACCATTCCCATAATAAAACAAAGATCCAAACCAGTAACCACATAACTTAACTCGGGTTTGGATTGCGAAAGATTCAAGGATGTTTCGAGAAGCAAATAGAGTAGACTGGCGGACGTTACGATCACCGCTCCAAAAAACAATTCATCAAGCCGATATATTTTGGTTAGAAAACAAACAGCTAATAGCAACAAGAACCTTGCAAAATTGATCGGAAAATACTCCCAATGCAACCTGATTTGAGCAAGGTCTTTCACCATAAAAATGAATATTTCAAAAAAAGGATTTTTTGGAAATTAGAAAACTTTACGAACCCAATTAAAGCGACAGAATCAAGTTAAGAACAATAAAGTGATCAAATGATTACAAAAAAAAAGAAAATTTTGACCTATGGTATCCGATTTCCCTTAATGAATGCAGGTCGTTCTTTCAATTTTTGATCCCAAGCCTTTAGACTAGGATAGCCATCTAACGAAAGCTCAATGTAATGACGGGCATCGACCCAAGGCCATGTTGCAATGTCGGCGATCGAAAGCGAATCACCAGCCAAAAAAGGGGCTTCACTCAATCTCCGATCTAACACGGAATACAATCGATTTGTTTCATCCATATAACGTTTGATACCGTAAGGAATCTTCTCGGGAGCAAATTTAACAAAGTGATTTGCCTGACCCTGCATGGGTCCAATTCCTCCCATTTGAAACATCAACCATTGAAGAGTAATTGACCTTTCTTTGGGATCAGAAGATAGGAGTTTGCCCGTTTTTTCAGCAAGGTAAACCAAAATGGCTCCCGATTCAAATACGGGGAAGTCGCCATTCTCCCTGTCAATAATGGCAGGGATACGACCATTGGGGTTGATCTTCAAATAAGTCTCTGCTTTTTGCTCGAGCTTACTAAAATCTAAAGGATGAACAGTATATGGCAAAGCTATCTCTTCCAACATAATCGAAACTTTGCGTCCATTAGGTGTGCCGGCTGTATACAATTCAATCATTAGGACATGTAAATTTATTCTGTTCTGATTCCAATAATTTTTAAATTTTCATCTAACGATATTGACTGATAATAGGAGCAACTTATTTAGGAAAGTATGCCTCCGATTCCCAAGATAGTCTCGCTAATCCTCTTTCTTTTTCCAATCCTGTCACTCTTTCCATCTTGTTTGACAAAACCCGCGAACCGAAAGGAATCCGGCACCGTGGTCTACCGAGAATCAAGGCAAACCACAACTGGATTGAAAGAGTCCACATCAAAATTGGAAGAGGGAAACATTCCTTTAATTTCTGCATCCATTTACGGTAACGAAGTGGTAGTTATGAATCAAATACAAGGTAAAGGAAATCTTAATGTGCGTTCCAAAGATGGAACTACACCTCTTATTTATGCTTCGATGAATGGCCATTTACAAATTGTTAAGATGTTACTGGAAGCAAAAGTTGAGATCAATGCTACGAATGAAGATGGCAAATCGGCTCTGATTTGGGCATCCTTCAATGGTTTTGCGGATATCGTTCAAACCTTAATTCAGACTAAAGCAAATGTAAACATTCAAGATAAGTTAGGTGCAAGTGCGATCATGTATGCTGCGAGTAACGGACATATGGACTCTGTCCAAATTCTCCTTTCTGCTAAGGCAAATATAAATCTCCAAGATAACTTCGGAGGGACTGCCCTAAGTGAAGCGATGAATGAAGGTCATTCCGAAATTGTGAATCTCTTGATTGCCGCTGGAGCGAAGTGAAACTCTGTCACTCCCTACTCATCTCCATCTCACTTTTATTTCAATAACAATTGGATGGAAGGGGAAATCCTGCCAAACATCCGAGCAGATTCGGCGGATTGATCTAATTCATTTTCTTCCAGCATAAATACGAACCAAACCCAAACAAGTCCAGACTGCAAGAGCAATGCCGTCCGTCCAAAACACTTTCCAGATTGTAGTTTGCAATTCTGCATTAATCGAAGTTATAGGTTTCAGCAATGCGACTCCTTGACTTAAATCCAATCCATATCTCTCTCCTGCTTTAGTGATCGCATACATGGTCTGTTCATCATCTATCTGAACGGCAAGTCTCTGATCCTTCCACTCATCCCAAAAGAGCTCGAACTTAGTTTCATCTTCCATCCATTCTTGTTTCAATACGAGCCAATGGACGAACGAATTAGATTCCATTTGATACGGAGCCACAAAATGATAATAATAACTGCGATTGCGGGACTGTTTGCCACTTGCAACAGTCGTTACATAGGCACCTATATGACTTCGATCAAGACTACCGGCATCCAATGTGAAAATTTTTTCGGTTTGATCTTCTGCTTTTGGATTCAGTAATATATCTAAATACAGAATATCTTTACCCGAGATCGCAGGCGCCAAACATAGAATAGAGGTCAATATAAACGCTAAATTCTTTCGAGTAACAAAATAGAATATGATTCCAATAACAAATGGAGACAAAAAAGACAAAAAAAATGCCAAACCTTGACCGGGTAGATACTTTGCGAAAGCATAAGATAATAAAAAACAAAGTAAAAAATGTAGATAACCAAGAACAAAAATACCACCAAATGGAGGTAAGGGCTCCTCTGATTTAGAAACTTTATCTTGAACTGCTGTCTTTGCCGTCGATTCTTTTTCTTTCTTTTTGAGGCCTTTCATATAACGATAAAAAACAAAAAGATAGGCAATCGAAACAAAATCAAAAACCAAATAGGTAAATAGAAAATATGATCTGTCTACATAGACTCTTTTTGACCTGATTGTTTCATAATAAACCCAAACTTGATTCGAAAATTGAGTACCGGGATTTGAAACTTTGATAGCATGGTTATCAAAAATAACCTTATGTGTGTAATTGCAAGGTTCGCCTAGGCAGATCTCATCGATTTCCTTTTCTGTTAAAGCTGTGATTTCAGAGATTTCCTTATCGTACCGAACGGCGTTTATAAGAACAGGTACCTGGACAAACAAAGATAAAAAAAACAAGAGAAGTATAACAAGTGCAAGTATTACGGAAATTAGCTCTAAGATCCCTCTGTCTTTTCATAATATACTCTCCTTGATTAAGATGTTCCCTTAGTGTAAATAAAAAATTTTTAAATTCAATATTTTTTTGGAAAACCCTGAGTTCTAGAAATAATTTTAAAATAATTGCTTTTGGTTGAGCATTCAATTTTTCTATTCAATTACATACTTTCGTATACAAAGTTCGAAATATCCTAAATTTATGATGAAACGGACATCAAGTATTCAAGATTTGCAGGTAACGGTAACCAGAACGATACTCATCTCTTCGGGCGCGTTGTTTTTGATGATCATCTGCAATGATCTGTTTCTCAATTTTTATTTTTTAGCCGCCATAAAAGCGCCTATCCTCATTGTCTTTGCCCTTGCCTACTTAAAACTCAAGATTAGTGGCTTTAAGGTAGATTACACCCACTTTGTCAATATACCTATTTTACTTTTTTTTATCGTAAACTATTTGGGGAATCAAGGAACGGATGGGCCCACATTTTATGGAGTATTGACTCTGTTTGTGGTCTATCCTATTCTACTCACAACTAGCTGGAAATGGATTTATACTGTATTAACATTAGTTATCATGTCGATTTTGATGTATAGCGGTATAAACAAAGAGAATCTGATTAACGCCGAGTATACCGATTCAGAAAGTCAATTTTTGGATCATCTCTTCACTTTCCTTTCAATTGCTATTTTTTTGACAATTTTGGTTTCTCTTGTAATAGATTTCTACAAACGACAAAACTCAATCATCGAATCGGAAAAGCGCAAAAAAGAACATTTACTTGGTCTCTTAGCGCATGACGTGCGCACTCCTATTTACAATTTGAGTCAACTAATCGATTTATACGAAGAAGAATCTCTATCACAAACTGAACTTAAAACGTTGATGGAAGGAATGAAATCTCGAATAACAGAATTAAAAGATACCATAGAAACGATCTTAAGTAATGTAAAGGCAGAGGCGAGATCATCCCTACCAAGTCAGACAAAGATTACACCTTTCGAATTTACTCAAAATCTACTTACAAACATTAACGAAAGAATGAAAGTTAAAAAATTACAGCTTTTATTTGAAGGCGAGAAAAACATCCAACAAACACAGCGATTCAACCTTAATACAAATGAAATCACCATCATTCTAAAAAATTTAATAGATAATGCATATAAGTATTCAAATGAAGGGTCTTCAGTAAAAGTTTTTTTAAGATCGTTCAACCATCAGATTGTATGGGAAGTGGAGGATCACGGTCCAGGCATTTCGGAAGATATACAACATCGTATTTTTAGCGAGAGCGTCTCTTCAGAAAACGGATCAGGCATTGGACTCTATTTATGTAAATCCATCGCAGACAATATTGGAGCTAATTTAAAATTTTCTACAGGCAAAAAAGGAAGCAAATTTTATTTGGAAGTATAATTCCCTTCGATACTCCCTCCAACTTACCTAATTTCATTCATAAAACGAGTGTTCCACAAACACATTCGGGTACTAGTTGATCCAAAAAGTTATAAACCGACGAAAAATGAGTCGCCATTGATACTGATTTGGGTCTTTTTTGACCTATGTATCGGCTCCTTTGTGTGATGCTTCTGTTAACGCAATGTTATATTCCTGACATCCCATTGTCATCACCGCAAAACCCTAACACGGAATTCACATTTTCAAAATACCAAGCGGAAGAAAAGATTATGAATGCCAATATAATTAAAACCCTAGCATGCAATTTCACAATGGCACATGCCTATGGCTTTGCGGATCTAGGAAATGACCAAGACCCAAATCCAAATGAACGCAACAAAACTATTTATTACGAAAAACGTGCGGTAAGGCATTGCATTAAAAGTATTTTAACAATACCATGTCCTACGTTTCCAACAAACACGACACAGGCAGTTAACGAAATGACATTTAACTTTCTCAGCAATCGAAAGTTAAACTGTACATTCGATGTAATCAAATTTTTAGACTTCAAAAAACCACTTTCAGGCAATATATGATCTATTCTCGCTCCATACAAATTCTTAGCACAAGAATGAACATTTTTCTGCTATTTCTCTGGCTATTTAATGATACTGTTTTAAAATTTGTGTTCCCTGGATTTGTAACGGGAAAACTTTCTGATCTGATCGGAGTTTATTTGAGTCCGTTCATACTTACTGCGATCATTCGAGTATTCTTCAATCAAATCGATGAAAAATCTGTATTAATTTTTTCCATAATTGTAACCTTTGTTACATTTTTTATGATCAATTTTTCTCAGTTTCTAAATGATACAATTTATAACATGGTTGAAATTGGATTTAAAAATAAGGGTGTTGCTGACTTAACTGATTTACCCTGCCTCCTCATTTTACGATTCACTTACCACCAGTTTTCCTATTTAAAAATTAGATCAAAACAACGTGATGCAAGTCGATTGGTCTTATTATTTTCATTTGTAGTATTTATCAATAGCCCCGCGGAAAGAGATCCACAGGGAAGAAACGATTTGCTCACGTACATCTTAGTACTCGGTTTATCGACAGATACGATCTATCTGGAATCCCCAAAGGCATCACAAATAGTGAGTGAAAGTGAAATATTTAGATTTCGGTTTGTAGGTAGGAATAATGAATCTAGTCCTGCATCACTCACAAGTTTATCGCTTCCGTCAACATGTACAGATCAGAATCCGATTCCAATAGAAACGAACTATCCCCTCTCAGACAATACCTCAGACAACCCTACAATGAAATTTGAGGAATTTTTGGTTCAAATAGCGAATGATAAGTCTTTGTCGAATGTCGTTATTTCAAAGGCATGTACAGATCAGACCTGTGCTTTAGATTTAACAAAACTTAGCCGTGGTGAGTATTTTTGGGGAGTATCTCTGCGATATAGTTACATTTTAAATTGTAAGTTATATAAATATACAAAGTTACCCAATCAAGCTGTTGAAAAATTAATTAAATAACATCATTTAGGAATATAAATATGGATTTCCAACAAATATCAAATCAAGATGGTTTGACTCTTCAAAAAAAATTAGATGCGGCATGTAATTCGATCCGTGATCAAATCGGTCGCGGCCATGTTGCAAACTATATTCCTGCACTTGCCCGGATCGATATAAAAAAGTTTGGTGCGTCCATTCTCACTCTTGAAGGAGAACAGGCAAGTTACGGCGATGCACAAGAACCATTTTCGATTCAAAGTATATCCAAAGTTTTTTCTCTTACACTGGTCTTAAACAAAATTGGAGATGAACTTTGGAAAAGAGTCCACCATGAACCCTCGGGTAATGCCTTCAATTCCATTGTACAATTGGAAATGGAAAAGGGAATACCGAGAAATCCCTTTATCAACGCTGGCGCACTTGTCCTCAGCGATATTCTACTTGAGGGTGTTTCAAAAAAAGAATGTTTATCATTCATTCTCAATTTTTTACATCAAGTTAGCAACGACCGAAGCATTCAAATCGATGAAGAAGTAGCACTATCCGAATTGAATACAGCACATCGCAACCTAAGTCTTGCAAATTTTATGAAAAGTTGTCATAATATAAAACACAGTGTTGAAGAAGTATTAGATATATACTGTCATCAATGTTCAATCGCGATGAACAACGAACAACTCTGCCGATCCCTTTTATTTTTGGCGAAAGAAGGATTTGATCCGCTCACAAAAACCCAGGTGATTTCCCAAGAGCTTGCACGCCGTATCAATTCAATTATGATGTTATGCGGACACTATGATGCTTCTGGTGATTTTGCTTACCGAGTGGGTCTGCCGGGCAAAAGTGGTGTTGGTGGTGGTATCGTGGTTGTTGTTCCAGAAGTAGGCGTAATTAGTGTTTGGTCACCAGGATTGAATAAAAATGGAAATTCTTTAGCAGGAACTGCGGCTTTAGAGGCTATAGCAAAATCGTTAAATTGGAATATTCTCTAAAATAATTTCAAGCGGAGGGTAAAACCTGCAATTCCCGAATTACAGAGATGAGGTGTTCTTTCTTCCAAGGTTTAGTAATCACATGATTGACACGACCTACTCGTTTCGCTCTTTCTAGAGAGGCTGGATCAACCTGTCCAGTGAGTAGTATCTTTTTGATGTTTGGAAAGTTCAGTTCTAAATGGATCATAAACTCGTCACCCTTCATTCCAGGCATAAGCCAGTCACTTACAACGACTACGATCGAATTATTCGGATCTAAGGTATCATCGATGATGTCAATGGCTTCCGCGGCGGATTCTGCAGTTTCGTAGATAAATGAGTTTCCGAATGCGTTGCGAAGTTGTTCTTTTAAGCTATCTAAAACGGAAACTTCATCATCCACACATAGAAACATCAATTTTTGATCTTCATTCAAACAGGCAACCTCACGATGAAGGTGGTTCCGACTCCAACCTCTGAATGAAACATAATCTGTCCCTCATGCTTATCAATGATTTTTTTTACAATTCCTAAGCCCAATCCTGTCCCCTCACCTCTTATTTTTGTAGTAAAAAACGGATCAAAAATTTTGTCTTTGTCTTCCGGTTTGATGCCCTTGCCCGTATCCCGAATTACAACTTTAACAAAATTAGGTGTTTCATCCTTTTCTATGGCAATGAAAATCTCTCCATTTCCTTCAATGGCTTGTGCTGAATTGTGTATAAGATTCGTCCAAACCTGGCTCAATTCATCTGGATATGCCTCGATCTCACTCTCAATCTGGAAATTACGAATCACTTCGATGTCGGATTTGATCATACTTTTATAGATAACAAGTACAGTCTCGATACTTTCTGATAGATTCACCTTTACCTTCGTTCCAGAATCGTCGCGATGGGAATAACTTTTGAGAGCGAAGACAATTTTTGACGCCTTATCGACTGAATTATCAATGTTGCGGGCATTGCTATTCAATCTTGAAATTTTGTGGATGTATTCGAGAGTCTGTCCACTATTCTCTTCTTGTAGAAACGTAATCCAATTTTCTAACGGTATTTCCAGTTCAATGTCCAATATCAGATCTGCAAAATGATCGGCTCCTTTTAAACCCGAACCTTCCAGTTTTTCAGATATCTCTTTTTTCTTCTGCCTCCTATCCCTGCTCGATAGGTAATGAAATTTATTTTCTCGATTTTGATTTAATAAATCCCGTAGAATTAGTTTAGACGACTCTGATAAAGTTTCTGTTGGGAATGAAAGTACATAAACTAAAGCATCATTTATATTCGAAATCGCGGTACGAATTGTACCAAGTGGTGTATTGATTTCATGAGCGATTCCAGCAACCAACTGTCCAAGAGTGGACATCTTTTCGGAATGAATCAGCTGGGCTTCGGCAGACTTCAAATCATTGAGTGCCATCGAAAGACTATCGTTTGATTTTGAAAGACGTTGATTGCTTTCATTGATTGCTGAAATCAATGTAGAGATTTTATCTTTCAACACTCGAAAGGCATTCGCTAAACCACCGATTTCATCATTAGATTCATGATTGATACTTACTTCCCAGTTCTGATTGCCTATTTCATGAGCAACAGATATGAGTCCTGAAATGGGAAGGCTCACACGTTCACGAATTACAACGAATGAAAAAGAAAGCGACGCTATGAGCGTTAGTATCACAAAAAACATTCCTAATATGAGATAGATACTGTAGACTTCGTTTTTTCTTACGTTTTCATTTGTCCTTTTTTCGAGTAATTGAAAGAATTCATCAATCGGACGCATGATTTCGCGTTTCGATTTATGATACTCCACTCCATGCATTAAAGAAATAGCATATTCGCGATTTGGTTTTCCTTGAATCGTAAACTTGCCTTCAGAGTCTTTATACTTACCTTTGATTGCATTCATTGCAATGTTTTCTAGATTGACCAATTCGTCCGAATTGAATTGAGCCGTCTTTAATTTCTCAAACTCTTCTTTGGTAAATCCTGCCTCGATCATTCTAGATTGGAGTGATTTTTTCTGGCCTTTAAGCTTTTTAATATCTGCCGGATCAACGATAAAATCCCAATAGATTCTATCATAATTGTCAGGGCGCTCAATTTCCCCGTTACGTATGGCTAAAATTTCATTAAAAATGGTTTCATAAAAATCGTTTCCCGTCACAACATAGGTACGAGAAAAACGTGTTAGGTCATCCGAGCTTTGTCTAAGTTCATCCGCCAATTTAATCGATTTTAGACGAGTTGCCTGACTTGCCGCAAGAAATGACTGAACTTGAAATAAAGTAACTGCAAGTATTGCAAGCAAAATTAGTAAAACGATATTTACTGAAAAAATTATATAAAATAAACGCTTAATACTCACATATCACCTATTTATAGTTAAATCAACAGATACCAAACAAATATCATCACTTAAAAAGGAATCCTCCATAAAATTCATCATATCTGAAAAAATCCCAGCAATTAATTTTTCACTCGTTTCTGATCGATTTTCCATCAGATAATCGTGGAGTAGATCCTCATAAAATTTGAGTCCTTTTTGTTCTGAACAGGCTTCTATGAGCCCATCCGTAAAAAATAGAATTCGAGAACAGCCTGCCAAAGAAATGATTTCATTTTTATAGCTCGCACCTTTTTCTGCAAGGGCGCTTGAGCTAAGTACACCGAGAGGTTTTCGTTTATGTTGTAGTTTCAATTCCCTAACTCTATCCATTGTAAAAACATAAGGAAATGGATGACCAGCATGAGCAAGATTCATTTGATTCAAATCAAAATCGATCACTGCATATAAAGCGGTAACAAATCTACCATCGGAGTAAGATAAAATTACATCATTTAACATCGTAAGCAAGGTTGATGGATCATCTAAAATATCATCTGACATTTGATGCAAAGTACTTTTGATAATAGCAGTGATAAAGGCGGATGCGACTCCGTGCCCTGCAACATCGCTGATAAAAATGCCTATTTTATTTTGATTTTGAAAGGTTAAAAAATCAAAAAAATCCCCGCCAACTTTTTCTAAGGGCAAATACATTGTGGAAACATAAGTAATCTCACCCTTTTGTGGCAACATCGCATTTTGGATACCAGCC
>JAPZRK010000126.1 GCA_027531445.1 Leptospira sp.
AAGTCATGTTCTAAGCAATACCCTGAGTTGGGTACTCACCGAGATGGGCGAGCAGGAAATTGAATCCCATCCTGTGGAGGTTTCCAGACTTACCAGAGAGATTGGAGAATTAATGGAAGGGCAGGCAATAAGGAAAGATCAGCGAATAGAAATAGCGGTTCTCACCAAAGATTTGGTATTGAACTTAGAAGAGAAGGAAATCAAAATCATCCTCAGGAATTTTCTGGACAACGCAATCAAATTTTCCCCAATAGGCTCAGTTATTTATTTGGAATTTCTTCAAACAGGAAATTCCTATCGCTGGAATGTAAAGAACAGTGGCACAAAGATTCCAAAAGAAAAAGTAAATCATCTTTTTGATTTCACTTTAAAAAGTTCTGTAGGAACCCAGAAGGAAAAAGGAACAGGCCTCGGATTGGGATTATGCAAAAAGGTAGCCTCCCGAATTGGGTTTGAAGTAGGATATGAATGGACTTCCGATGAGTTCAATAACTTTTATCTGGAGAAAAAAATCCATTAAGATTATTAACCATCACCTTTTTCAGTACTATTCCTTCACTTGGAACTCCTGAATGGTTTAAACTGGGGGATATGAAAAGAAAGAAATCGGAATTAAACGATATTTTCAATTCAAAAAATCTTCTAACCACCTTTCATCAATTTCTAAGTAGGTTTTTTGGAAAGTCGTATATTCAAGACCAAGAACAATCAACAGTAAAGTAATTGATTAAGAAATTTAAGAATCCATTTGGCATCCAGGAGGATCCAGGAAATTTGGAGCAATTGCAAAGGCGAATTGCCCTGATTTTCGTTGGGCTTACTTTTTTCTCAATGACTTTTTTTGGTGTAGCGGATTACTTAATGGGATTGAGTCCGGGGCTGCTTAAGATTCGAATTGCGTATATCCTTCTGTTTGTAGCCTCATTTGTGTTAATCGTCAAATACGACAAGTATCTGTTGGCGATGAATATCATGCTGGCTTTGATCCTTGGGTTTACAATTATGAATTACATTCATAATGATGGTTTTAGAGGACCTACCATTTTCAATCTCTATGTGTTTATAGTTGCTGTTGCAATTTTTTTCAAAAAGCCTTTAAACTTGATCTGGTTTGCCTTGAGTATAGGATTGTACTTGGTGGTATTCTATTTGGAGTCTATCGGTCAGCTAACCGTTGAAAAAAACTACGCAGGTGTCGAAGATTTATTTTTAGATAATACACTTACCATACTGATCACCTCCATTTTTATTTTCATCGGTATTCGGATTGTTGTCATTAATTACCAAAAACAAAATCAAGCACTCATCAAGCTTAAGGAAGCTAATGATAAAAACCTCCGCGAACTGCAATCAGTGAATG
>JAPZRK010000068.1 GCA_027531445.1 Leptospira sp.
TGTTCGTAATTTTTGCTTGCGTGAATGTTCGCTGTGGTCCCCTAACCACGGAACTAAGCAATGAAGGAAAAATAGCAGTACTCCTACTTACTGCATTCCCGATTTGCCAAAGAGAAGACCGCCTCAAATCCGAGCCAAATGATAATTTCAACCAAGCAACATGCGTGGACAAATCCATCGGAAATTTATCAGGGAGTTGTTCATTTAGATCTACTACCATTTTCCCTGCATCGGATAAAGATTTTTTTCAAGTTTCGATTAATTCTGGATCGTTTAGAATTTATGTAAGAACGGATAGTTTAGAACCTGCGAGTTCTCGAGTTACCTATCAGCTTTTCGATATAAATCAAAACTTAATCTTCGATCCAGAGGATCGTAAATTCGATTCTGTGAGCTCAACATTGATCGAAAATCGTTTTTTAACAAAGGAAGATTGTGAATCACAAGCTAGATGTTCCGATTCGATTACAAAGTTTCGATTAGTGCGTTTTGACCCGAAACTCAAGCAAATCTATATTCAGTTTTTTGCCCTCGCCTATGAAGTATTTGAGGAAGGAAGAGGTAACTTACATATGCTTTCAGGATCCAATGATAGTAATGTTGATCCGAGTGGATTTGGAAACACTCTGTTGCAAGGGGATTTCAAATCTTGCAACTGACGAAATTGCCATTCTTGCTATTTTATGTCAATCCTAGTAACACCCGTATCTTGTTTCTAAGTGGAAAAGTTATATGCAGTTCATTCAAAAAAAGCAAATTGAACCTTATATGTACTTTAAATTGAATCGGATTGCATACATTTTTTGTTGTCTCTTTTTTACGTCCTGCGTCGTTTTCCAAGCTAAGAGAGTTCCAAATAATAATTTAGATTGGTCACTCCAAGTTCCCAAAGAAGCTAAAAAAAGAATCATTCTTTTTCTCGGCGATAGCATCACACATGGACGCGTGAGTTATGATTATGTTAACGCAATTGCAAAAAACAAATTTTTTGAAAATGACATTGTCGTCAATGAAGGCATTAATAGTAGGCTAACCAACCAATTGTTGGGAAAATTGGACGATGTTGAAAAATTAAATCCAGATTTTGTTTTTATACTCATTGGAACAAATGATGCCAAGGCGGCACTAAACGAAGAAGAATACAAAAGATACAAGAGCGTTTGGTCTCTCACTGACCCGGTTGATAAGACAAGTTTTATCAACAATTTATCAAATATTGCAGAACGAATTAAAACGAAAACAAAGGCAAGCGTTGTTTTTATTTCTCTACCCCTTCTCGGAGAAGATCCGAGCTCTATTCCATTTCAACAAGCCAAAGCATACGCATGTTATACGAAACAAATTGCAAAAGATCGCGGTCTTGACTATCTCCCTTTTTTTGAAACATTAGAATCTAAAATATTCGAAGAAATAAAAAGGGGCTTTCATCCTAGAAGTTATGAATCCGGAGTCTGGAGTATGTATTGGACCATCCTAAGATATTATTCTACAACTCAAACATGGGATGATCTTTCTTCTTCCAACGGTTACTATTTTTTAACCGACGGAATCCATTTGAATGAACGTGCTGGAAAAATTTTAGAATCGATGATTCTTGAAAAATTAAAGTGATCTAGGATTTGATTCGACAAAGTCTGAATTAGTTCCAAATCTCAAACGAATTGTTTTTCAAATCATTATCATTCTGGTATCACAGATTCTGAAGGCAATGTCACACTTATATGTACTAGCCCAAGTATAAATGAATTCCGAATTCTTCTGTCCGACTGGGATGAGTCTGACAGAAAAGAAAGCAGAAAAAGAGAAAAAGTCAATATTGTTCCTGTTGTTAAATAAAGTAGCTACTTGCGCGAGTCGGCTTCCAAAAATTAGCATTTTGTCGCGAATATAGATCAATAGTTCTGAACCTTGGGCACGATCTCGGATAAATCCGTTACCAATGTTCTTAAGGATTGAAATTCAATTCGTTCCATTCGTCTTCTCTAGACGATCGATGTCCAAAATTCACTCTATGAAAACATTGCGCTCTCTCTTTTATTAGAATATCTATATATTCTTTCCTTCCAAGAAAAATGTTTTCATCAATCCCTTGCCTTTTATTTCAATTTCTCCTCGTTTCGTAAATCGATAATCATCCTTAAGAAGATTGTAAGTTTCGAGAGTCACTTGGATTTTTCCGGGTTGACTATGGGATTCCATTCGGCTTGCCGTATTTACAGCATCTCCCCAAACATCGTAACTGAATTTTGATAAACCTATAACGCCAGCTATTGCAGGCCCAGAATGGATTCCGATTCTTAAATCAATTGTCTTGCCATTTTCTAAATTGTATTTTGCTATCACCTTTTTCAGATCCAAAGCAAAGTCTGCGACTTGCCTCGCATGATTATCAGATGGCATTGGCAGTCCCCCCGCGACCATATAGGCATCTCCAATCGTTTTGATCTTTTCCAATTCATATTTATCAACTAACAAATCAAATTTTGAAAATATTTGATTTAAAAAAGTTACAAGTTCAGTCGGCTTCATTTTTTCCGATAACATTGTAAATCCTACCAGATCCGCAAATAGAATCGTAATATTAGAGTATCCATCTGCAATAGCACTTCTATCTATTTTCAAACGATCAGCAATAGGAATAGGAAGGATGTTATGAAGCAAACCTTCACTTTTTTGTTTTTCATCCTCTAATGCAATTTCTGCCTTTCGATAGTTCAAAGCAATATAGAAGAAAAATCCAAAGATAAATAACATAAGTCCTATATCATTATTGAGACGGGAAAAATAATTAAATTTCTCTGGAAAGATAACAAATCCAGGCCGGTTCGAAAACCAGAGCTCGATAAAAATAAAAGAGCAGGAAACTAAAAATTGAATCAGATATTTATACAATTTTTCATGTGTTTCAAAATAGAAATAGCTAACTGCAATGATTGCTAAAAGAAAGAGATGAAAGTTTTGACTTGTACCTAACATTAGTGATGTTACAGTTATGTTGAACCAAGCAACTAAGAGTCCGTAGGATTTTGCCATTAAATAAAACTTTCGAAAATTAAAATAAAAAAGCGGCAAATACAAAGTAAGTCCAATACTCAATGAAATCAAAAGAGGAAGAGTTGAAGGCAAATAAATAAAAATAATCGGATAAAAATTGAAACCTGTCAAGAACGTGATCAAATTAATTCCATTAGATAAACGAATCGTTTTTTTTTGGATCAGAGTGAGGTCAGAATGGACACCGAGATTGATAATCGAATTCCAAAGTTTGAGCATAGGCGAAGTATAATCGATTTATTGTATAAAACAATGTTTTTTGGGAAATAATTTGATTGAACGATAAATAATTTGAATAACAATTTTCATTACTATCTATCTTCCATTACTGCCACTCATTTGAACTCCCAAAATTGGCATTGTTTTGCGACTGACAAAACAACCATTCTGAGTTTGGGGATCTGATCTTGGAAAAACCCATATCAAAGTCCTATGTAGTTGAATTAAATATTCATAAATTTATTTTTGTAAGATTTTATTCAGAGCGATTAAAAGGACTTCTTTTTGATTCCAAGGAATGAAATGATCCCATTCTGGATTTAAGATATATTCAATTTTAGAATTCACTAAATGTTCTTTAGCAAATTTTACATTCGCAAAAGGAACTAGAGTATCATTCTCTCCATGTAATATCGTTGTTGGTGATTTGATTTTTTTCCAATCCGATTGAATGTTCTCTAATTCATTTTTTAATTGTAAGATTTCCGCATTAGATGTGCTTAATTCCTGGGGAAGAATCAATTGAATCAACCACCATTCTGCTACATAGTTAAACCATTCTTTTTTTTCTTGTTTTGGATCTATAGAAGCCGCAACCAAAACTAAATGCTTCGTTTCTTGTTGAAAATCCATAGCTAGCTTACTCGCTACAGGGCCACCATAAGAGTGACCCACTATTACCCACTGAGAATTTGGATGTTTTATGTTTAAACATTCACCTATTGCATGAGCCTGATTGTGGAGCGATACTTCTGGTTCGCCAGGATTTGATCTACCATACCCTAACCGATCAAAAGACATTATGGTTGTTTGTTTCAATAATTCAGCATTTTTTAAAAAGAAAAGAAAATTATCCCAGGAGCCAGGGGAGCCATGAATAAAAACTAAGATTGAATTCTTTGGGTTAGGTGAGGATTGACTTGTTTCTGTGTAAGCAATCTTTTTTTGATTGTAGTTGCATTTTTCATAAATAGGAGATATATTCTTTTTTTCGAATGCTTCTTTAATCGTATCTGGATTATTGTGTATAACGGAAGTGTAAGAACAGGCTATTAGTTTGGAGGCGATTATTATTTTAAAAGCCAGACCAAGCTTACCAAAAGCTTTCAACCTTTTTATCTTGCTAATTGGATATTTCATATTTATATTCATCCATACTTAGACATATGTTAAATTTAACTGTATAGGATTTTGGAAAAGGTTTTTCTAAGATCGAGCTCCAAATCCAGAATGGTTGTAGCGTCTGCGCGACAAATTATCCATTTGTGGAATTCAGTCGGCTTAATTGCGACGATATTTTAGTATTTATTTAACAATAAAAAATAGATTAGTATTTTAAAACGAGAGGAACTTCCCTACCTAGACTTTGGCTTTGTTCTTGGAATAACCCCTATCTACTTTCTATATGGTCAAGCTACAATATTCTAATAATCACTGAATCAGCAATTGAGATAAACATCTGTTAATCGCTATGGCTTATTCGTTTACTTTGTCCATATAATATTCCAGACAATAATACTATAGAATAAGCCCACATTAACCAAGAACCAAAAGTGCTTGCTCTACTCACTGGCATATTGGGCATTAAGTCTGAAAAACATTGAATAACAATAGTGTCTAATATCATTCCAGGTAAAACGAGTAAAACGCTACCCAAAACACAATCAAGTCCAACCAAATGAAAATGTCTAAATATCATTATAGAAACAATTGGTAAAGATGGTATAACTGAAACATAAAGTACAATCAAGATTAAATTATCATCAGTGATAAAGAAGTAGTGACCTAAAAGTCTGAATGTAATTGTAGCAACAAGCCATATTGAAAATCCATTTAGCAGAATTGTTTGCCAGTTTATGTTGTTGTTTTTCATTCTTTCTATTGTTCCTTGTTTTATTTGTTTTTTGTAATTTTGATATCCTCTTTTTGCCTGATTGCTATCGACCCAGAATTAACGACGTCCAGTGATATTTCAAGCGCTTGCGAACGGACTAATGGTGCTAGGTGTGGCTTAGCCTGGAAGGAGGGCTTTTCCCTCCTGGAACGGTAAATCATTGGTAGCCGTTACGATTCGGTTAGCATTAACAAGTAGCCTTAAATCCCTTAAATTTCTTCCCCTTTTTTAACTAACTCCAATATTGCGGAAATTTTACTCTTTAATTCACCAACAGAAAAAACTTTCGTAGTTCAAATGTCTAGTATTATTGATAGCCTATCAAGAAATATTTAGAGATTGATTTGAACTTCTTCCATTCTTCTTTAAAGAAAATAAAATTAACAAGAGTAATGTGATTCTCAAAATTGAATCATGACGACAAACGTAGTTGCGCGCTGCGAGCCCAGCCACGGATGCCGAGTGAAGCCTGGGGAATGTGTTCTATTCAGTTCTTTTTTGAAAAATTGGTAGAAAATCAGGTTTAAGCAAAGTTGATTTCAAGGGATGAGGTATTTGCCTATCGTTGTAGGCAGCCACAATCTTTGAAATGGTCACTTGATATCCTCTCAACCATTTCGCTTCCTGCTTTTTTGCCTTCAAATGTATTTCATGCTCCATAAGATCTTTGAGACCATCTAAGCCCTTCCAATAATAGAGATTAATTACTTGAGAATTCTCATTGTTTTCGTAGCTTTCTTCACCCAAATAGCCTTTCGTCTGTTTGGCGTAATCTGCAATCACCTTGTCGAAACGATGAAATTCATCAGTAAATTCGCCCTTCTGAAAAATAAAGGTGGCACAAAAAAGATCTTCCATTACATTTTTACTCCAGTCTGCATAAATTCATATTTTATCTTGATGTAAATTCTTAAATGAAAATCTGGGTTTGTCAATGTATACTTCTTGAGTTGTCAGCTCCGCCACTGAAGACGGCGGAGCGTTAAGCAAATGTAAAATATAGTCGCCATTCGAACCAGTCGGCTTTCAATAATTGGCATTGTGTCGCAAATATGGATCAATCGATTTTGCAACTTAGGCTCGATCTTAGTTAAATCCGTTTCCAATGTTCTACGTAGTCAAGATTATGGACCACCTCCTTCGGTTATGAACTAAGGAATAAAAGCTCTTTATCACACTTGACTACATTGAAGAGGAATTTCATACTATACGCATGTCACTTGTAAGTAGTAGGAAATTAACTCTTGTCATCATTGATGATGAGGAATCTTTTCGCTCAAATATAGTTCGTTTCATAAAATCTAAACTTACAGATGTTAGAATTATCGAATATTCATCCCCAAGTCATGCCCTCACAAATCATTTTCTGTCCCAGATTGATTTCCTGATTGTCGATTACCGAATGCCAGAAATGGATGGGATTCAATTTTTCGGTGAGGCAAAAATTCGACAATTGACAATTCCAAAACTAATTCTTTCGGGATTTGTAGCAGAAGATAAAATATTTGAAGCATTAAAACTTGGTGCTACTGGGTATTTATGCAAAGATGATATAGATTCATTTGATTCCATCTTAGAAATTTTATTAAATGGCGGGGCTTTCATTACCCCAACAATCGCGTGTCGTGTGGTCAGTTTTTTTAAAGACTTGAGAAAAAATACCGCTGAGAAAAAAGAATTAACGGAAATAGAGGCTCAAATTTTGAAAAACCTTTCCTCAGGTTTTTCTACTATAGAAGTTGCCGAATCGATTGGAATCGATGATCAAACCTTCTACTTGCATATTCGAAATATATATAAAAAACTAGAGATAAATCACCAACATCAATTATTAAAAGGTAAAAGTTAGCTATTTATAAAATGAGAATTTTACTAAGTATTTTTTTTCTGTCTATTTTAAGTAATACTGGTTTGCTCGGTTTTCCGATAGATCTTTCTAATAATCCATTCTTTGTTCGCGAGGGCTTTCAATCTTCCTGGGTGGAGTCAGATTTTAATAATTGCTCCGAATGCAAGCAGATCAAATTCCAGGATGAAATCTTTAAATCAATTAGAATCAAAAATCTCTATCCTAAAAAGTTTGAAGAGGCGAATGAGACCATATCGTTAAGCGAGAGAATCGCAGATCACTTTACAGTTAGTACGAGCTTTCATTTAGAAAACTTGCCTAATCAAAATCTGCACTACGGTTTATTCTTTGAAAGAATCGGAATCAATTGGGAGATATACTTGAATGGCAAACTTTTGAAATCCGAGTTATTTTTAGACGAGAAGGGAAAAGTTCAAATACACAAAGCAACACGCTTTCCCATGATTTATATTCCATCTCATTTCTTCCAAACAGGTGAAAACATTTTGCATATTCATCTAGTAGGTGATATACGTGATTATTACTTAGGTGTTTTTTTAAATTCACCAGAAATTGATGAAATTGAGAAAATAACTTTTCGGCAAATTGATTTCCTCCGGTTATGCATTCAAATATCTTATTTTTTACTCTTCTTGATTTATTTAATTTTTTATTTTTTACATCCTGAACAAAGATTTAACTTATATTTTTCTCTCGGAGTGTTAGCTTTTGGCATTTATCGTTTTTTTGACAGCCATTATGCATTCATTTTAATTGAGGATTCTTATATTCAACAAAATTTCCTTACCATCTCTTACCTCCTTTTGCCTGGGATCATGATGTTATTTATCAATCAATTGATTGATGATAAAGCACACATTTTAACTAAAATAACATGCGTTTTGTTCATTCCTTTATCCCTAATCAAACTTTGCCTTCCGCATGCTTATACATTTCCATTTTTGTTGAATATTGCCGGAAACATTGCGATGGTCTCTTTTCCTTATCTTGTTTTTTATAGAATTGGCTATACTGGATTGAAAGACTTTGTACAAAGTTATAAAGACCACAGAGCGAAAGAAATTTCTTTTGCTTTTTTTAAGTCTCTTCAGTATACCTGGAATCATAAGCTTGAGTTTGTTTTATTCGTTTTCATAGGACTTACCTATACATCTTTTATTACTGACTACATTCTATTTTCTAAATATGATGAACATTTTTATTCATCGGATTTCGCATTCTTGGTATTCTACGGCTTGATGGGGTTTTTTACATACAGGCGTAAATTCGAGTTAGTAGAAAAACACAAACGGGAAATGGAAAAATTGAATTGGGAAAAAGAAAAGGAAAAATTAAATTCTGAACTTGCAATTCATAAAGAACGAGAATCAATCTTTGCTGATATTCATGATAATTTAGGCGGAAAGCTATTAGATTTATCTTTCCAATTAAACGATCTAAAGACCGATCCGATTTCAAAAAAGAAGATAAGCCATTCGATGAAGGATGTTTTGGATAGTTTACGAAATAGACTTCTCATTTTTGAAGATATGAGCGAAATTGAATCAAATTTTCAGGAAGGCTTAAATTTATTTTTGCTTCGAAGATACACGAAAGCTGGAAGAAAAATATTTTTTAATGAGGATGTAAATTTTAAGCCGATCAAGTCAGGCAAGGACAAATATCCTATTTTGCTAAATGCATTGTCGGAACTTGTAAATAATGATCTAAAATATGGAATCGGAAATTCTATTTGGGGTGTGACTCTCGAAAAGGATTATATAATCATTAAATTTTCTTCCCACTCTATTTGGGATGCTAACAAGCATAGCAAAGGCAATGGTAGTCGTACAATTCGGGAGAGAATAACATCAATTGGGGGAGAATTTTTTGAGGCCACATTAGATAGCAAGTATAAGGTGGAAATTATACTCCATTTTTAAGATTATTTTAACCTTTTGATGAAAATCTCTATGCTAATAATTTCTCTTAGAAAATGATATTTTAATTGAGATCCAATTTCTTTGTATTCAAGCTATAATCTGATATGTAAACTTGGTTTCTCCTGTCATACCGTAATCTCTTTACCAAAAAGATGAAGCTTTGAAATCAGAATTAGTCGAAGATTCAAGTGTTAATGATGTCTTTGAGCCAAACTAACTCTATACTGTTTCCATTGATGTTATGAAAAAATTAGGAGATGGCAATTGAGATTTCCATTCCCTAATTCGTTTCAGGCACAAGTTGAGAAAAATGAGTTTCTGCTTCGCTTACATTGTATATTTTTTCATCAGCGAATTATAGACTTAGTCATATCTTCTAATCGGAGGAATTCCTCTTATTCAAATTATGGTTTTCTAGGGATCTCCGCACCGGGTATATAAGCAAATTGAGAATTTGTCTTGGTGTGTAAAATAAAGTTGGCAATAGCTTCATACATAAAAGGATTTATTTCAAAATGTAAATGTATGAAAACTGGTTAAATTATGATTTTGAAAATCTTGCAAAATATTTTATTTCATAGTCTTGGCTTTTATACCAAACGGAATCGAAGCCTAACCATGTTTTTTATTTTAGTAGCAAATTGTATTCCGTTTTTCGGAGTTTTATTTTTTCATTGGACTCTTTCCAAAATACTTTGGTTGTATGGGTTTGAAAGCATTATCATTGCAGTATTTACTTTGCCTAAAATATTTTTTGCAGCTTGGAAATTTCAAAAAGAGAACAGCAAATCTTTAGGAATAAACCAGGCAATACACTTAACTATGCTGGCAATTTTAATCTACGGTTTGTTTATGGGGGCACATCTATTCATTCTTCTACCGATAATAACTGGATTAATAAATTTTCCAGGAACAAATAATCCCAATTTGGACGGATGGATTGATTTATTTTCCTTTCAATTGTTTGAGTTAATCCCGAATCAGGAAATTACTTGGAATACTTATATATTTTCACCGTTTGGAGCGAGTATTTTAGTTTTTATTTATTTTCAGATTCTGTATCTTTTTCTTTTTTTTGCTCAAAAGGAATATTTTAGAAATAATTATGAATATTACTTTGGAATACTTACGATGAGAATTGGTTTGTTGCAAGGTACTTTACTTTTTTCATTACCGATAATCTTATTTTTACTTTGGCTTTTACCCAATTCCATTTCGGCGTTAGTGTGTAGCATTTGGGTTTCGATTAAAGTTATAGTTGAATTACTTTATGTATACTTTCAAATGGATAAAGATAAAATTCAAAATTGAAATCTCTGAAATAAAATTTTATCTTCTATTTTTTTTAACTCCCTTTTTTATATTTAAGGGATTAGATCAGGCACTCTGGCTTAGCGATTTCAAATCGCAAATAGATTCAACTAGTTTACTGAAAAAAGAAAGAAATCAAATTTTCAAGTTATACGAGAATATTTGTTATTATTCGCTTCAAATGAAAGATGGATTTCATGGATTACGATCTTGATTAGAAAAGACCTTGAGCATGGATAAAATATAGTCGGCACTCGCGTCGATCTACTTCCTATGTGGTTTAAATGATTTTTATTGCCAAAAATTGAAACGAAGAATGTATTCGAAACAAATGTTGAATCGAAACTCTTTTAGCGAAAAAACAATCATTCAGATCTTCTGTGGATGCTTATTTTTTTATGGAATCTACGGGCTGATCAACAATGATTTAGTTCTACCAGGAATCCACGGACCTAATGCACATTTTACAGGAATGGGTGCATTTTTTATCTTTATATCATTTCTATTCTTCATTTTCTGCTTTCTCTCATTGTTTGTCAAAGAGGAAGATCCAGCATATCCAAAAAAGATTATAAATTCATATGGATACCTTGCCTTTGCCATCTTATTTATGTTTATTGGTATTATAATTAAACTATTAAAATTATAAAAAGGTTCTTGATCAGAGCAGTAAAAATTCCTAATGGACATCAATCAATCTTGATGATAAAAAATCGACTTATATGCTTGGCGATACTTCCAGGCAATCAGCAAAGATAAAAAAATCATTAGAAACGCCAATGGGATCCCCTTTGGAGAAAGAAAAAGATGAAAAAAGAAAATATTTAACAACACTGGCGCTAAAATTAGAAGACCGAGTGGAACCGATCTTCTGCTTAACAGCAATAGTGCCCCGATCAACTCTGCTCCTTTCCAGAAAGGAAGCATATAACCTGTTTCGAGTAAGGCGTTTCTAAAAGATTCAGCCGCCGCAGGTTGCGGTGGAACTGGGAAAAAATGCCATATCCCATTTGCCCCGAAGAACAAAACCAAAAAACAAAGTGGATACCTTAAAAAATCTAACATACCTGCCATATAAGAGACGAACTGAGATTTTTGCAAGATCAAGTCAATTGGCTAGTGCATAATAAAAGGTATCTTTTGATCCTATCCTAGTTAGATTTCACTTATTAGATTAACAATTATTAATATTTGTTTCGCTTTAGATTTTACAATACTCATACATTGGAATGCGATAATATATTTAATCACAATTTCAAGTTTATCTTATACCGCAATACGCCTTCGGAATCATATTGATGATTGAGGCAAAGAAAGATCGCCCCGATATTTGGAAAGAATACGCTTATTACAGCTTTGCGGCCGAAAATGATGGCATATCAGCCGTGATCACTGTATTTCGAGTAGTACCTGAGCTCAAAGCTTTTAGCTCTACATAGTCCCCTGCTGTAATCTTATAAATTGTACAAACAGAGTGCAGCAAATCTGTACTATTATTACCAACAGCTCCATCACTAGCGATTCGTGTTGATCCGTTTACGTATATGCTGAAGCTCCTAAAATTTGAATTCAAAACAAGGTAACCGTGACCGCAAAATTCATAGATTCCGCTTGATGCTAACGTCAATCGACTTGTTTCCGATGTTGTGCTATGCAAATTCGATTCATCGGAATCCTCAATTTCAAAATTTAGTGCGGTTTCTGTATTACTTACGATGGTTTGAACTACACTACTTCTTACACGTACATAGTCAGTCGTTGTTGTAGCAGTAGCAGTCGATGTTGTGGCCGCAGTTGTTCTTCCGATCAAGGAGGTAAGTAGGAGTGCTGCCCTAGTTTCTGTCTTAGCTTTTTCTAAATCATCGCTACTTGCGAAACCGCTTTGAGTACGATTTCCTAGGAATAAGAGGATACAAAATAACATAATGCTGAATTTTTTCATCTGTCGACTGTCATGTTGTTTCATAGATAAGTCAATAAATTTATGCCGTATAGGGATTTGGTAAGGGTTTTTCCAATAACCAGTTACCAAATCCAGAATGGGTATTTGCGGATGTTTACTGAAATGTCGGAATCAAGAAGAACTGACAACAAATATCCAAAGAACTATAAGACAGAAGATATTTAGGGCTAAAAGAAACACCTTTGGTTGCTTCAGACCAAATACCATCGTCAAGAAATGATCAAGTAAAAAAACGTTTAAAAACATTCTCAAAAGGAAAAGCCTGAATAATGTTATGCGATAAATGCAACCAACACCAAAGACTCTTTTTCTCTTTTCTGATGTTCATTCATCAATTGATGTTTCCATTTTAAACTTTAAACGGCAGTTCACAATAAGGATAGGCGCTATTAGTGAAAAATCTGTTTGGTGGTTGAAACTAGGCAATCGACCAGAGCCGATTGAACCCACAAAGCTCCAAACAAACAGTCGGCATGAAAGGATCCACAGATCGTGAGCAACTGCCATCTATATTTGGGGACTCTGTCTTGAAGAAAAATCTACCAATATCTTAGGTGGATGTGGTTAGAAAGTTTGAGAATTCCTGAATAAATTCACCCTCAATCTCCAAATTAATTTCCGATATTTATCACTCTAATCCGTTTGGATCGAAATGCGGCAGATTACTTTAGTTCTTGGATTAGATTTAGCATTTAAGTGATCAATAATATTCCTTATTTCTACTTTTGCATTGAATCTTTTGAGAATCGATTCTACTTTCGTAAGTCCAAGTCCAAAATCTAAGGTCTTAAATTCATCATACACGAATTTTGTGAGACGGAAAAATGGTTCGAAGACCATATTCTCGTATGGAAGAGGAATTCCTTCGATTCGATCCGAATTTGAAACAGGTATGTTGTAAACAGAAATGACAAATGTATTTCTCTCCAAATAAACTACAACATGGATGCTACTATCTGGAATTGAAAATTTACATGCATTGGTTATTATCTCGTAAATGGCGGTCTTCAAGTATTCCGGATTTATCTTCACATCGAAGTTTTGAAAGGAAGCTTTTTTTTCACTTAAGTACAATTGGTGATTTTTGATCTTGAGTATAGGAGACAGTTCGGCAATTAGATTTTTGATGTCTTCATACACTTCACTCACTGAAACTTTCTTTATTTCAATGTTTCCATTCAAAATAAATTCTATCTCTGAGAATGTAGACAAAGCCTTTTCAGCCATTACAGAATTTGTTTGGATAAGATCCATGAGCTCTGCATCGATTCTGTAATCATCGCCTTCTCTTTTCGCTGTATCTGAAACTATTTTTAACAAGGAAACAATTGCTCCAAATCCAGTTCCTTGGTTAAAACTTGTTTTCAAACTCTCGAATAAATTTTGATTTAAATTCTTAAAATCGCCAGTCCCTCCTGCTCTTTCTTTCCATTTGGTCCAATCCAAATGTCCTTCCAATCGAATCTCACGCTCTCTTTTTGTGATCCGATCTAATCTTCGCATGTGATAGATTTCGATAGCGTGCGTTAACTTCAGAGAAAGTTCTTCTGCCTCGATCGGCTTAACAAGATAATCGAAGATTCCTTTTTTCATGATTTCGATGATGAGAGATGTCTCTTTATGATTCGTTAAAACGATAATGATTGGTTCGTCGTCGTCTTCTTTGAGAAAATCAATGAGCTGACTCCCGTTCATTTCTGGCATATCATAATCAGTGATCACTATCGGAAATGGAGATTGAGTGTAATACTCCATTGCTTTTCGACCATCCTCAGCGAGAGTTACTTGGAAACCAAAAGAAGTTAGGGAATCTTGAAGTAATCTCGCAGAAATGATATCATCCTCCGCTAGTAAAATCCGTTTATCATTCATCGCATCATATCCTTAGATTTTAAATTCCATAATATAACTGTTACCTTGTTTCCGTTCCAAATGAATGGACCCTTTGAGTTGTTGGATGAGAATTCGAATCAAATTCAATCCAAAACTCTTAGTTGTATGGATATCAATTAAATCATCCATGGCATGTCCATTGTCCTCATAATTTAATATCAATTTCTCATTTTGTAAACTTGCAAAAAATTTAATTTCGCCTGCGGATTTACCAACGAAAGAATACTTCATAGAATTGGTAATAAGTTCATTGATGATGATTCCAATGATAGATAACATTTTAGAACTAATCAATGCTGGCTCTGCCTCAACGATAGTATTAATGATTTCCTTATTCGGAAAAATATTTAAGATTTCTGAAATCAAAACAGGAAAGTATTCTCCGATGGAGACAGCTTCCGTATTTTCTGAACGGTATAATTTATCATACAATAACATCATACTTCTCACTCGGCTAGATGCTTCGATAAGGATGTTTTTTTGAGAGGAATTTTCTTGTGCATTCGCTTCCATTCGCAGCAAACTAAAAATCGTATTCATGTTATTTTTTATTCGATGGTGCACCTCGACTAATAAGAGCGCCTTCTCTTCCAAGAGTAGCCTTATCCTCTCATCTGCTTCCTTAATTTGAGTGATGTCGGTTCGTATGGAAAGATACTTTTCAATTTCGCCTTTGGAATTTTTGATCGGTGCAATGGTAGTTGCTACCCAATAAAAACTTCCATCCTTGGCCTTATTTTTGATTTCACCATGCCAAGTTTCTCCCTTTTTGATCGTCCGGTACAATTCTCTAAAAAATTCTGGTGAATGGTGTCCTGAATTGATGATGCGATGATTTTTTCCTAAGAGTTCTTCGCGATTGTACTGACTGATTTCACAGAACTTTCTATTCACATAAATGATATCTCCGACCAAATTTGTGATGGCAACAATCGCATGTTGGTCGATCGCAAATTGACGTTGTCCTAACTCAAAATAGGTTTCTTCTAACTTTAGATCTAAAATTCTTTTGTCGGTTAAATCGATAGCAGTTCCATGAGAGCCAATCACAAAACCCTGCGTATCAAAAAGTGCAGTCGGATAAAACTCTAAATATCTTTTCTGACCGTCTTTAGTAAGGTAAATGGTTTCGTAACCAAATTTGACAGTCTTACCTGACTCATTAAAGTTCTCATAGGCTTCTTTATTTCTTTGGTAAAATTCAATGGGTTGAAACTCGGAATATGGGTGATTTATCATCTCGGATCGATCGTAACCCAAGACCCTTGTCCATGCAGGATTTAGGTAAGTAAATTTTCCATCTCTGTCACAACTCCAAACCAAACTGGAAGTGTTCTCTACCATATTATAATAATTCGTTTCAGTATCTCGAAGTTTTTGTTCTAACTCAATTTGTTTTGTGATTTCCTGGGATGTTCCAATCGCTCCAATCGGATTGCCGAGATCATCAAAGATCCAGTGACAAGTTTCTCTAATCCATTTGATTTTGCCTTGTTTTAACAAGATGCGGTGATCAACTTCATATATTTTTTTTTCTTGCAAGGAGTTCGTGAAAGCAGATATGACTTTATCGCGATCATCTGGATGTATGAGAGTAGAGAAAAGTTCCGGCGTAACATTCGTCATGTTTGGATCGAGTTCGTAAAACTCAAAAATTTTTGAACAGTACTGCCATTCGTTCGACTTTAAATTCAGTTCCCAATGACCAATATTGGCAACGGTTTTAATTTCTTCGTACTTCACTTTATAGGAAAAGGGAGTTTCATTGTTTTCAGTTATTGCCTGGGTTGTGATATGAATTGTATTTTCGTCAGTAGCAAGTTTTCCCTTTAAAGTAAGTGGAATCGAAGGCTCATCAGCCCGCTTAAATTCGACATCACATTTCTGAATTGTTTTCGCGTGTAAAAGTGTTTCTAAAAAATGATTAAATAATTTTTTTGAATTTTCTGAGAGAAAAGAAGAAAGGTGGGCTCCTACATAGGACGAACCTTCAAAAAGGAACAACCCTTCCGCATTTACGTAGCGAATATTCCCAGATTTTGAAACGAGTATGATGGGAACAGGAAGATCTTCTAAAAGATCCACTTTTTCACTTTCCATTGAAATCTTTGATACACGGCGTTCCTACTTTGTACACTCTAATTTCATCTAAACGGAAACGACTATTGAAAAGAACTTTTGATTGAATATGTTTTTCATTTTTGTTTGTCTAAAGAATACGTAGGATTGAGATGTTGCAGTAACTTTCATATATAAAAAGAGACAAGGATAAAAATATATTTTCCACCTTAAATTTGGATAGAAGTTTTTTTCTCGAAAGTGGTTTTAAATTCTTTCCAATTAGAAAATTTGGCACTCGCGTCGACGCAAGAGCATTTGTATTAAGAATATCGTTCTTGAAGCATCTCTTACAAATATCTGCTCTAGTAAATAAAATACTAACTCTTTCCAGCTAACTCTTTCATGCGCTTCTTCATCACATCTTTTACAAAAGCTTCTCTCTCTTGTTTATTAAATTTAGCAACCAGTCTTTGTTCAGGCTTTACTTCATAGTATTTAACACCCCAGAACAGAATCTCCATGATAATCGGATAAATATCAATACCTTTCTGAGTTAGTTTATATTTGAATTTTGATTTACTTCCAGCAAAAATTTCTTTTGTTACGATTCCTTCTTTTTCTAACAATACCAACCTATCTGCCAACACATTGGTAGCAATACCTTCCTCCATTTTCAATAAATCTCCATAGGTTTCCTTGCCTAAATAAACCAAATCTCTAATAATTAAGAGAGACCATTTATCTCCAAAAATATCCAGCGATTGAGATATTGCACAGCTCGATCGAATCTTCTTTTTATCATCCATAGCGAATATTTTTTTCTTTACTTTCAAATTGCAAGTAAATATATTGATTTTTGTGCTTGTGATTTGCAAGTAAAAGATCAATCAAAGGGAGATTGTAAAATGGAAAAATTTATTCTTATTTTCAGAGGTGGTAACACTCATGTTTCCACTGCTAATTCACAAGCCGAGATGGACATCATTCAAACTTGGAATGATTGGATGCAAGGACTTGCAGAAAAAGGAATTCTTGCTGGAGGAGATGCACTTCAAGTATCTGGCAAACATGTGAAAGGTTCAAAAAAAGTAGTTTCAGATGGTCCCTATGCCAAAGGAAATGAAATGGTTGGCGGCTACTTACTCGTAAATGCCAAAGACATTAACGATGCAGTAGAAATTTCAAAAGCGTGTCCAATTTTGAATGAAGACGGTAGCGTGGAAGTTCGACAAATTCAGAAAAGGTAATGTAAATTTTGGAGAATACTTCAAACTATCTAGACACCAACAAAACACGTGACCATCTATTTCACTATGATGCGGGAAAGATGGTTTCTGTTTTTATGAGTTTCTTTGGCTTTTACAAATGGCAGTTAGTATTCCATAAAACCTGTTCACATCAGGCGATTTCA
>JAPZRK010000082.1 GCA_027531445.1 Leptospira sp.
ATTAGTCCTAGAGTGTGATGAAATGTAGTCATTGGTTTTTTTAAGACGATAAAGCTTTACATTTGGCTGGCAATTGATAGAAAGACAAGGGAAATTATTGGCGGCTATTGAGGATATAGGAGTCGCCAGTCAGCCAAAAAACTTTGGGGCCATTTTACCCGGTGCTGACCGATAATGTCCTGTTACTTACACTGATTTTTGGAAGTTATATAAGACAGTAATTCTGAGTAAACGTGATCGAGTGCTAGGAAAAGAAACTGGTCAAACTAATCCCATTGTAAAGACTTAATAATACCTTTCGACCAAGTATTTCTCTGTTGGTGAGAGAGAATCTATCTTTCTCTAAAAAAATGGAGAATCAGCTTGGTGCTGCTTGATATTTTATCCATAACTACAATGCGCAGCAAGTCAAAGCATTAAGAACCCGTCACTACTAGAGAACCATCACCAGAAATTTTTGTCAAGTAAAAATCGTACCAAATTTAGATGAGCTTGCCCTGTACAGATGATTTCCTGACCTCAGATCACATTTTATTCTCTTGTCAACTTCAATCTAAAAACCGAGAAAAAAGCAAAACCGTCCATCGTACCATAAAAAAATTATGCAATAGGTCTAATGTATCGGACTTATCTGAGAAATGATTACACACTTCTTAACGAAAAAAATGAGAAATCCCTACATACTTCTTAACAAAAAACATCTAACTTAGGTATTGACAACGACAAATACAGGGTGTTATCTTTAAAAGTGCGGAAGTGATGAAGGCAGAAACCCCAAATAAGTTTCTGAATCCTCCATGACCTCAGCACTGTACAAACTCTATGAAAACAACAAAAAGGTATACCTACCATGGCAGTTGAAAAAACTAACTCTTCCTCTAGCTTGGCTGAAGTTATTGACCGTATTCTTGACAAAGGTATCGTTATTGATGCCTGGGCTCGTGTATCTCTGGTGGGAATCGAATTATTAGCGATTGAAGCTCGTGTAGTTATCGCTTCGGTTGAAACCTACCTCAAATATGCTGAAGCTGTTGGTCTGACTCAATCT
>JAPZRK010000003.1 GCA_027531445.1 Leptospira sp.
CTTTCCGATTGAGTAGAAACCTTACGCTGAGTAAACCAGAAGCAACTTGTGAGATGGATTCGAGTGTTTCATTGTCTTGGTTTTTATCAAAAGGATACTGAAATCGTTTTGAACTCCATTCCATTCGTTCCAAATGAAGACTTAAAAATCGATACCTTCCCGAATCAAATCGGATTGTCTCAAGGATTTCAAAGTCAGGCACATCTTTTCCCGTCAAAAAAGAAAATTTAGAGAGGCATTCTTCGTATTCTGCAGACGGATCAGAAAGAACGGTAATCCCACTTCCAACTGCATAGTCTCCTTTCAACTGACCGTTCTGATTGGTCAACGTCATAGTTCGGATGGCGACATTTCCTACAGAGCGAATCTCTGTATCAGAATATTCAAATGTAAATATGGAGCCAGTATATATCCCACGAATCCGTTTTTCTAACTCCGAAATCAATTCAATGGATCTAATTTTTGGAGCACCAGTAACAGATCCAGAAGGAAAGAGCTGTGTTACCATATCTCCGAATTGAATGTCAGGTAAAAGTGTAGCCGAGACTTTTGATGTCATTTGCCAGACCGAATCCAAAGCTTCCGCAGAAAATAACTCGTTTACTTCCACAGTTCCCATTTCGGAAATTTTTGCTAGGTCGTTGCGAAAGAGATCTGTGATCATCACATTCTCTGCACGTTCCTTAACAGAATTTTCTAAATTATGGGCAACATCCAAATCCTCTAAATAATTTTCCTTTCGCCTTGCCGTTCCTTTCATTGGTTTGACTTGGATACTTTTTCCTTTCCAGTCCCAAAACAATTCAGGTGAAAATGATAACACGAAGTTTCCGGTATTTTCAAAATAAGCAGAATAGCGCGTAAATTGCCGTCTTTTTAATTTTTGATATAAAAGAAATGGATCCCCCTTTGCTACTAGCTTGGTAGGGAAGGTATAGTTTAGCTCATAACTTTCACCATCAGTAAGGTATTGTTTGGCGGCATTAATTTTGTTTAGATACTCGTCTTTTGTGATCTGTGGAGTATGAGTGATGATACTTGAATCATCTAACTCGTTTAAGTTTGGAGATACATATTGGATTACTTGTTTGTTGTTAAAAAGGAAAATTTCGAGGAGCTTCGTTCCTTTGGGTAGATTTTCAGCAAGCGGAAACAAGCGATTTTCAAGATAGAATCCAAGTTCATAGTGAAACACTCCAAAAAGAAATGAACCTGCCTTTGCTTTGTTTTCTACATCCCGAATCGTTTGGAGAATCTGTGATTTTAAAGAATTGCAATCTGGTCGATCAGAGGAAGAAATTAGGATGGATTCGCTTGGTTCAGTAAACCATTGGGCAGTAGTAAATCCAGGCTTTGTAATGGAATCTTCAAATAGAAATCCACCCTGTTGAAGGTATTGGGAATAAAACTCAGACCATAAAAAAGAGCTCTTCGTAGTCAGAACTCCATTTTTTGTAGAGCTTCTATAGGATAGCTAAGGTAAACGGAAGTCGCATGTTTGCTTGTTTGGATATCAAAACATTCAAGCGGATCAAGTCCCAGATTATAAAAACCTTCGTCTATCATGGCTATGCCGAAGCCTGCGCTTTCCTTTTCATCTAAAAAATCTGGACGGAAAAAATCTCCCGAGTTGCCTGCTCTCGCAAGTTCTGCATGACGCGATCTACTTTTTTGAATGCGTTTTAAATCCAATCCCATGATAGGTGAATCATTTCGGATTCGTATGTACAATTCCTTTTCACGGATTTCGATCTTGATCGAAATTTTTAAATTGTATTGTTTCGTTTTCTCTCTTACGAGTTCTAAAAACTCTAGGTCATCATTAGTAAGTAAAACTTTCTTGGATTTCTTTTTATCAGAAAGAGTAAGGATCCTCTGCACCGTTTTTTTGATTTTGTCTGGTACAATGTATCTTTGCATCGCATCCCGAAGAGGCTCGGTCTCTAGAATCGTATCTAACAACTCCTCCGCTTCAGCTTCAGGTGTTTGACCACCAGATTTGAGTTTATATAAAAGCTCATCTTTAAAAATAACGAAACGAGCATTAGCTTTTACGGCATTTAATAATGCTTCCATAAGCCCGCTGAAAAGATGAAACGAGGTAAGAGGATTTGCACCCACGCGATCTAGGATTCCCTGAACGACTTGGTTGATGATATCTCTCGTCGACTTTGTGAGTCCTTTCAATTCAAAATGAAAGGACTTTCTTTTTAGAATCGAATCAAGATTTTCTAAAATTTCCTGACCTTTAAATTTGATTTTCTCGTTTCCCATGTAGTGATTCAGAACTTTTATGTATAAAAACTATAGAAAGATGGTTTTGTAAACCAGTTTTCCTATTTGCTAGAGGGGATATGGAAAAGAAAGAGTTTCTACTTAAGACACCAGATTTGGGTGAGACAGAAAAGATCGAACTTGTGCGTTGGAGCTTTGGTCTCGGTGACCAGATTGAAATTGGTGATGAGGTCATTGAACTCGTTACAGATAAGGCTGCGTTTCCAGTAGAATCGCCTCATCGGGGAATTCTAAAAGATATCATCGTTCGGGCAGGTTCCGTCGTATCAAAAGGTGAGATTTTAGGAATACTGGAACTTTCGGAATGAGAATTGTTCATATCTCGGATCTGCACTTTCCGACCTCAATACCTTTTTTTTCTTTAAAGGGAAAGTCGATCATCGGATATGCAAATTACTATCTACGTCGGCGGAAAAAACACAACCTAACTTTGATTGAAACCTTGATTTCCCACATTCGAAATATGGATTATGATGCACTCATTATTTCTGGTGATATCACCAATGTTTCGGTGGAAGAAGAGTTCCGAGCGGCAAAAAGTTGGCTCGCGCCTATTTTGGATGAACGGACATTTATGATACCAGGCAATCACGATCGTTACAAAAAAGAGTCCATCGTGCCGGAGCCACTTTTTGAAAATTTTTTTTCGCCATTCATCGGTGAAAGTTTATCTAATGATTGTTACCTTCGAATGAAAAAGATTTCTGGGCAAACTTTGATCGGCTGGGATTCCAATCAACCCCTCCCAGTGGCAAAGGCTCACGGTTTTATTGATCTAAAAATCATTGAACAAACGAAACAAGAAGTCAAACCGGGTTACATTTTGGTATGTCATCATCCTATCTGGAATCCAGGTTTTTATCTCGAATCTAACGGGCATAAGATGGTAAATCGAAGCGAGGTTGCTGAGAGTCTCAAAACGAATCCCCCATCCATCTATTTCCACGGTCATTCCCACTCAAATTGGGTCAAAAAACCTGGAAAGCTTGCGCCATACTTCGCCATCAACTCCGCCTCCAGCACAAGGCTTTCAGATTCCAGCCATTCGTGTGGTTTTCACATTGTGGATCTTGATGATTCTGGAAATGTGGATATAAAGCGAATGTCATATCATCTTTTATCAAAATCTTTTTTGGAAACCGAGCTTCTGATTTATGAAGAAGATTCAGGCCAAATATAAACTATAGGAAATTGAATGTCCCAGTCAAAACCCGATCTTTCTAATATACAAAGACAACTGATGCAGGTGAAACATCCTGAGTTAAAAAAAGATATCGTGACCTTAGGTATGGTATCGAAAGTAGAACCCAATGAGGAAGGAATAGAAATCACGGTCCAAACACCAAATGCGGACAGGCGATTGCAAATTGGATTGGAAGCTCAAATCCGTCAGTTGGTTTCGAAACTAGAATCGGTAGGCAAAGTCAAAATCAAATTCGAAGTGAATCAATCCATGAAGATGGAAGATGGCAATCGAATCCCTGGAGTCAAAAAGGTCATAGCAATCGGTTCAGGAAAAGGCGGGGTAGGCAAGTCTACTGTAACCGCAAATATTGCCGCAACACTACTTAAAAGTGGAAAAAAGGTTGGGATACTGGATGCAGATATTTACGGACCTTCCCTCGGAAAGATGTTTGGAGTCAGTGGTCGAGTCGCCTTAAAATCTGAAGAAGATAAGATCTATCCACTCGAAAAACATGGCATCAAACTTATTTCTTTTTCTTTCCTTGTTGCAGAAGACCAACCAGTAGTTTGGCGCGGACCCATGCTTGGGAAAGCCATAGAACAGTTCTTATACGATGTTGTTTGGGGTGAGCTAGATTATCTCTTGATAGATCTACCTCCAGGAACGGGTGATGTACAATTATCGTTGGCACAGCTTGTGGATCTTGACGGTGCAGTGATTGTAACAACCCCGCAAGAGGTGGCTGTTCTTGATGCGGGACGAGCAGCGGGTATGTTCAAACAAGTGAAGGTGCCGATTCTTGGTATCATTGAAAATATGTCTGGCTTTGCCTGTCCCAAATGTGGACATGTTACCGATGTATTTTCCAAAGGTGGAGGCAGTAAACTTGCGACAAGTTTGGGCGTGCCAGAGCTCGGCCAAGTTCCACTTGTCGAAACCATAATGAAATCTGGGGAAATGGGCAAACCTGCTGTCATTGCAGAAGAAAAGGGCGCACTGATCGACTCGTATGCAAAGATCATTTCCAACTTAGAAGCACAATTAGCACTATGGGAAGATTAAAAATCACTTGTTTCTTCTTGAGACTGATCTAGTCTAACCTAAGAACTCTATGAATTTTGAACGAGGCTCCAAACCCAATCCCACTGGCAATCTAATTGCCTATTGTCACGTCTTCGGCGAAAACCCGATTGCACCTGGCGGAAAGATCATTGCATCCAATGTTGTAGTGAGTTTCCTCAAAATAGGGGATAACTACCCAGTTGTCACATTTCCACCAGTGGGTCTCTCTTCGAAAGAAGAACTAATGAAAGTTTTATCTGACAACATCAACCTCTATGATGTTGTTCAATTGCCAGATTTTCAGATGCCTGAAAATAAAGAACAAGGCAATCAATACATCCAAGAACGTATGGAACAATTCAATGCCATGGTTATGCGATATGTTGAGTTTTGTAAGGCGAAAGAAAAAAATATGGCAGCTCATGTAGATTCTAAGTTAGATGGTCTCAATGAGCCATTAGAAGCCCTTGCAAATCTATCTATTGAATTTCGTAGCTCCTCTGGAATTGCTAGAGAAGCAACTCGGCTAAAAGTGGATCGTATCGTAGACTATTTTCACAGCCATCACCCCCAGCTTGACATTGATAATTTTAAAAAAGCTCTTAGTTATCCAGGAAAGGTTGGCGACGAGCTTGTTAGTCTTTATATTCAAAAATTTAATGCCATACAAGTTGAAAAATATGAAGACGCATCCGACTTACGTAGAAGAATCCTTGCGATTGAGTCAACTTCCAATCAAATATAGCCCTTAAAAAAGCCATTGGTCTCCAGTGGCGTTTCCTTAAAGGAGACCTTCGACATGTCCTTGTCCTTTCCTGTCTCGATTGAAAAAAATGCCGCACTCATCAGACGTATGTCGGAATTAGGCATTTCTGAAAATGACCTCGTTGAGACATTTACTCGTTCTTCAGGAAAAGGAGGACAAAATGTCAATAAGGTGGCGACGGCAGTTTACTTAGTTCATAGTTCTTCTGGACTATTCATTAAATGCTCCATCTACCGAACGCAAGGACTGAATCGATACAAAGCAAGAGCCTTGTTATGTGAAAAGATTGCTGAATGGAAATTTGGTGTTGAAGGAAGTAAGGACGATTTAGAAAGACTTCGCATCATCAAACGAAAAAAAGACAAACAAAGAAAAGCGAAGAAAAAATAAGATCATGTGATCGCGAGGGATATGACAAAAAAAGCCCGGGATTTCTCCCGAGCTTTTGGGTTCATCGGTAAAGATGAGCTTGATGCTTCGGAATTCCGAATTACATCATGCCGCCCATTCCACCCATACCACCCATTCCTCCCATACCGCCGCCCATTCCGCCACCAGCGTCTTTTGGCTCTGGTTTGTCAGTGATGGTAACTTCGGTTGTGAGAAGCATTGCTCCAATGGATGCCGCATTTTGAAGTGCAGATCGAACCACTTTTGCAGGGTCAACAACACCAGCTTTGATAAGGTCTTCCCATACCATAGTGAGTGCGTTAAATCCTTCGTTTCCAGATTTTGCTCTCGCTTGTTCAACGATTACAGATCCTTCAAGACCAGCATTGGAAGTGATCATTCTGATTGGTTCTTCTAATGCACGTAAGATGATGTTTGCACCTGTTTGTTCGTCACCTACAAGTTTAAGAGCTCTGACTGCATCTTGTGCACGAAGTAGTGTGAGTCCACCACCAGCAACGATACCTTCTTCAACAGCTGCGCGAGTTGCAGAAAGTGCATCTTCTACACGAGCTTTTTTCTCTTTCATTTCCACTTCAGTAGCAGCGCCTACGTGAATCACAGCAACACCACCTGCGAGTTTTGCAAGGCGTTCTTGGAGTTTTTCACGATCGTAATCAGAAGTAGTGTCTTCGATTTGTTTTTTGATTTGGTTGACTCGGCCTTGGATGTCTTTAGAAGCTCCAGCACCTTCGATGATGGTTGTGTTTTCTTTGTCTACTACGACTTTTTTTGCACGACCTAACATCTTTACATCAGCGTTTTCAAGTTTCATTCCGAGGTCTTCAGAAATTACTTGTCCGCCAGTGAGGACAGCGATGTCTTCAAGCATAGACTTGCGGCGATCACCGAAACCAGGAGCTTTTACGGCCACACACTGAATGGTTTTTCGAAGTGTGTTTACAACGATAGTTGCAAGAGCTTCGCCTTCCACTTCTTCTGAGATGATGACGAGAGGTCTTCCTGCTTGAGCGATTTTCTCAAGGATAGGTAGAAGATCTTTCATCGAAGATATTTTTTTATCATAGATAAGGATAAATGGATCATTGAAAGTTGCAGTCATTGCTTCAGGATCAGTCACCATGTAAGGAGAAATGTATCCTCTGTCAAATTGCATACCTTCTACGATATCAAGTGTTGTTTCGATTGATTTTGCTTCATCAACAGTGATCACACCTTCTTTACCAACTTTGTCAAAAGCTTGTGCGATAAGGCTTCCGATCTCTGGATCGTTGTTAGCTGAAATCGTTGCAACGTTTGCGTATTCTGCTTTGCTGTTGATCTTGATCGCTCTTTTTTTGATCTCTTCGACAGCCGCGATTACCGCTTTGTCGATACCGTGTTTGAGTGCCATCGGGTTTGCACCAGCAGTTACGTTTTTCAAACCTTCGTTTACGATTGCTTGTGCAAGGATCGTTGCAGTTGTAGTTCCGTCACCCGCGATGTCGTTAGTTTTTGTAGAAACTTCCTTCACCATTTGAGCGCCCATGTTTTCAATCGCGTCTTCGAGATCGATTTCTTTAGCTACAGTTACACCATCTTTCGTGATTGTCGGAGCGCCAAATTTTTTGTCGATCACTACGTTACGACCTTTTGGTCCAAGTGTCACCTTAACTGCGTTAGCAAGCTTGTTTACGCCTGATAATAATTTTCTACGTGCTGCTTCGTCAAATTCTATTGTTTTAGCCATGTTTGATTCCTTTTTTGTTCCTTGTATTACTTAGAAACGATTGCGAGAATGTCGCTCTCACGGATGATAAGGTAGTCTTTCCCACCTTGTTTGATTTCTGTTCCGGAATACTTTCCGTAAAGAACGGTATCTCCCACTTTTACTTCGAGTGGAATCAGTTTGCCGTCTTCATACTTGCCTTGTCCGACTGCAGTTACTTTACCTTCTTGTGGTTTTTCTTTTGCAGTGTCTGGTACGATGATGGATCCAATTTTTTCTTCGCCTTCATTTTTAGGCTCAACAACTACTCTATCTCCCAACGGTTTAATCGATGACATAGGTCAGTCTCCTTTCTATTTATTGATTTCTTGGTTTATGGGTTAGCAGACCCTTTCGGTGAGTGCTAACCTATGACGCCATGATGAAATAGGGAGCGAATTTTGTCAAGCACTTAGAAGGCTAGAGTGCTAAAATCCGAAAAGGTTCGATTTTTTACGTCTCGTTTTTTTGGTGGAAGAGATCCCGAGCATGCCAAGCAGTCCTCTCGTGACTTCCCGGGCAACGGTTCTACCCACTTCCCGAGCTAGCGGATTTTTGGAAATGGTTTCCATCATACTTGGATCTTCTTTTTCTGCCTTGCGTTTTGACCTTTTGCTCGATGTGCCCTTTTCTTCTACTTCCAGCTCCTCTTCTCCTTCAGCTAGACTTGCAATTTTTTTGGTGAGGATTTCGTAGGCAGAGTCTCTGTCGATTTCTTTGGCATACTTCGCAACTATCTTTGATCTACCGATCATTTCTTCCAATTCTTCCTTGGATAAAATATCCATCCTTGAAGAGGGTGGAACTAACATCGTACGAACGAGTGGAGTAGGGATACCTTTTTCATTTAATGCCGTAACAAATGCTTCACCAATTCCTAGTTTGGTGATCTCATCGTCCACATCATAAAAATCGGTAGATGGATAATTTTCGGCGGCTTGTTTAATCGCCTTTCGGTCATTAGCGGTAAATGCTCTTAGCGCATGCTGGATTTTTAAGCCAAGTTGAGCAAGAACAGGCGAGGGAATATCTGTTGGAGATTGAGTACAAAAATAGATACCCACACCTTTTGACCGAATCAAACGAACCATTGATTCTATTTGATCGACAAGGGCTTTGGATGCTTCATCAAAAACTAGGTGTGCTTCATCAATAAAGATCGCAAGCTTCGGAGCATCTAAATCGCCTTCTTCCGGAAAATTTCCATATATTTCGGTAAGTAAGGAAAGCATAAATGTTGAAAACAATCTTGGTTTGGATTGAATATCCGTTAAACGGATGATACTGATAGTTCCATAACCTTTGGAATCTTTTGATAAAAGATCCTCCACTTCAAATGAAGGTTCGCCAAAAAACATTTCGGCACCTTGACTTTCTAGTTCTATTATTTTTCGAAGTATTGTTGAGGTTGAGGTAGATGAAATGGCTCCATACTCCTTTTCAATTTCTTCTTTGCCTTCATTTGTAAGGTATTGTAGGGCTTTTTTGATATCCTTTAGATCGAGAAGAGGGATTCCTAAATCATCGCAATACTTGAATACTAACGACATCACTCCACTTTGTGTTTCGTTAAGGCTGAGAATACGTGAAAACAAAACCGGACCGAATTCAGAGACAGTCGCCTTCAATCTAGCACCGGATGCCTCAGACATACTTAAAAATTCGACAGGAAAACCTTCCTCCTTCCATTCATAACCGATCACACTTTCTCGCTTTTTTATGATTTCATTTCCTTCACCTGGCTTTGCGATACCAGAGAGATCACCTTTTATATCCATAAGTAAAACAGGAACACCTGATTTGGAAAGACTTTCAGTTAGCAGTTGTAATGTTTTTGTTTTGCCTGTCCCTGTGGCACCCGCAATCAGTCCGTGACGATTTAATGTAGCGAGAGGGATGGAAATTCTAGCATCAGATTCGACCGAATCACCCAGCATACCAGCACCTAAAAAAATTGAGTCACCCTTTGATTTATATCCGTCTGCAATTGATTGTATGAAATCTGTGCTTTGTTTTTTTGCCATCGTATCTTTCCTTAACTTATGTATTGAAGGTTAAGGAAGCATCTCTTGGCAAGCAAAGATCGGAAATCATTCACTAAAATAGGGTTGCTTTCTATTCTCTCAACGGCAGAGTTTAAAGGAATGTTTGCCTTACTTCCGCTTATCTTTCTTCTCCTATTTGGATGCAGAGAAAACAATACCTACGACAGAACCGTTCGAATTACCGAACCCGGAGTATTGGATTTGAGAGGTATCGATATCGAGCAGTTGGATATGTTTGCCTTGTCAGGTGAGTGGCATGCTTATCCAGGAGAATTACCAGTCCGTCAGGAAGAGTTTATTGCCCTGGATCAAAAAACTCCCATTCCATTGGCTATACCAGGGTATTGGATCAATCAGAATTTACCAGCGGAAGGTTTTGTAACATATAAACTGAAGTTAATCTCTGAATCTCAGGGAAATCTAATGATTTATTTGAAAGAGGCATCCTCTGCTTACAAAATCTTTGCATTAAGTAAGGAAAGAGGGCTCGTTGAATTAGGATCTTCTGGGAAACTATCAACAACTAAAGAGGAGAGTATAGGTTATTATACCGAGTCTGCCAGGGCATTTCGCCTTTATCCCGATACAACGCTATATCTACAAGTTTCAAATTATTTGTACTCACGTGGTGGTCCATATTACAGTCCTTATATGGGAGGAGCCAAAAAAACACTCATATCATTGCGCAACAAAGAAAGAAAAAAGATGTTTTTTGTCGGAACATTCTTCGTTCTTTTTATCTACCATTTGATTCTGTTTTTACACCGAACTAAAGATAAGTTTACACTTTTTTATGCTCTTATTTGTCTCTCATGGCTCATTCGTTATCTTTTGTTTGAGCGTCTGACGCGTGATTGGTTTGAGCCGAGTGATACCATGGAGATGATCCAGATTCGGATCGAATATTTGGCATTTATCGTGTTGGAAATATGCTCACTCAATTTCTTTTATCAGTTCTTTAATACTGTCGTTCAAAAAAAAGTTATCTACTATTACTTGGTCGTCCCTTTTTTGCTACTGATCATAACACTTTTTAGTCCGTACTTCGTCTATACAAAGTTTCTATTTTTTACCCAAGGGTATATGGTTGTATTGTTATTATACTCATTGTTTTTTGTGATCAGGTTCTTAAAAACCTCGGAAAGAGATAAACATTACGTCGGGCTCGTGTTTCTTTTGGCTACACTTACCATTTTATTCACTACGATTTATGATTCCCTCGTATTCTTTAGTAGATCTACGCTACCTCTAATTAGCGAGTATGGATTTTGTTTTTACTCACTTTGTCTTGCGGCCGCTATCGCGAGCCGAAATTCTTATGCCTGGGAAACTACAGAGTATCTTACTCTCAATCTACAAAATGAAATTGATTGGAAGACAATAGAGCTAAAAAGAGAAAAGGAAAAGGCTGAAAAAGCATCCGAATTAAAAGATAAGTTCATTTCTATTGTTTCTCACGATATTCGCTCACCATTGTTTGGTATCTCTTCAGTTGTTGATCTTCTTACGTCAAATCCCCCAAGTCTATCTCCAACTAAAGCTAAACAAGTGCTAGGAGAAGCATCCCAGGTTCTAAAAAGTGTGCTTTTTATGGTTGAAGAATTGATACAATACTCTCGATTTCAAAATACTACTATTTTCCCAGATTATCAATTGTTTGAATTTTCTAATATAGTACTTTCAGTAAAAGAAAAGGCAAAACCTTTACTCGATGCAAAAAGGATATCGCTCGATCTCACGATGAACGAGGTGAATGTCGGCATTGGAGATCCGCATTTGATTGAACATTTGATTTGGAATCTTCTAAACAACGCAATTAAATACTCACCCATGGAAGGAAGGATTCAAATTTCAATTTTAGAAAATGAAGGTTATTGGATATTCCGCGTAAGTGATCATGGAATCGGATTTCCCGAATCGTGGACTGAAAAAATTTTTGAAGAAGGATTTTTATATCTGAGAAAAGGAACTGCGGGCGAGATCGGAGCTGGCATCGGTCTTGCTTTCAGTCGAGAAGTTGCAGAAAGGCATGGGGGTTCTTTAAGTGCAGAAGTAAGGGATAGAGAGGGAGCTACCTTCACTTTTAAATTACCAAATTTCGATAAGGTTGTGATGATTCTGGATGATAATCCAGGTTACCGCAAAACGTTGAGAAAGCTGCTGGAAGGATTGCCATGCGTCATTTGGGAAGAGGAGTACCCTGATCACGCTCTCAGCTCCATCCCAAAATTAAAGCCAGATCTTATCATTCTTGATTTTTCGATGCCCGAAAAAAATGGATTGCAGGTGTTGCAAGAGTTATATGCCAACGGAGACTTTTTAGATATAAAATCCCTACTTTTATCTAGCTCAATGACAGACATCCATACGGGAAATCAATTAGAAATGGAGTTAAAAAAAATAGGAGGAGATAGCTTTCTGAGAAAAACTGTATCAAACGAAAAAATGTTAAATGAAATAAAAAAACTACTAGAGATTTCTTAGAAATACTAAATTAACATTTGTTCTTTGGCGCGTCCAATGAGTTCGGCAACCGTCTTGGACGAAAATCGTTCTTTCAGTCTACCAACATGGTATTCTACAGTTCTTTTAGATAAACCGATTTCCGTCCCGATCTCTTGATACGTTTTACCTTGTCCAAGCAGCGTTAAAATTTGTTTTTCTTTTTTATTTGCAACTTGTCCATCTTGAGGTCTACGAGTAAAACTCATCTTTAGATTTTTCGAATATACTGTTTTACCGGAAGCGATCTCAGTTAAACTTTTTGTTAGGCTAGAAAGATCATCGGACTTTAGCAAATATCCATCAACACCTGCTTCAATCGCGGAGTGTACGATTGCTTGTTCATCCAGCATCGTTAGAGTCACGACTTTTAAGTTTGGATAAGACTTTTTCCAATCCTTTACAAGATTTAATACGTTTTCACCAGGAATCCGGAGATCCAAAAGCATAAAGTCAGGAGCTTTTTCAGCGAGAAGGGGGGCAATTTGGCTAGAATGTTCAGCCTCTCCAACGACCTCGAATTCCGTTGATGCATTTACAACATGTTTTACTCCAACACGAGTAACTGCATGGTCTTCAACGAGGATGACTTTTTTTTTGGGATTCATTCCACAATTTCCTTTTGCACTTTGAATGCATTTCTTCTCAGTAAACAAGAAAACTTCAGGCAAGGTACTAATTCTACTCGAAAATATTTCTTCTGTAGTTTTTCTCTTGCCAAAATGATAAAAAGTCGCAATTTCATACGGAAATCTAGGAGTTTTGATGAATCCCAAAGTTGAGAGTTTGAAAAAAATCTACCTCTTCCACACCCTAAACCAAGACGAGATGTTACACATCGCAGAAAAAATACACGATATACACCTCCCACCTCGCAATGTTTTATATGATATCGGTGAAGAAGCCCAGTCCATGTTTATCGTAAAGTATGGCACATTACAAATTTCTGCTGCCACTACCCAAGGGGATGATATCAATTTAGTGAGTTTAGCCGCAGGGGATCATTTTGGAGAATTACCATTTTTTGATGGTGACAAGAGATCTGCCAAAGTGGAAGCCATGGAAAATTGTGAACTCTACGAGCTTCGTTACCATGATTTGCAAGATATGTTCACGAAATATCCCATGATGGAAACAAAGTTTTACAAAGAAGTAACACATTATTACATCAAACGACTTCGTAAATTGACAAACGATTTAACATATGCCCGCGAGCTAAGAAAGCGGTTTGCGTAGAGAATTGTTCAAAAAAGAGTGAGATATTAAGATTTCGTATATTTTTTCTACCTGATTCACGAAAAAACCTTTTCCATTCCCTTGATTCTTTCTATTACAGCTAAGGAATGGTTGCAGGATACCGATAATCTTTGTAGGCAGGGAGAAGGAATGCATGGTGGACCCCGAAATCCTAACCGAGAAGATCGTGACTCAGAATAAGACCTTCTTGGTGGATTTAAAGAAAAACCAGGCTGGCTTTTATCTGAAGGTTTCGGAATGGTCGAATAGCAAAAAGTCATCGATTTTTCTTCCCGCAGAAGGAATCGATCGAATGATCGAAATCTTGTATCAATTCAAAAGCCAAATATCCGATAATGATATTACGAAAGACCCGGTCTAGGAGCCTTTTAGGAGTGAGTTTCATGGGGAAAATAGGAATGACCAAGCTGATGTTAGCTCTGTTCCTTTCAATAGGAATGTTGTATGCGCAGGCGGAAAGCCCTGCCGGCGGGCAAGTAGCAGCTAACGACGAGGATAGCCCTCTAAGAAAAATCATTTTAGATGATTTTGAAGAATCTGAGGATTGGAGAGTCAAATCTACCACTCCTCTTGGCGAAACTAAAACACTTAAGCTCGTTCAACGTGGGCTTATGAAAGACGTTTTTGATGAAAAAACAGTGCCAGATAACGGTGGCGACAAGATAGAAAAGAATCACATTCTTGGGGTAAAAACTTTTTTTGCCGCTAAGGGATTCGATCGTGTCGAGTTGTATCCGCCGCATGAATTTATCATCAAAGGTAAAGTAAGACAGATATCTGTTTGGGTTCTAGGACGCAAATACAGACACACTCTCTTTGCAAAATTTCGAGATTACAAAGATACCACTCACAATGTGCGTCTTGGTAAGCTAGATTTTTTTGGATGGAGAAAGCTTACCGCTACGATTCCAGGATATATACCTCAAAGTACGCGTTTTGCATTACTTGATAAAAATTTACATTTTGTATCGTTGTTTGTTACATCTGACAACCACGAAGTGGCAGGTGATTTTTATTTCTATGTGGATGATTTGCAAGTTCGTGCAGATCGCTCGGAATCTAAATACCCTGGTTCAGAAATCAAGGACAACTGGTAAAAAGGGCATAAGGTATTCATGATGGAAAATAGAAAACTAACAACCCTTGCGCTTGTTACAATTACAGCGATCGCTCTGACGGGCTTTGCTCAAGCACAATATAGAATCACAAATGGAGTCGCAACATCCAATGGAAATGATATCACTTCCATGGAATTGAAAGCGATCACCATTGAATCTTGGGACAATCCTGTTGCCGCGGCACCATACGGTTGGGAACTATCAACTGACAAAGACGGCGTCAACAAAGATGGCACTGGAGATATGAAGTATGATGAGAACAACAAATACACTCCCGTACTCAATGATCCAGTTAAGTCTCCGCTCGTGATGCGAGAAGTTAAACTTGTCCCAGGCAAACCTACTGACGTAAAGAACGTAGACCCAGCTAACGCGAAAGTTTTGGGTGTGAAGTTCCAGTTCACCTATCCAGGTTATAATGTTGTGACAGTGCGTCCTCCAAGAACTCCTGAATACGAAATCACTCGTCCAAGGCCGTACATTGATGACAATAACACCAAAAAATTCGACAAAATCTACGGAATTGAAACTCCAGGAAACGTAAAAGCGATTTCTGTTTGGGTTTTGGGACGTGGAAACGAATACAACCTCGAAGGTTGGTTGGAAGATTATAATGGCAACAGCCACATTTTTCAGTTCGGATCTTTGGATTTTGTTGGTTGGAGACCACTTCAAATCGACATTCCTTCTGGAATCCCTCAAGAAGCAGTGGCATTCCCTGCGACTCGAAACTTGATCTTCAAGCAGTTTAAAATACGCTCAAATCCACAAACTGGATCTGAGGCAGTGTATTTGTTTTTTGATGAGCTACGAGTTCTTGCGGATACATTTGAAGTCCATTTTGACGGTGCAAATCTCGATTTCGATGAAGAGGATTGTAAACAAAAGATCAAATTGGAGCAAATGCTACAAAAATCGGGAGCCATTTCTACAGGAGCGAAAGTTCGCGAATGTGGCGGAAGCACTCAAGGAAAATAAACTCACCCATTTTCTTTCCATCCCCAGAAACCCAGTCCTTGTGGCTGGGTTTTTTTATACTTTACAAGATGACATGGTTCTCAAATTCTATCTATAGGACTGTTCTTTTTGCGGATTCATCGCTAAATTTACCGTAACAACGTTTGGAACATTGACCACCCTTTATTGGAAATTCGAAGAGGGAGATTCTTCTCATGCCCGACACTATTACCGAAGACAAATCGAACAAAACAGCCGATTCTGATAAACTCACATCGCTTTTTAACGAAGAAATATACGTACGCGCCGATGCGAGTTCTGTACCAGCCTCCAAGTTTAAGATCTATGATGACATCATAGAAGCTTATAAGGCAGAGGGCACACTTCCCGTTGCAAAACAGAAAATAGAAGACCATTTCAAAGAGCATCCTGAGTCCATTTCGGCAAAGTACATGCTTATGATTCTTTCTTTTATGGAAGACCCGATGGGAGATGCAAATCTCGTCAAAAATCTGTTAGATTCTTTCAAAGCACATGGAAAGTGGACGATCATTGAATACATCACAGACTCCATCCTTAAATTTGGAGATTTGATACTAGCCCTTCGTGTCAAAGCAGAAGCACTAGATAAGCTCAAAAAAAATAAAGAGCTCAAAGTAGTACTCGAAAAACTCGCACTCAAAGATAAAAAGAACCCTGAGATCGCCAAAAAATATGCCCTTACCATCATGGAAGAGGACAGACCCAAGGCGATTTCCTATCTCAAACAAGCCGCTGAGATCTTTGCAAAAAACAAAGACTACCCACAGATGGAAGAGATCTGGGCGATTCTCGTTCAACATAATTATGAAGATGTGACCTTCTTCGACAAAATCGAAAGAATCCTTCTTGGTCACCGCGAAAAAACTCGTCTAGTTGGTCTCTTATATCCGTTAGTTGAACCTTTCAAGGCGATGGAAGATTGGGATCGTGTGATTTATTTCTTAAAGAAAATCCTAGAACACGAACCAGCATCACAAAAGGCTCGAAACGAACTCATTCGATCCTACAAACAAAAATACGCAAATCACTCGTTACTTGAAGATTTTCTCAAAATGAGTGAATTGGGTAACAATCGTAAGCCTGTAAAAGTCTGTATTACAAACTTCGAGCGAAACATTGTTTTCGACACAGACAATTACGTAATGCACAGAAATTGGGGAGTAGGTAAGATCACTTCCATTTCTCAAACGGGTGATTCCATCTTTGTTGACTTTGAAGAAAAAAAGGCACACAAACTTTCCATCCAAATGGCCATCACTTCCTTGAAACCATTGAAGAAGGATCATATTTGGGTTCATCACTATGAAAACAAGGATGAAGTAAGATCCTTATTCAGTGATAAGTTACCTGAATTTTTAACAGAGCTTTTAAAATCATATGACAACCGTATGATGGTTGCTGACATGAAAAACGAGCTTATCGGAACATTCCTCAAAGCAGAAGAATGGTCCAAATGGTGGGCAAAGGTGAAGTCGGTTCTTAAAAAAGAAGCCAACATCGGAATGAATCCTAAGAAAAAGGATGAAATCGTATATCACGAAAAACCGATCACTCACTCAGAAACTCTCACACAAAAATTTCAAGCAACAGCCGACCTCAATAAGAAGTTGGAGATCGCCATGGAAGCCGTTAGAGATGCGGACGAGGCTTCAGAAGCTGGTGAATTTTTTATCTCTCATTATGTGGAAGAGGAGACTGCAAAGGATCCTATCCGCAGACTCTCTGCTTATCTGTATCTGAATGAAGCAAGTGATGCATGGCCAAGTGAGGAGTTCCAACACCAAATCCGTGAACCAGAACTCCAATCGATCATCCAATCACTCAGCAAAGAGGATGCTCTCAAGATTTCAAAATCACTTGAAAACACGGATATCAAAAAAGGGTTTAAGGATCTCATTCGCAAATACCACCCGAAGGCAATCGATATCCTTGTTGGACTTCTTTTTGAAGTTCCGGTTAAAGTAAATCGATCTGTCTTCCAAAATTTGGTATCTGACGAGAAGTTTGCTGAAATCAACCTCTTCATAGAAACAGCCTGCAACAAATCAAAAGAACATCCGGAAGTATTTCTTTGGGTGGCCAAGTCGATCTTATCTCACACTTGGAAGTATGATTGGATGAATGTCTCGGAAGACAATCTTGTCCTACGAGTATTCCGTATTTTGAAACCACTTGCAAAGATTGAAGATAAGGGAACCAAGCTTAAAAACCAAGCAATGGATATCCTCTTTGGTAAAGACAATACTTTGTTAAGAGAAACTTTGGAACGTGAAGACGATGAATATGTGCGAAAACTTTATGCACTATTTAGAGAAGTTCCGTATGTAACTGATCTAGAAAAAGACCAGTTGCTTAGCCTTATCAATGAAGTAAAACCAAACATTGTTTGGGATGAATACCAAGGTGAAGAAGAAGCAGATGATGATCCATTATCAAATCTTCCGTCCGATGTGGTTCTTGTCACAAGACAAGCGTTCAACGCTAAGAAACTTGATTTTGAACATTTAGTCAATGTCGAAATGGTAGAAAACTCTCGTGATATCGGTGAGGCACAAGAGAAAGGTGACTTACGTGAAAACGCAGAGTACAAAGCCGCGATGGAGAAACAAGTTCAATTGCAGGCGGCTATCAAACGTTTAGAAGCCGAGTTGAAAAGTGCAAGGATCTTGGATTTAAGTGAAGTAAAAACTGACAAAGTTGGCATTGGCTCTACAGTGAAGTTGAAAAACAAACAATCTGGTGAGATAGTGACTTATTCAATTTTAGGTGCATGGGATGCGGATACAGAAAGAAATATTATTTCTTATAATTCGCCTCTTGCAAAATCTTTGCTCGGAAAGAACGTTGGAAATGAAGCCACGCTACTCTTTGGTTCAACCGATACTGTTTATGAAGTTTTGGAAATCACTCGTTACTCTATGAGTGGACAAGAGGCGTAAGGATCATTTTTCCAACCGCTGGTTGCAATCAGATCCAAATACGGTTCTGATTCATTGCCCGCATAATCAAAGGCCCTAACTTCCAAAAGGAGATAGGGCTTTTCTTTGTACAGACTCTTTGGAAGTGAAACATGAATCGCTGTTCGATCAGGATCATATTCATAAGGATAAAATTGACCGTCGATCAGTAGTTCAACGGTGCTTTTAAACCCAGTTCCAGTATCACTCAGCACATAATATCTATCTTCAAAACAATGATTTCTCACTTCAGGAAGTTCTATATGCCGAGCTAGTGCAGTCATGGGAGCAATGGAAGGTGGAGATCTATCTTCAAAAATCATGATGTATCCGAGTTTTGCTAAAAAAAACTGAAATCCATTTCCCTTTCGTTTTTGGCGAATGGTAGAAAACTTGCGAATCGACTCATCCCAAAAATACAGCGAATCTTTTGTTGATGCAGGAGGAGAAGCATTGAATTCCCCAGCACCTTCACCTTTCCATGTAAAATTTTGAGACGTGATTTGATATACCTTACTTTTTAGTAATAACCCTTTCGGAACTTGGAAAGGAAGCGAATCTGTTGGTTCAAACACTTGGATAGAAACAAATCCATTTCCTGTTGATTCATTTTGAGATACATCAAAGGACAGAATTCGATCTAGGGACGATATTTTTTTGCCTGTCTGCTGTTTTACGATGGATTCAGATTTTTGAGGCAGCTGATTTTTGATTTTAAATTCTACTGAGGAACGATTTCCAGTAGCATCTAGGAGTCCGGCTTCCATTTTGATTTCTTGGTTGAGAGTATCTGAAGTTAGGTGGATAGAGTAACCTTCTTCATTCCAATTTTTAGATTGGTCGTATAGATGATAAAAGTAAACTGGTGGAGACAAAGATGAGCGATTGATATCATAAAACTGATGTTTTTTTGATCCCTCTTCAAATGATAAAAAGTCAAAATGGCGCTCAAATATCTTTGATCCATTTTGAATCAAATCCATACCATATACATTATTTTTATTCCGTGAACGAATCAAATCATACCCGCTCAAACGAATTTTTACTTTTCCCAAAACAGAAATAGGTCCAATCTCTTCACCATTTTCTCCCACTAACTGGTATTTACCCTTTGATATTTCTTTTGCAAAAAATTGTAGTGGTTTGTTTAATGATTCCGCTTCAATTAGCAGAGAGGTGATCGTCGGTGGCGTAACATCCTTCTGGTGTAAATCAGGAAAATATAATGGATTCACTATACCTTTCTCTGTTCTGAATTCTAGATGCAAGTGGGAAATACCCGAACCCGATTCACCGGTTTTTCCAATCGGCATTCCTTTTTTTGCAGGGAACATTCCCATCGGAAGTTTGAGTGAAAAACCTTCTTTTTCCCCCATAAGAAAGAGTGCCTTTCTGAGTAGCTCTAAGTCGGTGAGCTCTCCTTCAAATGTATGTAAGTGAGCATACTTGGATTTGATTTTATATTTTGGATTATAAAAGTTAAGAGATAGACCATAGCCTATCTTTGAATAATTAATTTCTTCTACATAGCCGTCAAAGGTTGCGAGGATGCTATGTCCGTTTAGCCCATATGACTTAAAATCCGATCCCAGATGGAGATTGTGGTTTCGGATTTCTGCAAAGGTGCCTGTGACAGGTGAATAGTAAGGAAGGGGAAAGCCGACAGCTTCTTTGGGTATGTTGGGAATTTTACCTTCGGAATGGAGAGCGATCCTAAAGAGGCATAAAAGTGATAAAAAGAGCGTCCAGTTGAATCTAAATTTGAATGTAAATGCTTTCAGAACCAAAGAATCTCCTGCGCCCAAAGGCAATGGGAAAGCAATGGATTTGGTTTGCCAAGTAAAGTTTCCATGTGACGATGACGGTGGTTTGCAGATAAATATGTCTCTCCGTTTCCTACAACAAATTGCTCACTTGCTTCTTTGCCTGTCCATCTCAGCCTGTTCCCTTTTCCAGGGCGAACCAGGTCGACCTCCAAAAATTGATGGAGTCCCAGTTCCAGACAATTTGAGAACTCTATACATACAAAATGTTCGAAATAACACATATTCAGCCGGCATACATACCCGTCTTACTCAAATGGTCATGGAGGAGATTGATCGTAGAGGGAGATTTCTCACCACTCGCGAAAAATCCAAGGCATCGTTTCGTCTTTATGCAGAGATTGTGCATTACCAAAAGGTCGGTGATTTGATGGATCTTGCGGACCAGCACTTGACATCAGAACTTTTTGTTGTAACGAGACTCGAGATTGTTGAAAGTGAATCTGGCAGAAAACTCCCTCTGGAAAGAAACGAGATTCCAGGTAGAGCATATTTTTCTCCACAACTTGGTTACAGAGAGTCTGAGATAGAAGCGCAAAATAGATTGCTCCGCGTATTGGCTTTACGTATTGCAGAAGAGGCAGAGCGGTCGTGGTACTTTTCCATTTCAGGGAAAGCGAATTGAATTCATTTGAGTAGAGGAGGTAGGTTTTGTCACTAGAAGAACAATCATCGGAAGACACAAAAAAAGAGATGTTGGCGTTTGAGAAATACTTAAAGGACAAAGGACTCAAGATTACAAATCAGAGGTTACTTGTTGCCGAGAAAATATTTTCTTCACATAACCACTTCACTGCGGAAGGGCTCCTTGACGAACTGAAGGATAATAAAGACCGGATCTCTAAGGCCACGATCTATCGAATCCTATCCATTATGGTGGAAGCTGGCCTACTCGAAGAACACGATTTTGGAAAAGATTACAAATATTACGAACACATCATCGGACATGAACACCATGACCATATCATATGCGTGCAATGTGGTAGGATTGTGGAATTTATCGATGAACAAATTGAGACCTTACAACGAAATGCGGCAGCAAAGAACGGGTTTACGATCACTGGACACAGTTTGAATATTTACGCATCCTGTCAAAAATTTGAAGTTTGCGAATTTAATAAAAATAAATAGTGGCTCTTACTTTTCAATCGGTGAAGGCCGACTCAGATAGCTTCGCTCGTGCTGGTGTCTTAGATCTGAACGGGGTGACCATAGAAACCCCCGTTTTTATGCCAGTTGGAACACGAGGTAGTGTAAAATCCCTCACCTCCGAAGACCTGACCGAAATGGGCTACAGGTTGATTCTGGGTAACACCTATCACTTGTATCTTCGACCTGGGACCGAGGTGCTTGACCACTTTGGAGGACTCAAAAAATTTATGTCCTTCCCTCATGCCATCTTGACCGATTCTGGTGGGTTCCAAGTTTTTTCTCTCTCAGGCCTATTTAAATTTGAAACAGATGGCGTTCGATTTCAATCGCATATTGACGGAAGCCATCATAAGTTCACACCCGAATCGGTCATTGATATCCAAAGGTCAATTGGATCCGATATCATGATGGTATTGGATGATTGTGCACCTTACGGTAGTTCGTTGGAAAGGTTGAGGCAATCACTCGACCGAACACATCGGTGGGCAAAGGTCTCGATCGACCATTGGAAACAGTCCGAGGGGAACCAGCATTTATTTGGTATCGTCCAGGGTGGGACGAACTTGGCACTCCGCGAAGAGAGTTTAGGTGAATTGCAAAATTTGCCATTTTCTGGAATCGCGATCGGTGGTCTATCCGTGGGCGAACCCAGAAATGAATGCACTCAAGTTCTGGAAACTCTTGCTCCAAGTCTAGATCCAAAAAGACCCCATTACTTGATGGGAGTGGGTACGGTGACGGACATTCTTGAAGGTGTGAAGAATGGGATCGATATGTTCGATTGTGTGCTTCCTACCCGCAATGCTCGGAATGGGCAGGTATTTACGAGCTACGGGAAGGTAAACTTGAGAAATGAATCTCTTAGGCTCTCAGAAGGCCCAATTGATCCCCAGTGCCAATGTAAAGTCTGTAAATCATATAGTTTGGGATACATAAGGCATTTACACAAATTGAAGGAATTGACCGCATTTAGCTTGTCCACCTATCACAACTTATACTTCATGAAAGAATTTATGTCCTCAATGCGAAAATCCATCTTAAATGGTGATTTTCCGGCTTTTTACAGGCATTGGAAAAATTTATATGCTTCTTAAAATTATTAGGTTGACGTACCTGTTTTTTTTTTGTGTGATTGTACCGTCATTTCTACATTGATTGTAGCTTCACCGAGGAGTCTCTAGACACACATGGAAATCACTAGAAGGGAAAAAGATAAAATCGTAGTCCTTGATATAAACGGGGAAATCGACCTTTACAACGCTCCTGAAATTAAGGATGTTATTGCAAAATTGATCGAAGAGCAGAAATACTGCATCGTCATCAATCTAGAAAAAGTTTCTTATATCGATTCCTCTGGCATTGGAGCCTTGATATCGAGCTTATCTAACTTGAAAAAGTACCAAGGTGGCTTAAAAATCATCAATGTTGCGGGATCAGTTCGAAAGGTATTTGAACTCACAAAACTTACCTCTTTCTTTGAAATCTTCGATAGCGAAGACGAAGCTACTGCCGCATTCAAGTAGGAAGGGAAGCCTCTGCTTTCTTTCCTATCTGTCTTTTCTCAATAATATAGGAGACTATCATGTTACTAAAGTTTAAGACACCCGTCTTGCTTGTAACAATGGCGTTCGTTTTGCTCACAAGTGCAAATTGTGGGCAGGAATTGCCATTGAAAGAACTTGCCCTTGCCAAGGCGCAGGTTGAAAGAGCCGAAAATTTAAAAGCCGGAGAGTATTCTCCAGACGAATTCCAAGAAGCACGTAAGAGCCTTACCGAAGCGAATGACTATGCCGCCGAGGAAAAAGCCTCTGAATCAAAAAAGAGCGCAGACTATGCGATTTCAAAAGCATACGATGCATTGGAAAAGACTCTCCCTAAGCTGACAGCAAAAGCCAGAGAAGAAGCCGTCGCAAGCCTTGATGCGGCAGAAGAAGCAAATGCAGCAGAGACATCTCCTGAAAGTTTCCAAGCTGCCACTGCTGCAAAAGATGCAGGCGATGCCAAATTGACGGAAGCCGATCAATCACTAGCCGCTTATTTAAGAGAAGAAAGTGATGAAACTCTTAAAGAACAAAAACGCAGCAAAGCATTGAATGAATACGAGGAAGCCTACCAACTTTACTTGACTTCAAAAAAGACAGGTATGGATGCAAAGACAGCCGCTTTGGGAAAATCCGATGGCATTCGCCAATCCGCTGATGAAGTGGATGCAACCCTACAAAAAGCGAGCCGTTATTCCAACGGAATCAACCCTTCAGTCGAAGAAGAAAAAGCTAGAATTCAATCCGCTTATGCAGATATCGAAGCGGGACGATTAAAAACTGCTGAAGAAAAGATCAAAATTGCTCGCGCGGCTTCTGGTCCACTCTTAGCATCATCCGTTCGAGATCATGCAAAGGAAAGGAACAGCCAGGCAAGGGATGTCGTTGAAGATGCCAATGCACGTTTTGGAGAATTGAATTCTGATACCCTTCTGAAGGCATCTGCAACAAAGGATTCCTACGGGAGCGCACAAGAAAATCTAGGTGCAGCGAATGAATCCCTCACTTCCTCATCAAATCTTTATGAACAAGAAAAGTATGAGGATTCCCTTTCTCAATCTGAAGAAGCGATTCGATTGGCGGAAATTTCGATTGATCAAGTGGAAACTCTGAAGTCATCCAATCCAAAATTAGCGAAAACAGATCGCGGGACCACTTCTACCGTTGGAACCGAAAACAAAAAAAAGGATACTACACAATCCTCTGAGGAAGATGGATCTGACTCAGCAGCTGGTTCTAGACTAAAAAGTTTAGGGAAAGGTTGGAAACAATATACTGTTGGGAAATCAAATCCAGCAGATTGTTTGTGGAGAATTGCGAAAAGAGAAGATGTTTATAAAAACTCTACCTTATGGCCACGAATCTTTGAAGCAAATCGAAAACAGATTAAAAATAAGAATCTCATCTATCCAAACCAAAAACTAAAAATTCCTCCCAAAAAAGGGAAGATCGGAAACCCACCAGGTAAATAATTCCAAACACTGGTCACATACGAAAAGCTGTCCACAGGACAGCTTTTTTTTTACCCAAAGGAGACAAATGGAACTGAGAGGATATACAACACCTATCACAAAGATCGGATCCGATGACTTTATGCCACTCGTTCAGTTGGCTTGGGATGAAGATCTGCCAGCTGGGGATATTACTTCGGAATCTCTTTTTTCTCCCAAAGAGATGAGCAAAGCTATCTTACTTTCGAAAGATGACGGCATCCTCTGTGGCACAGATGTAATTGAATGTTTGATTCAAAAGTCCCACCAAACAGTCAAATATGAGAGTCGATTGAAAGATGGTTCAATTTTAAAAAAGGGGTCTGAGATAGGGACTCTTTCTGGTTCTCTTGTCTCCATTTTAAAAATGGAGAGGATTCTATTGAATTTCATACAATACCTTTCCGGCATTGCAACAAATACGTATCAGGTGGTCTCAAAATATCCAGATTTAGTTATTTTGGACACTCGAAAAACACTTCCAGGTTATCGCAAACTAGCAAAATATGCTGTCTTTACTGGCGGTGGCTGGAATCACAGAATCAATTTGTCCGATATGGCAATGTTAAAAGACAATCACGTTGCAAAGGCTGGATCGATTGAGTCGGCAGTCCATGCTGTGAAGGCACTTCATCCAAATCGTAAAGTAGAATTAGAAATTGACAATCTACAACAGTTAGATGAAGCGATTAAGTCGAATCCAGATATAATCCTGTTAGATAACTTTTCTTTGGCGGATACAAAACTAGCCGTTGAAAAAATCAGAAGCCTTGCTCCACAAATTCGCATAGAGTGTTCGGGAGGCATTACACCCACAAAGCTTGAAGCACTTTCCGAATTGCAAGGTATTGGAGTGAGTATGGGATATTTGACACATACAGTACGGTTTTTAGATATCAGTTTGGAGATCATATAGTGGGACTCTATCATGATATCCAGGGCTCGGATGAACTTTTTTCCGCCATTGAAAAAAGATTGGGCAATGAAAAGGCAGAACTCGTAAAAAAAGCATACGCTGTTGCCCATCGTATGCATGACGGCCAAAAACGTTTGTCAGGTGAGCCTTATATCATTCATCCCATGAATGTTGCCTCAATTTTGGATGAACTTGGATTGGATGAAAGAGCAATTGCCGCTGGGTTGTTACACGATGTGGTGGAAGATACCTCGTATTCAAAAGAGAATATGGCGGATGAATTTGGTGAGGATATTGCCAATTTAGTCGAAGGTGTGACGAAGATTTCAGAAATCAAATCACAGTCGAAAGAATCGGAAGCCGCAGAAAATATTCGAAAAATGCTAATGGCGACCATCAAAGATGTAAGGGTGATGTTAATCAAACTTGCTGATAAAACTCATAATGTTCGTACGCTCAAATTTCAGCCTCCTGAAAAACAGAAACGAATCGCAAAAGAAGTATTATCTTTATATGCGCCGATTGCCGGTCGTTTGGGTGTTTATAAGGTAAAATTTGAATTAGAAGATCTCGCATTCCAAGCTTTACACCCAGAAGAATACCAAGAGATCAAAAAACGGGTAGCTGCAAAAAAATCAGAACGTGACGAGTATATAGAAAAAATTAAGATTATACTCAAGCAGAGATTAGCTGAAATCAGTATTGATGCAAAAATTGATGGCAGGGCAAAACATTTTTATTCCATTTATCGAAAGATGGTCACTAAGGAAAAAACGTTCTCAGAAATCTTTGATCTTCGAGCAGTACGAATCATTGCAAACGAAATCAAAGATTGTTATGGTGTATTAGGCATTGTGCATACTCTATGGACTCCGATTCCCGGAAGATTTAAAGACTACATTGCTACACCAAAAACTAACCTTTACCAATCCCTGCATACAACTGTATTCGGTCCCGACGGCCGTCCTATGGAAGTTCAAATCCGAACTAAAGAAATGAATGCGATTGCAGAAAATGGAATCGCTGCTCATTGGGCCTATAAAGAGTCTGCTAACATATCTAAGACGAGTCTTGCTATGCAACCAGGGCTTGAAAATGCCTTTCGGTTGAAATGGCTGGAAGTGTTAAAATCCTGGCAAGATCCAAATTTAGATTCAAAAGAGTTTTTAGAAGAGCTTCAATATGATCTTCACGAAGATGAAGTTTTCATTTTTACCCCAAAAGGGGAAATCATCGAAATGCAGAAAGGTGCGACCGTTTTGGACTATGCATTTCGTATTCATACGGACGTTGGGTTGCATGCAAGAGGTGGAAAAGTAAACGGTCGTATGGTTACATTGCGTACCGAACTAAAGTCTGGTGATCAGGTTGAAATTATAACCGAAAAATCATCAAAACCATCGCCTATCTGGCTTCGGATTGTCAAAACGCCTTCCGCAAGACAAAAGTTAAGACAATACTTCCGAAAGATTCAAGAAGAAAGCCAAAAGGAGACAATCGCTTCTGTCCTTGATCAAACGAGTCATAACATCGATGAAAATGCGATCAAGGAAATTAAAAAGGTAAAGATCAAAAAGCCGAATAAGGCGGGAAGTGCCAAAGTTGAACCTAAAGAATATGGTATCTCCGTGGCAGGTTTTAGTGATGTGCCAGTGAGAATTGCATCTTGTTGCACTCCCATAGCTGGTGACGAGATCATCGGTTTTATTACAAGAGGTAGGGGAGTCAGTGTTCACAAAAAGGATTGTGATACTGCGACAAAACAAGTCGAATGGATGAAGACCATCCCTGTCAGATGGGAAGGTCCAGGTGAGCCGATCCCGATTCAAATTGAAGTAAGGGCTCGTGATGTACAAGGAATCTATCTTTCAATGGTCGAATGTATATCCAATACGGAAACAAATATACTTGAGGCGGGTGCAAGTTCCCATCCAAATGGAACCTTAACCGCCAAATTTATGTTAGAAGTAGACCATTTGGATCAATTGAAGGAGATCTTAGATAACCTTCGTTTGATTGATGGAGTTATATTTTCGGAACGTGTTAAAAAGTGAACCATTGGGCAGTGCCTGGTTCCAATTTAAAGTAAAACCCATTTTTCAGATCTTCAGGGGATTGTGTCGGAAAATACTCTCCCGTCACAATGTTTTCTATTTGATGTGGCAATTGGATTTCAAATGGAAAATGTACCTTACCATCCATCAAATGAGGCATGGGATTCCAGAGCAGAAATTCTTTAGATTTTTGAGAAGTGAGAAGATATGCGATAATTTTTCCTTCAGTAAAATAGGAAATCTCCAGGGAATACCTTTCCAACGGTTCTGATCTTAATTTTAAAGTCTCATATACTCGATTATAAAATGTAACGATAGTTTGATTAGGAATTTCCAAATCTCTTTTACCTAATTGTACAGGGAGTTTGATCTGGTTGCCCAGTTCTTGTCCAAAATAACTGAGTAAGACACCGGGCAAAAAAGTGAGAAGGGAATAGAAATCTTTACTTTTCGAACCAAAATGGGTTAAGGCACGTTCTTCATCATGATTTTCAATAAAGCGTATCGATTTGTTTTGGTATGATAAATCGGCAAGTAAATGATCGAAAACGGGAGATTTATTTTCATTAGCCAATCTGTCGTAAAGAGTTTTGTCATAAGTGGCATCAAATCCCAAAACTTGTAAATCATACTCTCGATTCCAATATGCCTCTGCATAAAATTTAAAATTTGGGTAGTGCTCTTTTACGGTTGTGATTATTTTTTCCCAATAAGGAACACCCAAACGACCGTGAGTTGATAAAAAAACATCCGGCAATGCGAGCATCGCCATATCGCATCGAACGCCATCACAAAGTTTTGCGATATCCAATAACAATTTTATATGAAGAGAAACCGTTTCTGGATTTGAAAAATCCCATTGCACTGTATCTGTCCAACCATCAAAGTAGGGATCCTTGCCATGAGCAAAAATTTGATTTTTATGTTGAAAATGATTCTGATTAAGACTCTCGCCAGAATAAAAACAATTAGGATATAGATCAAGATAGGGTGTATCAATTGCCATATGATTTGGAACAAAATCCAAGATGAGTTGTTTGCCCAAGGAGTGTATTTTTTGCCGGAAGCTAGAAAGGCTATCAACTGTTGCGATCTTTGGGTTTAGGTTGTATTCATAAATTGCGTAAGGAGAACTTAGAATGTCAGAATCAAATAGAGGGTTCTTTGCCTTCAGAAATTCGGAACGAAGGCCCTGATGTGATCTCGCAATCCCTTGAGAAGCCTCGCTTTCTGCCCAGATGCCCATAAGCCAGATTTCATTTGAGGTTCGGAATGCGAATGATTCAAAAAAAGATTCGGGAACAGTATCAATTTTGCAGTCATTTTCAATACAAAAAATCCTTGAGTGGATCTCGTATAAGCGGGTTTGATGGAAGGGAACTTTCATTTATGATGACGTAAATAATGACAAAAGGAATCTCGATGCGCAAGTCACTTTTTCTGCTTTCACTTTTTCTCTTTCAAATTCTCTCGTTCACCTTGACCTGTTCGGACACAGATCAATCAGCTGACACTCCTTCAAAGGTTATCGATCTTCCATGGTCTGGTGACCCAAATTCGATTCCAGAGCTTATGAGAGCGGAAAACCCTGTTGCAAGTCCATCGGCCGTTAAAGGTGGAAGGATACGGTTTTATTCTCATCAATTTCCCAAATCATTAAATTATTATTTGGATCAATTTACAACAACTGCACGGATTTTCACTTCGTTATACGAACCATTGACATCGTATCACCCAGTAACACTTGAGACCATGCCGCATCTAGCCAAGTCTTGGAAAATTTCACCTGATAAACGTAAGTTTACATTTTATTTAGATCAAAATGCAAAGTGGTCAGATGGAAAACCTGTATCAGCCGATGATGTTATTTTTACATATGATACGATTATGAATCCAGCCAATGCGACGGCAGTATTTAGAATTTCACTCTCTCGTTTTGGTCGTCCCATAAAAGAGGATGAGTTTACGGTTACATTTGAAGCTAAAGAAGTTCATTGGAATAATTTTAATGATATTGCTTCATCAATCTTTATTTTACCAAAACATCATTTTGAAGGCAAAGATTTTAATAAGGAAAATTTTGAATTTCCAGTTGTGTCTGGGCCGTATCGTATCGTCGAAGCCAAAAAGTCAAGATATATCAAATTGGAAAGACGCGGTGATTATTGGCAAAGAGCCTATCCTTTCAATAAGGGAAAAAATAACTTTGATCAGATAGTTTACAAAGTTTACAACGAAGAGGCTGTTGCACTTCAAGCTTTCAAAAAAGGTGATATGGATATTTACCCCGTATACACTGCGCATATATGGGTTGAAGAAACCAAAGGGGAGGCCTTCGAAAAAAAATGGATCGCCAAACAAAGAATTTTTAACTTAAAACCCGTTGGTTTTCAAGGTTGGGCGATGAATTCGAGAAGGGAAATTTTTTCTGATCGTCGAGTTCGTGAGGCCATCGCTCTGCTTGTGGATCGAGATTTGATGATCAAAAAACTTGCATTTGGTGAATATGATCCCACAAACAGCTATTATCCTGACTTTTATCTAGGTTCAGAGAAAAATCCAAACACTCCTGTCCAATTCAATATTGAAAAAGCAAGAAAGCTTCTGGCGGAAGCAGGTTGGAAGCCCAATGATAAAGGTATTTTAGAGAAGGATGGAAAACCGTTTACCTTTACGATTCTGGATCGAGACAAAAAGACAGAGAAATACTTCACCGTCTTTTTAGAAAAAGCAAAAGAGGTGGGGATATCTGCGAATATCGATACTTTGGATCTAGCCGCTTGGAGTGCAAGAGTCGACAAGTATGACTTCGATATGACTTGGGCGGCATGGGGTTCGGGAGTGTTTAAAGATCCTGAATCTCAGTGGCACTCAAAGTATGCGAATGAAGAAGGACAACCGAATCTACCTGGCTTTAAAATGGCCGCTGTTGATAATTTGATCGAACGACAAAAGACGGAATTTGATTTATCAAAAAGAAATGAGATCATTAAGGCGATTGACCGATTGGTTTACAAAGAACATCCTTATGTTTTACTCTGGCACTTACCTAGTGTTAGACTACTTTATTGGAGAAAGTTCGGTCAACCCAATTTGCCACTTGGGATCTATGGAGATGAAAGTTTCGCAACTGACTATTGGTGGTATGATGAAAAGAACGACAGTGATTTGAAGAAAGCGATTGAAGAGAAGCTCCCACTAACAGAATATCGTGCCGTTGTGAAGTGGGAAAAATAAATGGGAGAAGAGGAAAAACCATCCAGATTCAAATCAATTCGAGATAAGGTTTTTTCTCTCTGGAATTCAAACCAACCGTGGAGTAAAATTCCTCAATTTTTGGAACTACTCGAAAAGGGGTTAGACAAAGAGTTATTTCACGATCCAGAACGAGAGAGTGAAGAAGAACCGATTCCAATTGAGGACCTTCCTGTTGATGAAGTTCTCCGACAATCTGGCCCATTTCGTAAATTTTACGAATGGGCATTCCCAGTCTCTCATGTGTTTCGAATCACACATAGGTACCATCGGGAATTTTTAGATAATTTTTTACCGCTATCAAATGCTGATTATATTGGTCGGGGCTCATATAAATTTGTATACAAACTACCTTGGAACCAAGTTGTAAAAACAGGTAAGTCCAAACTGCCATCAGATGCTTTATTTGGAACATTGTACAAAGAAGTTGGACGTGACCTTGAAAAGTATTTAAAAAAGGAAGAGATAGCACTTAAAAATTTTTTACAGGGTAAATCAAGATTTGAATCCACACAAGATGAAATTGAGTTCAAATTTCGCAGGTTGGGTCTAGAAAGATTACACTATTGGAAATTAAAATCTTTGATCCCAGATCTAGTGATTCCAACGCGATTTTTTATGGGCGTAAGATATCGCGATACTCCTTGGAGAATTCCATCTATCTCTCTGACTCCTTGCGATCAACAGCTGTTACTTGCAGGGAAACATTTAAAAGAATTTACCATTCGCAACGAAAAGGTAGATCAAATTAAAATCATGGATACCTTGTTTCCAAAATGGAAGTTGAACTTTAATTCCCATCGATTTGGTGTTGTCTCAAAATCTAAACTTAAAAAAATTGCCATTGATTTTAATCGAGTCATTGAGGTTACAAAGTATCTTGCAGAAGTAGAAAAATTGATTTTTGATGTGCATTCGGAAAATTTAATCATTACTCTTCCTGATTTTGAACTCAAGATATTTGACTTTCACTTATTTGACGATTATCTATATGAACCTTCTCAAGAAAATCCAAATCCGGAAATGGATCATATCCTTTTAATGGAGGAGTTTATCCGTTCTTTTGAGTTAGATAAATGAAATTTATTTCTAATCATTTATTTAAGATTTTATCCTTTATTGCAATATCTGCAAGTATCTATGAATCCTGGATGAAACGTTGGGTATGTGACGATGCATTTATTTCTTACATCTATGCTCGAAACTTACGAGAAGGATTGGGACTTATTTTCCAAGTAGGCGAGTATGTTGAAGGCTACACAAATTTTCTTTGGACAATTCTACTTTCTTTATCATTATTCGTTCTCGATTCGCCGATTGTGTTTTCTCAAGTTTTTGGGATTTTGTTTTTTTTATTCCTACTAATCTTTTTCTTTGGTGAGGAAAGAAATCTTCGTCCATATACAGTGTTACCGATATTTGTCGTGCATCTCGCTTCATTTTACCATGGCATTTTATTTGCTACCTCTGGGCTTGAAACGATGATGTTTACCTTCTTCCTTTCAGTTGGCTTGGTTCAATGGAATAAAAAATATCGTATTGCGGGGATTTGGTTGTTGTTTGCGGCTATCACGCGGCCGGAAGGTGCTTTGTTTTTATTTGGATTTTTGGTTTGGTTTTTATTTTCCATTTATAAGGGAAGTAAGACAAATTCCCTCGTGGAAAACACAGCACAAAACCAAAGGGACCCAAAATACTTGATTCCGAATCTGATCTTTATTTTCATAATTGGATTAGCTTTTTTGATATCTATTGGCTTTCGATACAGTTATTATGGAGATTTTTTACCGAATACATTTTATGCCAAAGCGGGGAGGAGCACTTATGTTTCTCAAGGATTCTTTTATCTGCTCTATTGGTTTAGAGCATATCCATTCTATATTCCCATCTTTATTACTTCAATCATCCTCATTTTAAAACCTATTTTTTTGAAAAGATTGATTTTTGATTCGATTCATTACATTTGTATATTAGGATATATATTTTATGTAATCATTGTTGGTGGAGATTTTATGGCCATGCGATTTTGGTTGCCTATCATACCTTTTTTATCTTGGATTTTTTATTTATCTTTTTCATCAAAATTGGATGAGTTACAAATCGAATCAAATATCAAAAATACATGGAATCGGATTTTTAAAAAAAATACATTTTATATTCAATTTCTATTTCTTTCTTCACTTGCTATTTACATAAATCCTATTCGATCGGTTCCCAATATAACAGAGTTATGGCATGGGATCGGAGAGGAGAGAATGTTTTATGAAAATTCTCTATCACTTGGTTCTGGGTATGATGGCGAGGCATTCCGTGACTTTCGAGTCGCATTTTATGGAGCGCAGGCACATTTTATTTATTTTATGAGGCCAGCGTATGCCTTGGAAGCCGAGACTGGACTTACTGACTATTTACTTGCGAGAGAAAATAGAAGGTTACACCGTGGAAGAGTTGGCCATGAAAACTCCGCTTCCTTAGAAATGTTAAAGGTTCGTGAGATAGATTTTCTTCTCGCAAATAAGTTCCCAGATTTGAATTTGCCTTCCATCATCTATCAATTTCGAAATTTTAGCTGGCAAATTTATGTTTTAAAATATAATCCAAAAAAGTTTCAGTCACTTTGTACTCGTGAGAAATGGGATTGTTCCTTACTTTACAAAGAATTGGAAAAGCGAAAGTTGGATATAAATAAGAATCATGGATTTTACAATGATTGAAAATTCAAAAACAATGGAAGTTGAATATGGAAAGATTCATTCTTTTACGCTTGGTAAAGAGGCATGGGATCTAACTTTTCCAAATTCAAATCATTTTCCAACAGATTTTGCAAGTTGGCAAGCCGCCACCAACATTATAGTTTCGAAGTTTACTCATATTCCATCAGATCAAATTATCTCAATCGATCAGGAGCATAAAAGGGATATCGGTTTCATTGAGAACTCAAAGATTTCACATTGGCTACCAGACTATGTTACAAATCCGTCTGATATCTCAAATTTGCCTTTGACCAATCCAAACAAAATGAATGGTGACGGACTAGTCACCTTTCAACCGAATACGGCACTTGTCATACGCACGGCAGACTGTGTCCCTATTTTTTGTTATTCGAAAATTCGTCCCATGGTCGCTCTCATTCACGCAGGTTGGCGCGGTGCTTTAAATGGCATTTCAGAAAAATTGATCCACTGGCTTTTAGGCAATGGGTTTACGGAAGAAGAATTGCAGGTCTTTGTTGGGCCCGCCATTTCCAAAAAAAATTATTTGGTCCAATGGGATGTTGCACAGCATTTTATGGCAATGCCACCTGGTGTGGTAGTTGAGGCGCCTGGCATGGGATACTTGTTAGGTGTCAAAGAAGCAATACTAGTCAGGCTTCGAAAGGAGTTTTCCCATTTGTCTATGGATCCTCAAAACTCAGATGTCTTTCTTTCTGCTAAATATTTTAGTCATAGATCGAAAGACATGGGTAGAAATATCAATGTTATATTTTGGGAATCTTGATTAATACTTCTTTGATCTTTTCTAATACCTTTTCTCGTTTCATTGGTTTGATCATATAATCTATGGCACCGTTTTCTAGTAGAATCTTTACTACGCTAGGTGTGTTTTCTTCCGAAATGAACATGATTCGGGGCATGATACCCATTTCTTTGATTTCCCAAAATGCGGCATAACCATCAACCTCTGGAAGAAATATCTCTATGGTTACAAGGTCCACTTGTTGTTTGAACTCTTTGTACATTTTGATTAATTCTTTTCCAGTTTCAGCGATCCCTAAGATTTTATAACCTTCTGATTCTAAAATCTGCTGTAACTGTTTTGCCTGAAATTTTGAATTTTCAGCGATGAGAATGTTATACGGACGTCCTGTAGGTGCGATACCTGCTTGCATAAATGCTCCTTTAATTTCCTAAAGCGTTTTGGATCTCTGATCCGATTTCTTTTGTTCCGAGAACCGTCGAGCCTGCCTCAGCAATATCTCTTGTTCGCAATCCTTTTTTTAATACAACACGAATGGCGTTTTCTATCGCTTGTGCTTCAGCTTCCAATCCAAATGAATATCTTAGCATAAGTGCCCCTGATAAAATTTGTGCAATTGGATTGGCTATCCCTTTGCCCGCAATGTCAGGTGCGGATCCACCCGAAGGTTCATATAATCCAAATCCCGATTCAGATAGGGAAGCAGAAGGTAACATACCTATGGAACCCGTAATGATCGATGCTTCATCAGAAAGGATATCACCAAACATATTCTCACATAGCATAACATCGAATTGTTTTGGTTTGACGATCAATTGCATAGCGGCATTATCCACATAGAGGTGATCCAAAGTGCAATCAGAGAATTCTCTTTTATGTAAATCCACAACTACCTCTCTCCAGAGAACGGATGTAGTGAGAACATTTGCCTTGTCGATGCTTGTAACTTTTTTATTTCTTTTTCTTGCTGCTTCGAAAGCCTTGCGTGCAATTCGTTCGATTTCCCGTCTAGAATACTTCATAGTATCGTAAGCAAATTCTTCAGGTCCAGATCCTTCCCGACCTTTGGGTTGCCCAAAATAAATGCCTGAGGTGAGCTCTCTCAAAATCAAAACATCAAGTCCATCTCCAATAATATCTGCACGTAAAGGGGAGGCGTTTTTTAATTCAGCATAAATGATAGCTGGACGAAGGTTTGCAAATAGATCAAAGTGTTTTCGAAGTGGGAGCAGTGCTCCTCGTTCTGGTTGTTGGTTGGGTGGGAGTGATTCCCATTTTGGTCCACCAACGGAGCCAAAAAAAATTGCTTTGGAATTTTCACATAGAGTAAGTGTTTCCTTGGGTAGAGGAGAGCCAGTTGCATCAATTGCCGCTCCTCCAACTAATGCCGGTTCAAATTTGAAGTCTTTCTTTTTTGATCCAAGTGCTTTTTCTAATACGGTTAAGGAAACTTCCATAACCTCTGGTCCGATTCCGTCACCGGCGAGTACAGCTATTTGATTCATATTGTTCCTTTTAAAACAGATTCTAAAATGTCCATTCCTTCGGCGGCCTTTTCTAGCGAAATGGTGAGTGGAGGCATAATTCGAATGACATTGTTCGCCGTGCTATTTACGATAAGGCCTTTTCGTAAACATTCTTCAACAATCGGTCGTGATGGGATCGTGAGCTCGACACCTATATGTAAACCTCGTCCACGTACATCTTTTACTATCGGAGAGGTTGATTTCATGGTTTCTAATCTCTGAAACATATTTGTGCTGATCGTTTCGATCCCTTCTAATATATTTCGTGATAGTATGATACGAAATGTTTCGTAAGCGATAGCGCAGGCTAAATGATTGCCTCCGAATGTTGAGCCATGCATCCCTTTACCGAGTAGGGGAGTAAATTCTTCCGCGACTACAAGAGCTCCAATCGGAAAACCTGATCCCAATGCCTTTGCGAGAGTGAAAGCATCTGGTGCAAATCCGTAATGTTCAAAACAAAACATTTTTCCTGTGCGCCCCATGCCTGTTTGGATCTCATCAAAAACTAACATTGAATTTGTTTCTTCTGTTAATTTACGCGCAAGATTGACAAATCCATGAGTGAGTGGGATGATACCACCTTCTCCAATGATGAGTTCCATGATGAGTCCGGCAATATTTTCGCCATATTTATCAAATGCACTAATAAGTGACTGTTCATCATTTGGAGTTACAAAGTGTACATCACCAATCAATTCGCCAAAACCATCGCGTATCGCTTGATTGCCGGTCATACTCATGGCGCCAGTTGATCTTCCGTGGAAACTACCTTCCAATGCAAGGATCACTGGGTGTTCTAAATTTTTAGTAATTCCATGACGACGGATGAGTTTAAACGCTGCTTCATTGGCTTCCGTGCCTGAGTTACATATAAAGACTTTACCAGGTGCCGAGTTTTCTATGATGACTTGGGCAAGTTTTGCTTGTTCTTCCGAATAATAAAGATTAGAAGAATGCATAATCTTGTCCGTTTGTACCCTTAAAGCTTCAATGATATCGGCTTCACCATGTCCAAGATTTGTTACGGCAATGCCGGATTGAAAGTCGATATAGGGCTTGTTGTCCTGGTCATACAACATTTCACCCACACCATATTGAAATGCAATCGGATAGCGGTTGTAAGTATTGAGTAAATACTTATCCGATAATTCTTTTATGGTGTCAAGTTTTGACTTTGTATCATTGGTCATGCGAGGCCTGCTAATTTTAAAAATTCTTTTTCTGCAAATTGTATCTCTTTGCCTAATTCATCCCATGCATCTGGAATCTCGGATTCTTTTTTTATATCCGTGAGGCTACGAAAAGAGGAGTAAATTTTAACTTTGGGTTCTGTTCCAGATGGTCGAATGGTAAGTTTCGCATCTCCAGAAAGTTCCAATTGGATCACATTAGATTTTGGCATTCCTTTAAATACAGAAGGTTTTGCTTTGCCTTTGGCTGTTAAAGTTCCATAATCGATCACCGAGATCACTGCGCGCTCACCGATTGACTTTCCTACCAACTCTTGTTTGCGGAGTGATTCAATCGCTGATTTAATTTTTGTTTGTCCTGCACTGCCTTCCAAGGTAAGTGAATAAAGACTTTCTCTAAATAATCCGTATTTGATATAGATCTCATTCAGATAATGGAGAAGGTCTTTTTTTTCTGCTAGGATTTCCAAAAACAAAAGTGCACTTGATAGGGAATCTTTATCTCTAACAAATGGGACAGGCAAATATCCATAGGATTCTTCACCACCAAACAAAAATTTGTCTGATTTTTTGGAATCAAGCGCCTTCATTTCTTCTGCAATATATTTAAAGCCTGTAAGTACATTGGCTATTTTGATTTTATTTTTTTTGGCAATGGAAGTCTGGAGATCAGTGGTAACAATCGTTTTGATCAAGTGGTAGTTGATCTTTGATTTTTTAGAAGAAACTTTTTCAGAGAGATATGCAGCCATAATGGAACCAATTTGATTCCCATTCAGATATTCATATTCTCCATCACCGCGTCGAATGCCCACACCTAACCTATCTGCATCTGGGTCAGTTGCAATAAAGATTGGAGCTTTTTTTAACTTTGCGTATTTTTCACATAAGGCGAGAGCTTCTTTCTCTTCTGGGTTTGGGTATTTTACTGTAGGAAACTCTCCATCTGGTTTTTTTTGCTCTGGAACTAAAAATACAGATTTATATCCAAAGGCATTGAGTGTTGCCTTCATAAACTCTCCACCTGTGCCGTGTAGCGGAGAGTAGACGACTTTTAATTTTTTTCGATCAGCGGGCTTTGCTTTCGATTGTAGTTTGGCTTTTTTTAAATCAGAAAGATAAGCTTTGAAACAATCTTTTCCGACAAGAGTTACAAACTTTTTGTATTCTTTTGACTTTACTTCTACAAATTCTATCTCATTCCAATTTTCTATTGATTCGATATTTTTTATGATCAGACCATCATCAGGTGGAACTAGCTGGCCTCCATCACTAAGGTATGCCTTAAAGCCATTGTATTCCGGAGGATTATGGGATGCAGTGATCACAATTCCACCACTGGCTTTATAGTAACGAACTGCATAAGACAAGAGTGGAGTAGGAGTGACTGTAGGAAATATTCGAACCTTAACTCCTAGTTTGGCGGCGACGCCAGCAGATATGGTCGCAAATTCTTTGGACATCCTTCTGGAATCGTAGGCGATTACAATAGAGGGCTTTTTATGATGTTTAAGTAGGTGGCGCACAAAACCAAGAGCCGCTCGACCTACGGTATATAGATTCATCCGTCCGACACCGTTTCCAATTTTCCCTCGGATGCCACCCGTTCCAAATTCGAGTGGAATGGCATAGGCATCTGTAAGTGGCGAAGTAATGCCTTTTTGAAATTCAGTGAGGGCGAGATTCGCTTCGGATTTTATTTCCGAAGAAAAAGGAGATTTCGTCCAGGATAGGATGTGGTCTTCTGGGTTCAACATAGCTTCCTTACTATATTATAGAAACTATGCAATTGGGAAATCAAAATTGGAACCGAGAGAATTTTTCATAGAAGAACGGCTTGAACGGAATCGCAACAATAGCCAGGTGAATTTGGGAGAGAGCGGTTACCATGCTTTCCAACTAGGCGATGTCCTGAAAATGGCAGGACTAAACTGGGAAGAAATTTCCAAAATCCCGCTTTATGATTCTCCCAACCAAGGTTCCCTCTCCTTACGTAAAGAAGTTGCCGCATTGTATCCTGGAGTGTCTCCAGATGAGGTTTTGATTTGTACGGGAACCTCTGAGGCATTGTATCTTGCCTTCCATTTACTTTTGGCTCCAGGGCAATCTGTGGCATTGTATTTTCCAGCCTTCCAAGCATTGTATGAAATTCCCATGATGCTTGGCGCAAAAATCATTCCTTTACTCCCAAATACGACGTTGAAAGCGAGTGATTGGGAAAATGTAGAAGCAGATTTGTATGTCATCAACCAACCCCACAACCCCACTGGGTTTGCGTTTGAGGAATGGGAACAAGGTAAACTTATAGAGATTCTGAGTAGAAAAAACAAGCCCGTGTTATTTGATGAGCACTATCGACTGTTAGATAGAAATAGTGATTTGGGTTGGACGGGAGTTTCTCCCAAATTAGGTTTTTATGGAACAGGTTCATTTACAAAATGTTTTGGTGTGACTGGATTGCGAATCGGTTGGTTGATAGGAGACAGAGATTTCATTCGAAGGGCTCGTTCTTTTAAAGATTATTTGACCCATACAGTCTCTCCCATTTCAGAAAGTATTGCCATTGGGTTATTAAGGAATCGGCAAGATTTTTTAAACGCAATCAAATCAGAAATCATTTCTAATATCGATTACTTTGAGTCGAATTTGTCCCTACTTACTGATATTGTTAATTATGAAGAGGTGAAAGGAGGATTGGTAGGATGGGTCAAGTTAAAAGATGGTCTCAAGTCAGAACAGTATGCAGATGCATTGTTGGAAAAAACAGGTGTATTTGTTTTGCCTGGAATTAACTTTGAAATGGAAGGGTATTTACGAATTGGATTTGGGGAGAAACATGCAAAGTTTTGTAAAGGATTGGATTTATGGATAAAGTCGATTCCTTTGATTTGATTCAATCTCATTTTGCTCTTTTCCCCGGTATCGGACCCAAACTTGAAGCACTGATTTGGTCCTATGGAATCACGACTTGGGATAAGATGCTCAGCTTCAAACCGGATCCACTGCACCCATGGTTAACATCTCGTTTGCCTCATCCCGATCGTTTGAAAGAAGCGATTGTGATATGGCAAAAAGAACTTTCTGCTAACAATTTTTCTTTTTTTGCAGATGGTCTATCCAATTTGAATCTTTGGCTCTTGTGGAAAAGATTTCCAAATAAATTTTGTTTTTTAGATATCGAAACAACAGGAATCGACATCAAGTCAGTAATGACCGTTGTTAGTCTTTATATGAAAGGGGAGATGTTTACTTTTCAGCGCGGAGTAAATTTAGAATATTTACTCGATCACATTGAAAAAGACATGATTTTGGTTTCCTATAATGGGAGGAGATTCGATGTCCCTTTCATTGAACGAGAGTTACAACAAACGATCCCAAATCTTCATTTAGACTTAATGAATGTGCTTCATGAGATTGGAATCAAAGGTGGATTAAAGAAATCGGAAATCATTTTAGGTTTAAAACGTTCCGAAGAAGTAGTATCAATTGATGGAAGTCTAGCTCCAAGACTTTGGTATGATTATATAGAAAATGGGAATTTACGTTCCTTGGACCTACTTATCGCATACAACCAAGAAGATACAAAAAACCTTGCTCTAGTGCTAGATGAGGTTTTTATTCGAAAGAAAAATTTATTTAAAGAAACGTATCTAACAGATCAAATTTGATCTTGGATCTAATGCGGACCGTACATGTATTCCCGTAGGATGTGCATTTCTGCTTGGGTTTTGTTCAATTTGGTTTTGACTGCATCGCCAATTGAAATAAGACCAATGATTTTCTCTCCATCCATAACAGGCATATGTCGGAATCGTTTTGAAATCATCGTATTTAAAATATCATCTACTTCCTCATCGGGTCCTGCCACAGTAAGTTGAGTGGTCATCACATCTTTGACCTTCAATGTGGGCATCTGGTCATACCTTTCCGCAACGAGTCGCAGTAAGTCGCGTTCTGTAAATATGCCAGATAGTTTGCCCTCGAAGGTAGCAATGATGGAACCTACTTTGGCCTCAGCCATGATCTTTGCAGCTTCGAGAACTGTTCGATTTTCATCGATCGTTAAGACGGTAAATTGTTTGTCTTTGAGGATTTCTTTTACGGACATGGCTTGTTCTGGTTTCCTTGATTTTGAATCACTTTGCAAGAATATTTTTATTTCTTTTCGATGACAAAAGAGAAATCCGCATTCTGACGCAGGATTTGTGAA
>JAPZRK010000129.1 GCA_027531445.1 Leptospira sp.
ATACGTTTAACGCCAAACGAGACAAAGTTGTAATAAGCAAAAGAGCCGGAAAAATTGAAAACTCACTGGGCTCTGTCACCGATAAAGCAGTAAGCAAAATTAGTAGCCCAAGCCCGATGCTAAAAACTAGCAATATATCCAATATAAAACCAGGAAGCGGAACGATTAACATCCCTAAAATAACAAGGACACCAACCCCAAGTATTAAATCCGATTGTTTTAACAAATCTTTAATATTCATACATTACCTACTCATTTTCCGTTTGAACTTTTCTAGTGTCATAAGGATCTTCGAGACGACATCAAAAAACTCGCCTGGAATCTCTTGCCCCACTTCCACTTGCGCATACAATAGCCGTGCGTGTTGAGGACTTTCAACAACTGGCACATCATTCTCTCTTGCAATTCTTCGTATTTCTAAGGCTAACCGGTCTTCCCCTTTCGCAATCACACGTGGTGCTGTATCTCTTCCAAATTCATAAGCCAGAGCTACGGAATAGTGCGTTGGATTTGTAATCACGACATCCGCTTTAGGAACCTCTTTCAACATATTCCCTTGCATCATTTCTCGAGCAAGTTGCATCCGACGATTTTTTAATACAGGGTCGCCACCATCATCTTTCATCTCTCTTTTAGCTTCACTTGGAGTCTGTTTAAGAGATTCTTCGAATTCAAATTTTTGGAAGAAAAAATCCGTAACTGCAATGGCAAGTAACAAGATCCCTACGGTCATCATAATCTTAAAACCGGAATAGGAGATTAGAGTGATAGATTCCATAACACCCATATTTCCAGTTAGTAGCACCTTCAAAAAATCGCCGGAGATCAAAATATAACTTATAAAAGCGATTAAAATCACCTTCGCCAGAGATTTTAAAAGATTAAACATTGTTTGCCGATTTGGTAATACTCTTTTAAAATTAGGTGCAATGCGATCAAAACGAAAGGCCAAAGCACGAGGTGTAAACATAAAACCAACTTGAACCACATTTCCGATGATTGCAAAAACGACTGTGATCGCAAGGATAGGCCATAACAGATTAAAAAAGTCTCTTGCTACCATTCCCATCATCACTCGAAATTCTTCAGCACCGAACCTCTCTACTCCGACACCCATCGCCATAAACTTTTTAATAAATATAGCTGTATTTTTGATAAACTTCTCACCAAAGAAAAAGAGTGTGGCTGTTCCACCTAGCAGCACCAATGTGGACGCGACTTCTGGTGACTTGGGAACATTTCCTTTTTCACGTTCTTCTCTTCTACGACGTTCGCTAGGGGGCTCTGTTCTACCTTCATCTGCCGCCGCAAAAAGCTGAAGATCTATGGCATAATATGGATGTAGGTAAAAATCTTCCGCGTTCATATTTTAGGCCAATTTCTAACGAGAATCGTAACTTTATCCAAAGAAATCTGAATTCCTTGCACCATTTGAGTGCTGATAAAAGTCAATGTTGCGATAAGTGTCAAAGTACCGATAAATACCTTTAAAGGAAAGGACAAGGACATAACGTTCATTTGTTGGGCAGCTTTTCCCATAAGCCCCTCAGCCAAACTTACTAAAAATAAAATCCCCATCACAGGTAGTGCAATTTTAAATGCGACGACAAACATAGCTCCAATCGATTCTTGAAAAATCTGCAAAAGTCCTTGGTTTACTTGCGCAGTAAACTTAAGTAGCTGAACTTTTTCAAAAGAATAAGCCATTGTTTCTATCAAAAATCGATGTGCTCCGATAACCAAAAAAATAGCTGTCGCCATTAAGTTTTTGATCGTACCAATTGCTGGAAGTGAATTCTGTGTGATCGGATCCAAAATTTCCGTATAACCAAAACCAATTTGATTGTTAAAAAATTCACCTGCCATCTGAAATGACGCAAATACAATGGAAACTATAAATCCTAAAATGACTCCAACTAACATTTCAGATAAAACCAAAATCCCATAGTTGATCATATGGCCAGGAACTTGGGGCATATAACTCGAAACAATCGGATACATGATTAATGTAACCATAAATGCAAAAATCATTTTTAAGGAGAAAGACATAGATTCAGAGGAGAAGAAAGGAGCGACTAAAAAAAGTCCAAGTAACCTAGCTAAGACGAAAAGAAAGGATTGAAAGTGTTCGAGAAATGCTTCCATATCATATCTTTTCAATCATAAAAAAGATTTCCCGAGTGTAGTCTGTCATCACTCTCACCATCCATGCTGAAAAAAAGACTATAACCGCAAAAATGGAAACAAGCTTGGGTACAAACGCGATCGTCGGTTCCTGAATCGAAGTTGTAGTTTGTAATATCCCTACAATCAATCCAACGATCAGAGCCGTTATCAATATAGGGCTCGATATTTTCAAGGTCACAATGAATGCTTCTCGTATCAAATTGACTACATCTACTTCTGTCATTTGTAACTCCTTACAAGTTCAAGAACAAGGAGGTTCCAGCCATCAATGAGGATGAATAGAATCAGCTTCAATGGCAAAGAAATCATAACCGGTGGAAGCATCATAAAACCCATGGCAAGGAGTGCAGATGCGACAATTAAATCGATAACAATGAAAGGAATAAATATATAAATGCCTATGATAAATGCCTTTTTAATTTCCGAGAGCATAAAAGAAGGAACTAGAACATACGATGGTACATCATCAAAAGATTTTACATTTTGTACCTTACCGATCCTTAAAAATAAAGCGACATCCTTTGCGCCATCTTTACCCAACTGACGGATCATAAACTCACGAAGCGGTTTCAAACTTCCATCAATAAACTCCGATTGATCAATCTTTCCATTCAAATATGGTTGTAAAGATTGGTCGTTGATTTTACCAATAGTGGGGGCCATAATAAAAAATGTGACAAACAACGCCAAACCCATCATTACTTGGTTTGGTGGTAAATTTTGCAAAGAAAGTGCACGTCTGACAAAATCGAATACAATCACTACCTTTGTGAATGAAGTCACGCTCATTACGATTGCTGGTGCAAGCGATAGAATCGTCACCAAAAACAAAATCATTAACGATAAGCTGGTTTCTTTGGGGCCTTTTGCCTCATTCACATTGAATGATAAATTTGGAATGGGAATCTTTGTTCCTTTCCCCGTTGAGGTGGCTTGCGCCATCAATTCATTTGGCAAAAAACTAAACGAAGACATACAAAAAAATACAACCAAAAACAAAAGTATCGTCTTTCGTTGACTTTCAGTTAGGTGGCGTATCATCATTGACCACCTTCCAGAAGCTCGCGGTGCTTTCGCAAACGATCCAAGCTATCTCTTGTTTTTTTATGTAACTCTGTATTTATCTCGGAATCATTTGATTCTGCTATTTTTTTATTGATACGTATTTTGCTTTGAGCCTTGGTTTGGAGACTTTCAAGGAGAGTTTCTAAAAAATTCGGAACATACGGATCGGCTTCCAACTTCATCTTGTCGATATTTGACTTTTCTTCTGCAGAGGTGATTTCCGTTACTAAATTGATCGATCCTTCTGCCACTCCTAACACGAGCAAACGACCCCCAACTTCAACAATTTGAAGGGACTGACCTGGTGCAAGGGACATAGTGGAAAGCACTTTCATGAATCCTTTGACCGGATACTTGGCGGCTTTCGAAACCTGCATCTTTTGGACTAAATAATAGCCAGCAACAACGAGGATAGATAAAACAAATAAAATCTTAAGCAAAATCCAAGTAGCAGATGGGGAATCGTCTGAGTTCTCCGCATAACGTTCCTTTATTGGATTCTGGTCTGCATTCGATTCATTCTCATTTTTATCATTATTGGAATTGTTCTCAGATTTGAGTTTCGAATTTCCGTTGGAATTACTATTCGAACCATTGTTTTGATTTGATTCAGTAACGCCCAATTCCTTGCGTAAAATTTGATCCAATTCCTTTTGATCTGAATTTGTAACCTGCGAAAAAATTGGCGTACCTATTAGCAAAGAAAGCATAGCTAGCCGGTACATAAGTACCCCTAGATGCTTTTTGCCATTGGTTATTGAATGGATCATTTTTCGCCTTTGAGTCTGTCTGTTGGGCTAACTATATCCGTTACACGGACACCAAAGTTCTCATCGATGACCACAACTTCGCCCTTGGCAATGAGCTTGCCATTTACTAATAAATCTACTGGCTCACCGGCCAACTTATCAAGCTCGATGATTGAACCTTCACCCAAACCTAATATGTCTTTGATGTACATTTTTGTACGACCAAGTTCTACGGTAAGTGCCATTTGCACATCCATAAGAAGGTTTAGGTTTGTCTGTCCTGGACCGGCTCCAGCATTGGCAAGGGAAGGAAAATTGACTCCCTTTATCCCGACGGAACTCTGCTGGGCTCCCATACCCATCCCCGCTCCAGGAACTGCGACATTCATTCCTCCGCCACCGGTTGGGACTTTCGGTCCACCACCTTTTTGGATGTCAAGAATCGATTGAGCCATATGCAGGCTCATCAGATAATAAACCTTAAATGAACCAACGCTATCAATATTGAGACTGAGTGTTGTTTTTACGATATTGGAATCATCTGGCATTTGAAGATCGCGAGGAGAATCGACTAATGCGATATCTGCGGGGGTGCCTGACATCGCTCCGTTGAGCTTCATGCCAATTTGTGCTGTAACAGTTCCAATAATGGGAGAAAGACTATCTTTCAATGTTTGCAATTGCGCATTGTCCAATTGTCCCGGTGGAGTCATTCCACCCATCATCACTCCTGCAATTTTAGCCGCATTTTCTTGAGCCATAACAAGGCACACTCGGCCAGCCAAATTGCCACTTAAATTAGAATATAAGCATACTGTTTTAGACCCAAATTCTTTTTGAACATCTGCCGCGGAACTAGACTCAGTTGCTGGGTTCATAAAACGGGTGTTCTTTGCGAGGATAGTTCCTAAAGTATTTCCTGCAATTTGAAATGAAGACCCAACGATATCGGAAATGATATCACGATCGATCGGAGAAAGCGTATCGCCTCCAGAAGAAGCGCCCTGGCTGAGTGAAGACAAATCAAATGTATCATCTGCACCTTGAAGAAGTGCGTCTATTTCGTCTTGTGAGAGCGAACCTTCACCCATACCCTATTTCTCCGAGAAAACTTAAGGTAATGTGACATAATGTTATTTTTTTTGTCACCTAGTTTTTTTCTAGTTTGACAAAAAGTGACCCAAATCAGTCAAAAGCGGACTCAATCCCATCCGAATAGGCTCGTAAATTATCATACGAATAGATTCCCGTGTTGTGGTAGTCGCTCCATACGATGGATATGGCGTATCTGCCCACTTTTGTCCAGGAAATGAGTCGAATGGAGTCAATATGTGAAGTAGCCGCCCCAACTTTCCCACCGTGGCCACCTCGGCATGTTGCACAGGGGCACTTTTTCCGAAGATCTAACAATGGATATTTGGAAAGAACACCATCCTTCCAGCGAATGCTGAGCTCATTATCATCAAATGTGATCTCTGATGGGAACGTTGCAAACTGCGAAAGACTCATTATGGTTTCACCGGAAGTTTGGTAAGCTTTTTCTTAAACATACCCACCGTGGTCCCATATTGTATCTTTTCACCAAGGGCGATATTTTTAGACAGTTCGATGGTATCGTTTTCAAACACAAGGATCACAGTGGAACCCATTTCAAATCGACCAAGTTCGGATCCTTTGTCGATCATAATCGAAACATCTTTGTATTCATGTTCCTTAGAAAATCGAATCCAGTTATTCGTAACAATTTTGTTATCATAAGTTACGCGAATCTTGCCCACGTTAGACGCTCCAACTTTGATGACGGCAACTTTCCCATATTCTGTTTGTAAAAATGTGATTAGCCTTTCATTTTTTGGGAAAAGTCCTCTGATATTTAAGACAGCAAGATCATTGACCGGGAAAAGTTTTCCTGGCTCATAATAATAACCTAAAATTTGCCCAAAAAATGGAGAGTGGATGCGATGGTAGTCTTGTGGAGAAAGATAGAAGGTTATGTACTTTCCATTGGTAAACGATTTATAGTACTTCTCTGATCCGATTAGCTCTTTAACAGAATAGTCAATACCCTTTGCTTGGATGATCGTCGACTCGTTGATATTTCCGAAGCTTGTAATTTTTGAATCTGTTGGAGATACTACTGCGTTTTCTGCAGAGTCAATGATACGTGCTTCAGCCCGAAGTGCTCTTGTAAAAAATTGATTGAGAGAAGCATACTCTTTGATTTCTAATTCTGCTTCATCCAAATTGATCTTATAGGCTTTTGCAAATGCCTTTAAAATGCCGATCATAATAAATCTCGGAAGTCTCAAAGTGGAAAAATAGCCAAACAACTTTGATATCAAGTTCTTTGGTAGTAGAGTTAAAAAGAGTAAATAAATATCCTTGATAATCTCATATCTCGCGCCAGATTCTGATATATATTTTTTGAGTTCTATTTTTGCTGATTTTGCTAACAAAATTAAGGAAATCAGGAGTGGGACAGAAGTGATCAATGCCATCGTATAACCAAATTTCATCGCATATAAAAACACAGCCTCACCTTGACTGATGTAAAAATATGCAGAACCCAAGATGGCGCCGATAAACATGATCCGAAAGAAGTTCGCAAACTTTTCACCAAATATATAAAATGCGTTTTGCTCCCCTGTGTAAAACCAGCCAGCCAGACTGAGCATGCCAAAAGAAAGAATAGATAGAAATAGAAGTATACTTGGTAAACTTTCCCGATTTTCTAAAATTCTTTCTGGAAAGGCGAGGACAGATTCTACCGTGACTGCTCCGTAAGAATAAAGGACAAAACCCACCATCGTTGCCATGACGAATCCTTCAAAGAATGTCGCAAGCATACTAACTAACCCCTGTTTGGCCGCGTAGTCTGTTCGAACCACACCAGCAACTCCGGCTGATTTGCCTATGCCCGTTTCGGTGGAGAGGAAGAATACGCCGACAGAAACCGAAATCGTTCGTAATATTCCAAAAAGTCCTCCGCCTTCAATTGCTTTGAGAGAGAATGCTTGGACAAATATATCTTTTAGATAAGGGAAGAATGGAGAGAAATCAGAGCCGAATAATGTAAAGTATGCGATCAAAAAAGTGATGATCCCAAAAGGTGCGAGTATGGTTGCAGATTTTCCAACCCTTCGGATGCCACCAATAACGATAAAGAGTAAAATAACGGCAAGTGTAATCGGTGCTGACATCCCCGAAAAATTTAACCCTTCTTTTGCGATAAAAGTCAAACTTAAGAAAGGAAATATCCCTCCAAAACTAAGAACAGTTAAGATGGCAGTGAGCGAAAAAGCCACTGCGAGCCATTTTGCACGAAGTGACTTTTCGATAAAGTACATGGGGCCAGCAAGGTACCTACCACTAGGGAGTTGGTTTCGGAATTTTACAGCAAGGGTAGATGAAACGAGTCGTAGCGGCATTACAAAAAAAGTAACAACCCAAATCCAAAAGATCACACCAATTCCACCGTAAGCAACGGCAAGTGCAGTTCCAAAAATCGACCCCGTGAGAAGAGAGGAGCCAATTCCTGCGAAAAAAGCCTGAGAATGAACCAACTGGCCTTTGGACCCTTTAAAATCCATATTTCCTGTCAGGATTTTTAAGGAGAGAAAGAGAAATCGAATCTGAGGTAGACCCAAACGAACGGTAAGATACAAACCCGCAATCAAAACGAGATAAAAGTATGGGCTTAGGACATCTGAACCAAGAAGGAGAGAGAACTTTGATTCACTTTGAAAGAATGTTTCCATAAGAGCTGTTCCTTACGACACTGGATGAAATTGTTATGTCAAGATGTATTGTTTGGATATTCCTACTAGCATTTCTTCCCTTCGGTTTGTTAGAAGTGTTAGCAAATCCCGTCGACGTCGGTTTTCGTGTAGGATCAGGCCAAAGGGTGCCAGGGCGGCTTGATTCGAATTTGGGCCAATTTTCATCCAGCTTCAATCCATTTGTTTTTTCGGACATCAATCTAAGCGGAGGAAAAGATACGGCAACCTATGAAGGTTTCATTCGCTTGCACTTAGACTCCACCTCAAAGTTTGGCCTGACGGTGGGTAGGCAAGATCTTTCCAAACTAGCTCTAACGGAAGTTACGAGTGATGCTTATCTCACAAAATTGAACTCAGAAATTTTTTCCTATCATCTTTTACTCACATATCATTTCGTCACACCTCTCACTCGGAATCTTGAGTGGGAAAATGGCTTAGGAATGGGTTTCACTTCCGCAGACTGGCAGATTCGTGGATACAGTTTGGGCGGAATAGATAATCCTGCATTTTTTTTACAAAGAGGAAATTTTCGCGGTAATGGACTCGCATTTCGTTTAGAGACGGCCATCAATCAAAGATTAGGTGAAACAAATTATATTCAGTTTGGTCTAGGTTATCATCATATCGCCATCGCAGGATTTGCCGGAAATTACAATGGTGAAGCTTCGAGCATCTATTTGGGAAGCAATGGTCAAGTGGGTGTCTTTGATGACACACGTGTTCTAGATGTAAACTTAAGCACTGCACAAAACCTTCGTAGACTTGATATGAATTCTGGGTCTTGGAATCTTTATTTTTCAATAGTGCAAAGGTTTTTGGATTGACATAGCCCATGCTTGGCTATGATTCTGGAGAAAGATTCGTATGAAACCCACCAAAATCATCACCATCGGGATCAAAGAACTCGCACACCAAAAAGTGATCCTAGCAGCTTGGTATAATTTTCTGAAAGAAAGTTTTGATGCTAAAAAGTTAAACAGTGACGAGTTTACCGAGTATCTAAAAGCAAATGTGATGTATGATCTCGACAAAGACCAAATTGAACTGATGTTGAGCGGACCCGAACCTCTGTTAGAGGATTTTAAAAAGTCTATTTTCGGATGAACCTTCAAATCTTTGGCACTAAAAAGTGTAAAGATAGCAAAAAAGCCCAGCTTTATTTCCAAGAACGTCGTGTCCCATTTCAATTCATAAATCTTAGCGAAAAAGAAATGAGTAAAGGGGAACTTAGATCCATACTCGGATCGGTTTCTATTGATCAGCTCATAGATACAGAATCTAAAGTTTATGAAGAAAAAAATTTGAAATATATGGTCTACGACAAGGAAGAAGCCCTTCTTACAAATCCATTACTTTTCAAAACACCCATCATCAGGGATGGTAAAAAAGCAACCATTGGATATCTTCCAGAAATCTGGAAACTATGGATCGAAGAGTCTAAAAAATAGTCGAACAAGTGTATGATCCTCACACAAAAAGAAACAGTCATCCATAAACCTATCGATTTCGTTTTCGATTATTTATACACTCTTGAAAATCAAAGTGAATACAATACTAGTATCAAAAGCGCATCCCGCAATGAAACGGTAGGACCACTCCCCTCTTTTACGATTGAAATCAATTTTGCCTTATTCCAACTGAAAGAGATATACAAGGTCATAGAAATTCAAAAACCTCATCTATTCATTGCTCGTTGTGACAACTCACTTCTATCCTTTGAGGACAAGTATGAATTCAAGAGTGTAGAAGATGGCACTTTTGTAAAGATCACAGACTCTATGGAATTAAAGGGATTACTACGCCTGAGTGAAGGCCTAGTCAAAAACAATCTTTCGGAACAAATGGGAGCAAACCTAATGCGCGTAAAACAAATCCTCGAATCAAAACCCTAGGTAGTCCGTATGATATCTTTTCAATCAAATGTTCAAAAACTGAAATCTTCAGTCATTATCATCGCCTGCATATGTTTTTCTTTCGCCACCGCTTTTTTCTCTCAACTAAACGGACAAGAAAATCTACAGAACATTACTCAAAAAACGAATCCTCAAGAATTCCAACTCGAAGGCATTTTGTATTTTTCAAAAAAATCATATAAGATCAGCAACCCAGATTTGAAGCGTCTACAAACCATCGCCGAACATTTAATTGCAAATCCCCAAGAGAGTATATATATCCGAGCACACGCCTGGGACGGTGGCTCACAAAAAGATGAAATCTTACTTAGTGAAAAGAGATCCTTGGAAGTGGAGCGATTTTTGACTTTGCATGGGGTCAAAGAAAATCAAATACATCGCTTGTTCTACGGAAATTCCCGACCAATGGATCATGGAATCACTGCAAGTGATCAATCCATACAAAGAAGGGTTGAGTTTCAGATCGTTAAAGAATAAGACCCTTGTCCTTCATAATTAAGTAGTCAGAATAAGTATCAACATCACCTAGCATAGGTAGGACATACACACTTTTACTTTGATTTTTGATTGATTGGAGTGTTTCTTTGTAAACTTGATCTGTACTCCATTCGATTCCTTCAAAAATGTATGGAGAAGCGTGTTTCATTCCCAATAAATAATAGCCACCATCGTGGGCTGGCCCAATCACAAAATCATGCTGACTCAATGAAGCAAACGCTTCCTCCACAATCTCCTTTGTCAACTCGATGCAATCCGAACCTATAATACAGACATACTCGCTATCTTTTAACTCTTGTTCGAACGCTTTTTCCATTTTATATCCAAGATCGCCTATCACTTGATTTTCGTTTGAAAATGACTTTTTTATATAAAAATCACCTTCCGGTATTCCTCCTTCCCAATAGATTACATTGTTTGTTACAAAGTGTTCAGATATTTCTAGAATTCTTGAAAGCAAACTTCTATATATTTGAAGTGCTTGCGCATCTCCCACCTCTTTAGCGATTCTCGTCTTGACATGGCCTAATCTGGGATTTTTTGCAAAAATGATAAGGGTTTGTTTTTCCATAAATAAATACCTAAAACGAATATTTCCACAAAAGTGAATATCAAAGGAAATGCAGGGAAATGTTGCATAAGATTAGAATAAAAAAGATAGGAGAATGCGGCAAAAAACGACAAAATAACAGCTAAGAACGGATGGTAATTGAGAGCCATCGCCAAACCGATAAAAGGTAGAATATACCATGGGTGATTTACAGGAGAAAACAGGGTAAAGAGGAGAAGTCCTACGATTGAATTGATTTCATACCTTTGATTGTATTTAAACACAAACACGGAAAATAAGAATGCGCCGATACCTAAGGAACAGAATCCAGATACGTATACATAATTTGGGAAAAGAACCTCAATGCCCAAATATATGAAAGATTCAATCAGTCCATGAAAACGAAAAGAATGAAAAAATAGTCCTATTCCATTCTGAAACTGCTGTGTCCCAAAAAGGAAGAATGATAAAGAATAAATCGTAAGAGATATAAAAGCAAGCAAAATCATCCGAATATTTATATTTCTTAATATTCCTAAATAATCATTGTTTGATCTATTCATCACGACAAATGCAGGAAGTAAAAACAGAAAGCTCAATTTGAGCTGGGTTAAAATCGCAAAAAAAACATTCCTTAAATTTGAAAATCGGGTCCCAATAAGCAAACAAACAAGTAGAACAAATAAAAATATAGATTCAAAATGAATCTGAGAAACGCTTTCTATGATCAAAAGCGGATTCAGCGCATATAAAAAGAAGAGTTTTGTTGCTTCCTTTGAATTTCGAAACTTCAAATACCGAGTAATGATAAACAAATTACCACATTCAAAAGAAAATAGAATCATCTGATAAAGAATGATTTGTGAAATGACAGTGTTCAAACCGATCCACCAAGGCAATGCAAAGATGACTTGCAATGCGACTGGATAAACTGAAAAATAATCCGAGCTATTTAACCTTGGAAAAATCGATAAAATCAGCTCAGAGTGGTTTGTATTTGCGGAAAGCCATTGTTTCGGTGTTAAGGCAAACGGAGATTCACCATTTGAGAACAAGTAACCATCCCATAAAAACCTGTAAAAATCGTCACTCAGATGCGGAAGGGAAAACATAGAACCCAATCTGAAAAAGACGGCAATCCAAAACCAATCCTTCAAACGTATTTTTTCTGACCGAACATACAAAAAAAAGTAAAAACAAAACGAAATCCCTACAAATAACAATATGAGGAAGGAATTTTGTCGATCAACTAGCCTAACATACATTACTATCCATACAAAATAAATAAGCAACAAAGAGCGGATCATCGTATTTTTTTTGAAGATGAAAACAATGTTAGATAAAAAAATGTGAATAAAATTTTTGTCCCAACCCGAATCACCATTACAATATTGCCCGATATTTTTGAGACACCAAATCTACGTTTGCGATAATTGACTGGTATTTCGATAATTTTTAGTTTTTGTTGCAATGCTTTGATATGCATTTCAATATTCCACCCCCAAGTAGGATCCTTCAATCCCAAGGAAATAAGTTTTGCATATCGAATTATACGGAGAGGCCCTAAATCAGAAAACTGTTTGCCATAAAATAATTTTAACAAAACGCAGGTGAGTGAATTTCCAAAACGTTGTGCAAAGCCGAGTGAACCAGGCTCGACAACTCCAGTAGTCCTCGACCCAATTACAATGTCGGCGGATTCCTTGTAGAAACAATCTATCAGCTTTTGAATATCTGCCGGATCGTCAGAACCGTCGCCATCGCAAATCAAAATCCAGGCTGGTTTCAATTCTAAGTTCTTCATCCAGGCAATTGCCGCCAAACAAGCATTCCCATATCCTAGCTTAGGTTGAAATAAAACATTCACTCCAAAATTGGATACAATCGCGGCTGATTTATCTGTTGAGCCATTATCAACGACGATGATTTCCTTTCTTTGAAAGATACATAGATCAAGTATATCTTGGATTACTTTCCCAATGGATTCTTCTTCATTTCGAACAGGAATGACCAAATAGCCCCTTTCCTTATTCTCCACGCCGTGACTCATTCCTTAAAAATAAATCTTCTAAAGCCGTCTCAAGTTTAATTTGCCTGATTAAATCGAGTTTTACTTCTAACACCAAAGAACTAAAGGGATAATATTCTTTTAAGTTTTTAATCTTTTCGCGGTATACTTCCTCGACACTTGATGCATTGAGCATCATATATTCCGCAGTTTTATTCTTTAACTTCACATGATAGATTTGAAAAATTACAAACTGTATCGGTTTATTCGGAAGTTCCACGATCCATTCTCTGATCTCTTTTGGTCGTAGTCGATTTTCCTTCACCAATCGAGCATTTGGTTCCCATTCCCATTCTTGACCAATGATGGAATTTTTTGTTTCGATTAGGTTATTTTTTGCATCAAATAATTGAAGCTCCAATTTTAAAAATCTTTCAGGGTCACCAGATGGTACGTAATGGCCAGCATTTGCATTCTGAATTTCTATTTTTAAAAGATGATTCTTATAATTCCAATTTTTAAAGATAACACCGGGTTTATAGCCGTTTCTTAACTGACTAGAATACAAGGCAAACTCTTTAGGAACACCACCACCAACAAATCCGTGTTTGTGTGATGTTCGAATCGGTTTATTTAAATCTTTTTTTACAAAACTTCTTTTTATTTCAGGAAGATGACAACTAACACATGACGCCCCAGGAAAATGAGATGAAGCTTCTCTCATTTCATTGCCAGTTTGAAAGTAACATACTAACGACTTGTTTAAATTGTAAGTTTCATTATGGCAGTTTTCACAACGATCACCTAAGGATTTTTTATCCACTCGTACTGGATGTGGGGGAGTCGTATTCCCATTTGCTCCGATTACGTAGGACTTTCCCAAATCATCGACTCTTACATGGCATGTAGCGCATGTAACACCCTCGCCTTGCATCTTCGAGTCAAATTTTTGATTCGGAATTTCTATCGGTTGGAAATAATCTCCATAATTCAAAGCCTGAATGATCGTTTCTCTTTGATTTTGAATGGGAATGTGGCAGTTCAAACAAATCCATTTGGGACTCGAAGATTTTGCCAGCTCAGCTTGGAATTGCAAGTCGCTAAGGGCATGTGCGTGAGTCGAACTTTGCCATTCTTCATAAATGTCGCCATGACACTTGGAACAATTTTTAGCAGTAGGTGCCCCGACTCCTTCCAGATCAGGTAATTGGGGAACGACCGCACTCCAAACCTTGCCTGGAAACACTTCGTTGACTGGAATTGGCTTGATTCGTCTCTGAAAAAAGAAGCTTCCGACAGCTATAAAAGCAACTGCCAACGAGATAGATCCAAAAAGTAAACGTCGTTTCATTGGCCCCCTCCAGCAAAATGCTGTTTTCCTACAAATAGTTGCTAAAAATCACCCGAAAATGCCAATAAAACAAACTTTTCCTCTGCAAAAACGAATTTTTATTGCAAAAAATAATTCTTCTACTGTCTTATCAAACAGAGGTGCTTTATGAAACTTGGCGACTATCCTGAAGTTGTAAATGAAAATGTGACGCGAATTGTAGCATCAACGGTGGTCTTATTGGGTGCCATCAGTATCTACTATCCCAATCCGTATTCGCTAGCTTTGCTTCTGTATGGATTTTTTGCCCGTGTCAGTTATGGACCAAAATTCGAACCATTTGCACTCTTTACCAGTAGCTATATTGTTCCTAAACTTGGCATATCTTTTGTGCCCACAGCAGGTCCACCGAAACGGTTTGCCCAACTCATCGGGCTCATATTTGCCATCACGTCGATTATCCTATTCTCGCTTGATCAGCTTGTAAGCTATAAAGTGGCATTGAGCATACTTGTTGTTTTTGCTTCCCTCGAATCATTTTTATCATGGTGTGCTGGTTGTTTCGTCTTTGCAATCCTTATGAAAATCGGTGTGATCCCAAAAGATATATGTGAACGTTGCAACCAACTCACCTATAATAAATGATTTTCTTAGATTGAAGCAGTTAAGGCTTGCTTAACTTCAGCAATAATATCGTCTATATGTTCCAACCCAACAGAGACACGTATCAAACCAGGTAGAATACCCACTGCCTGACGTTCTTCTTCCTTTAGTTTTGCGTGCGTTGTAGATGCAGGATGAGTGACCGTTGTCCTAGAGTCACCGAGATTTGCTGTTAAAGAAAACCATTTCAAGGCATCGAGAAACTTTCGCCCTCTTTCGACACCACCTTTTACAATGAAGGTGACAACACCACCACCTAATTTCATTTGTTTTTTTGCGAGCACATAATGCGGATGAGACGGTAGAAAAGGATACTTTACAAGTTCGATTTCACTATGGGATTCAAGAAATTCCGCCAGTTTCAAAGCATTTTCAGAATGTTTTTCCATTCGGATAGAAAGTGTCTCTAAACTTTTCGAAATAATCCATGCATTCATTGGAGAAAGAGAAGGACCTGTCGCACGAGCAATAAATCGAATCTCTTTGATCAGATCTTTCTTTCCTAATACAGCACCCGCAATTACTCTACCTTGCCCATCTAAAAATTTTGTACCAGAGTGTACGATGAGATCTGCACCAAATTCAGCTGGGCGCTGAATATAAGGAGTAGCAAAACAGTTGTCCACGATAAGGATCAATCCTCTCGCCTTACAAAATTCTGAGATCCAAGACAAATCAATGATATCTAAGGCTGGATTAGATGGAGTTTCGATGTACACAATTTTTGTATTCGGTTTCACTCCGTCTTCCCATTCTTTTATGTTTCCAATGTCCGCATATGAATGTGTTATATTGAAACGTGGAAAGATTAAAGTCAAAACTTGGTGCGTAGAACCAAAAATCGATCTGGAGGCAAGGATATGATCACCTGACTTCAACAATGCGAACATCGAATTGAATACAGCGGCCATCCCAGAAGCAAACGGAACACCATCCTCACACTTTTCTAACTTAGCCAACTTGTCGATCATTTCGGTCGTATTGGGGTTTGAAAATCGAGTGTACATATTGCCCTGTACTTCTTCAGCGAACATTGCTCTGGCATGTTCCGCATCATCAAAAACAAAGCTAGAAGTCATAAAAACGGGGGTCGAGTGTTCCCTCTGGGCAGTTCTTGGAGTTTGAATGCGTATTGCATCTGTTTCAAAGTTATCAAACATATCTATCTCCAAACAATTATCCTTGCATCAAAAGACATCATTTTTTTGGACAAACATTCAATATAGTGGTCAATTTCTGCCAATATAGCAGATATTTTACAAAAAAAGAGCGATTCTATCAGTCAATTTTATAAATCTCGCCATCCTGCATGTGAACTCTCTTTTTTGCGGCTTTCGCATAATCAAGATCATGTGTAACGAACAAAATTGTTGTCCCTTCTTCTTTATTGATTTTTTTGAACATTTCCATCACATTATCACCATTAGCTGTATCTAAGTTTCCTGTTGGTTCGTCGGCAAAAAGAAATTTTGGTCTTTGAATGAGAGCTCTAGCAATTGCTACACGTTGCTGTTCTCCTCCTGACATCTGACTTGGCAGTTTGTTTTTACAATGTAAAAGTGAAAATTCTTTCAATAGATGCATGGCATACTCTTCTGCTTTTTTTAGTTGATTTTGTTTCCGCGCAGGCATCGTGATATTTTCAAAAGCAGTAAGTTCGGATAACAGATAATGAAATTGAAAGACAAAACCTAAGGACTCATTTCTTAATTTATGTATGGTTTTGGAATCTATGGAAGTAAGATCCAATCCATTTAAGAACACTTTTCCAGATGTTGGTTCATCTAAACCGCTCAAGATGTACAATAAAGTGGATTTACCGGAACCTGATTTTCCAATCAATGCTACAAATTCACCAACTTCAATTTCCATTGAAATGTCTTTCAAAATCATTTGAGGCGGATCGCCGAAGGATTTTACTAAATTCTCCGCAACAATCCCTTCATTCATGTGGCCCCCCGGATGATCTCCACAGGCGAGAGACGACTTGCCATTCTTGCAGGAATATAACTTGCTACTGTTGAACTTAAGATAGCGATAAAAAATGCCTTTATGTAAATTAGAATGTCCCAAGATACGACCATCGAACGAATTAAAGCTACACTATCTTTCTTTGGACTCCCGAGAGGGATTCCTTCTATCATGCTACAACCAAACGCACCTAGCAATAATCCTACTACAGCTCCTACGAATCCCAAAATCATACCTTGGATCAGAAATAGTATGATAGTATCTCTTCCATCGAAGCCAATAGAACGTAAAATTGCCACTTCCTTCTTCTTTTGATTTACAACCATATTAAGAATATTATAAATTCCAAATGCTACCACCAAAATAATCGTAAAGGTTGTTGAATTTCTAACAATGTCTTGCGTCTTAAAAACAGAAAGGATACTTTCATTTGCTTGATCCCAACTTTCAACCTTATCTTTGCTATAATAAGCCCATTCATCGGCAATGGAAGCCGCATCTCTTACCTTTGTAATTTTGATGATAATCTGTGAAACTTCTCCACTCGAACCGGTTATGCTTTGAACAGTAGGAAGCGACCCGTAGGATGTAACATCGTCTATCATTCGATTTCCGGTATTCAAAACACCTATAACTTTCATAGGCGAAGTATTTCCTTTGGGTGTCAGGACTTGAATTGTATCACCAACTTTTGCTCCGAGTTTCGCGAGTACTCCTCTACCTAAGATTCCTAACGAACTACCAAAGTTTAGATCCTTTAATTTTGCTTCTCTTACATAGGTTTCGAGATTGGTTACCTTACCGTGACGGTTTGCATCTATCCCAATCAGCCTTGAAGGTGACGAATTTTTTCCATTCAAATAGATGACTTCCCGCGTTAACTGTGGAGAGTAACTAATAACCCGATCATCCTTACTCAATCGTTCCATCCATCCAATTACGTTTGTTAATCTGCCATTGTCTGCCCTGCCAGAGGGAGGTGAAAGCCAATGAACTTCACTTCCTACAAAAAAAACATCTTCAAATGTACGTTCTGTAATGAGTTCATCTTTAGGAGAAATTTTGATTTGTCCGTCCGAATTTACCAATTGTTCCATCATAACTGTTTGGAATCCTAACATGATGCCAGAAAACATCACATAACCGGCCGTACCTAATAATATGCCAATCAGCGTCAGAAGAGTTTGTTGGGGTCTGGAAAGTATTTGACGAATTGCTAAGAAGAGCATACTATTTTTGATTCACAAACACTTCATCACCATCTTGCAAATCACCTGAAAGTAATTCACCAAACTCAGAGTTAATTGCACCAAGTTTGATCTCGATTTTTTGTCGTTTCCCGTTTCGTATCCGAATGACCTTACCTTTGTCTACTCCAACTAATGGAACCAATACCACATTTTCTCGTTTGCTAACTTCAATCGCTACATCTGTCGTCATTGCAGGTAAAATTCCTTCAGGGAGATTTGGTGTAATGATTTTAACAAGAAATTGACCCTGGGACGGATAGATGCGTTCTACTTCGCCCACATAATTATGACCTCTGATGGATTCGAAGCTAAGTTGGACTTTTTGTTTGGGTCTAACTCTTAAAGCGGATTCTTGATCTAATGAAACCTGAACATAAAGATTTCGCATATCAATCAATTCCAATATCGGAACGCCAGGCATTGCGATTTCATCTTTTGAAAGTGTGAGATTTGCAATCGTCCCTGCAAAGGGAGCCTTAAAGATAAGACCAGAATCAACTCGGATCAGTGGTGCTCCTTTTGCAACGGATTGCCCTTCTTCGATGTAAAGTTCTCGGATGGAGGCTGAGATCCCTAGCTTCAGTGAATAAATATTTTCAGGTTGGACACTTCCAAGTGCATAAACAGCCTCTACAAGAGGACCCTTTTTAATCAAAATAGATTCTTTATTCGATGGAATGAGCCAGTAGACGAGCCCCACAAGAAGACAAACAGCTCCCAATCCTATTCCAATCCATTTTTGTTTCTGAGACATACATCAAAACCTGCTCCCACTTTTTCAAATTGCTATCCATTATTTTCGAATACTTCTTGTCTTCTCGTTGATTTTTATCAAAATCATTCGCTATGAGCAATGCCCTAGAACCAAAAACACGAGGAAATGGGAAAGACATACTTCTCCAAGCATTTCATTGGAATCTTGTTAAAACGAAGGGAACTGGAACACTCTCACAGTCTTCCGATTCTTGGTATCAAATTCTTATAAATCGTGTGGATGATATATACGAACTCGGGGCTACCATCATCTATTTACCTCCTCCTTGGATAGATGATTCCGAATGGCATAGTGGCGACAAACATGGTGGAGGCGAGGGATACTTTTGGCGAGATTTTGATTTGAATTCACGATATGGTAGCAAAGCCGAGCTCATCAAACTTGTCCAGGTATTTCACTCCAAAAATATCAAAGTTATCGTAGATATTGTGTTAAATCATCGAGATCGATATCGGATGAAGCAAGATATTTGGGAGTACCCTGGCCCTGCATGGCGAGTAGGTGGTTCTGATACTGGAGGTGCTTTTTTTGATGGCAGCTGTGATTTGAAATTGGATAGACCGGAAGTCTACACCAGGTTCAAACAAGGATTAAATGAACTTTTAGATGATTGTCAAGTGGATGGATGGCGTTGGGATTTTGTATGGGGATATCATCCTAAGGATGTATTCAATCTAATCAAAGATACTGAAAAAGCAGAATATTTCTCTGTGGGAGAATATTGGCAAGCGGCGAGCATCAAAGATGATCCAATGTTCCAAAGATACGGATCAAACGAAAGATCAAGGATTTTAGGTTGGGCAAAGGAATCAGGATGTTGTGTTTTTGATATGCTTTTAAAAAAAGAAATCAACTCTTGTAATGCTAATTATCTGAAATACGGATTGAATCTAAGTCACGATGCAAGCGAAAGAGAGATGGTGGCAACACTTGTAGAAAATCATGATACAGGTGCCTCTCCCTTTTCTACCTCCAATGGATGGGGGCAAAAGGTTTGGGAGTGTCCTTCTCACTTCAAATCAAGAGCATATGCATTTATTCTTAGCACACCTGGAACGCCTTGTATCTATTGGCCGGACTATTTTGATTGGGGCCTATCCGAAATTAAAGATTTAACACAGGCAAGAAAACAAGCAGGCATTACATCAAGCTCAAATTGGATTGACCTTACAGAAAGATATGGAGGTTTTGCGGCAATTATCAAAAATCAGAGCGATGAAGAGGCATTGGCAATATCCATCGACTCTAATTTTTTAAACCCAGGTGACCAATGGAAAGTTGCCGCAGAAAAGAAAGATGAATGGACTGTATGGCTAAAAAAATGACTAACTAGCGCGCAGATTAAATTGCATTTCAACTTCTTTGTTGGGAAGTTTTGTAAAATTTGTTGGAACAACATCTATAAATTGTCCCGTATGTAAATATTTATAATCATCTTTATTTTGCAGATGACCCTTTAAATAATTAGCGGTAACTAGGCGACCATCTGATTCTAAAATCGCCTCTTGCAGATTCCCGATAGATTTTGTCGCATAATTCGCGTTTAACTCTGCGCTTAACGACATCAAATCCAATACTCGTCTTTTCTTTTCGTCACCAGGCACAGTATCTCCTACTGGTTCTGCACTAGTTCCCTTTCTAATTGAATATGGAAAAGCATGGATTTTTGCGAACCCTAATTCAGTTAACATTGATTTGGTCTCTAGATATTCCACTTCCGTTTCGCCAGGAAATCCTACGATCGCATCCGTACCCAAAAATAAATCTGGAAACTTCATTTTTGCTTTTTGGACTCTCAGTCGAAAGGAATCAGGGTGGTATGTACGTTTCATTGCTTTTAAAATTTTGCGACTTCCACTTTGTAGAGGGATATGGATAAATTTGCAAAATCGTGAATGACTCATCAGATCCAAAAGCCCTTCACCTACGTCTGGTGGCTCAATTGATGAAATCCGCAGTCGCGAATATTCCAATATATTAAGTATACTTTCAAGCAGGTTTAAAAATCCTTTTTCTCCTGACTCTAACTTGTACCACCCAAGGTTTACGCCTGTTAGTTGTATCTCTCCAACACCGTTGTCTTGTAAAAATCTAACTTGATCCAGTACATCTTGGTAATTGCGACTCACACCCAAACCACGTGCAGATGGAATCTTACAATAGGAACACTTTCGATTGCAACCGTCTTGAATCTTAAGGTAGGCACGTGTGTGCCCTTCAGGCAATACATCAGAATATGAAAAGCGATCGGTTGTGATTTTGGACGAAACCAAACCACCTTCCCAATCCTCTAAAATCTTATATGGTAGATTGCTTTTTTCATCATTTCCGTAGACAGCGGCAACACCGGGTATGGCTTCAATGGTTTGTTTGTCAGTCTGCGCATAACACCCAGTTACGTATACTTTCGCTCGTGGATTTTCACGGATGGCATTGCGAATGATATTTCTATTTTTGACGTCGGCTTTATTTGTGACAGTGCAGGTATTGACGACAATGTATTCTGCTTCTTCATTTTGCGAAGCCAGAGAAAATCCTTTGTCTTTTAGTATTGAATATAGACCATCTGTCTCAAAAAAATTGAGACGACAGCCTAATGTATGGAACTTAATTTTCACGCAGAGGGAATGGCACTGATGCGACGGCTATTTTCCTTGATGGATGTGTGATTCGAATCTAGATTTTCCGCGCGTTGTATACAAAGTTTTGCCTCTTCTAAGTATGTCGCGGCATCTTTCTTTTTACCAAGTTTGATATTTTGCAAATAGAGTGCTTCTTGCACTAATGCCAGATTGTTCCAAACACTTGCTGATTTATCATTGATTGAAGATGCCCATCGCAAGCTAACATCCGCTTTATCGAAATTTTTAAGGGCAAAGTAAATTTTTCCTTCTAGTTCCAGAAATCGAACATCGTTGGGGTGATTGGCTTTTGCTTTTTCAATTTGTGAAAGGGCAACTTTATCAGCACCTCTTTGTGCGAGAGCAAGGGCATAAAAATATCGAATTTCGCCATTTGTAGTATATTGGGGAACAAACTTCTCACACAGTTCGATAACAGCTTTCCACTTTTTGTGACGTGCCAAAATACCAAGCATGTCGGTAACCAAACTCTCGTCATCCGGCTTTCTTTTCCGTGCCTCTTGGATCGCTGAGTAAGCATTGTCAAAATCGTTTAATTTATCATAATTGTAAGAAAGCAAGGCGTAACTTTCGTAAGTGGCCTTACCTTCAACAAGAAGAGTTTTCAAAAGCTCTATCGATTTTGGATAGTTTCGTAATTTATATTCTTCAACAGCTTGAAAGTAAGAAGATCCAGCAGGTGAACTTTGCTCTTGGGAAAAAACTGACGTGGTAAAATAAAGGGAGAGTAAAAAAATCGAAATGTAAGTTTTCATTTTAAGTCCGAAGGAACGCCAACCCAGTTTAAATTTACCTCATCAATGCGAGAGTGATAGGGCTCGATAGGGTCTATGTATATAAAAACGCTTCCCCCGTGAGAAAGCAAGAAATGTTCTATATGTTCTTCCGTGATGTATTCGTCGTCACCATGATAAAGAATCGGTGTCTGATTCGGCGCAAGGTGTAGGTGAAACTCCTCACCCGGAATAAAATCCGCTATGTTTAGATAGCCAACACCGAAGTAAAGACCAGATTGAAAGTAGTATTTATAGTGAACTTTCACTTCAGGAAGCACCAGATTGGGTTGTATGGTCCCAATCTGGATTCTCTCAATCGATGCGACAGTCCTAATCTTTCGCAACTGAAACCATATTTTCCTAATAAAAAAATAGGAAAAAAGGAACAGTAACGGGATTAGAATCGCCATTGGATCAAACGAGCGCTAAATCTTTCTCTTCCTCGCTGGAAGAAGAATCACCGTCGTTTTTATCCGGCTCTTTGTAATCCGTCCAAGGGCTTTCAGCAAAAGCCAATTTACCTTCGACAAAATCTACATCAATTTTTGTAGGTTGATCATAGACTCCTCTAAGTGACTGCAATGCCATATAGTCCTCCAACTCTCTCTGAAATACTCGTCGGAGAGGTCTTGCACCATAATTCTGGTCATAACCGATTGTCGCAAAATGCTCCTTAGCTGGAACAGTTAGAGATACGCTCACTTTCTTCTCGGTCAATCGTTTGTTGAAGTCCTTCAACATGATATCCACGATATGAACGATTTCCTCTTTTTTGAGAGGTTCAAAGTAAACTACTTCATCCACACGATTTAGAAATTCTGGATTGAAGTGTTTTTTCAATTGTTCACGAGCTTGGTCTGCTTTGTACTGATCTCTCTCTGCTTCAAAATCCTCAAAGCCCAATCTGCCACCCTTCGAAATTTCTTTCGCGGCAATGTTGGAAGTCATGATTATGATCGTGTCACGGAAATTGACTTTGCGACCTTTTGTGTCTGTTAAGTTCCCCTCTTCCATAATCTGAAGTAGGATATTAAACAAATCATGGTGGGCCTTTTCGATCTCATCCAAAAGAACCAAGCTGTATGGCTTCCTTCTTACGAACTCTGTTAGCTGGCCACCATCATCATAACCGACGTAACCCGGAGGAGCACCTATCAGTCGAGAGACTGCATGTGGTTCCATATACTCCGACATATCGATTCGTAACATGGCGTCCTGAGAACCAAAGAGTTGTTCAGCGAGTGCCTTTGCAAGTTCCGTCTTACCAACACCTGTAGGTCCAAGGAAAATAAAGGATCCGGTAGGTCGCTTTTCGCTTTTGAGACCAGTGCGTGAGCGTCTTACAGCTCGAGCGACTTTTTCAATGGCTTCGGTTTGACCAACGATACGTTCTTTAATGACATTTTCGAGATCGAGGAGTTTTATATTTTCTGACTGCTCCATTTTCTTCAATGGAATGCCAGTCCAAAGACTAACAACCGATAGAATATCTTCCTCTTCGATGGATACTGCAAATCCATCGATTCGCTCTTGCCATTGTTTGATCTTTTCTTCGAGAAGGATTTTTTTGCGATTCACATCATCACGGACGGCCGCTGCCTTTTCGTATTCTTGGCTTCGAACGAGATCCTCTTTTTTTGTAGAAAGAGTTTTGATTTCTTCTTCAATATCTTTGATTTCTGTTGGCCGTTGGCAGTTTGCTAGTCTCGCCTTGGCACCAGCTTCATCAATGATATCAATCGCCTTATCTGGTAAAAAGCGATCGTTGATGTATCTGTGAGAAAGTTTAACTGCTTGTTCCAATGCCTTCGCCGAGTAACGCACCTTATGATGTGCCTCGTATGCTTTTTTTAATCCATCCAAGATCAAAATCGCATCGGAAACAGAAGGTTCTGCCACTTTTACCATTTGGAATCTGCGTTCTAAGGCAGAGTCCTTTTCTATGTACTTTCTATATTCATTACTTGTAGTCGCCCCGATGCATTGCAGCTCACCACGTGCAAGTGCAGGTTTGAGTATATTTGCTGCATCTACCGCACCTTCAGCCGCTCCTGCACCAATGAGTGTATGCAACTCATCTATGAAGATAATGATGTTTTGAGAGGTCACGATTTCTTTCATGATCTTTTTCAATCTTTCTTCAAACTCACCACGGTATTTGGTTCCAGCGATGAGACTGGCAAGATCTAAAGATAACACGCGTTTATCGAAAAGCAGATCCGGAACCAATTTGTCAATGACTGCCTGAGCGAGCCCTTCAACGATTGCCGTTTTTCCAACACCAGACTCACCTACGAGGACAGGGTTGTTTTTGGTTTTCCTGGAAAGGATTTGAATGACGCGTTCGATCTCTTTCGAACGTCCAATCACTGGATCTAACTTTTTTTCACGTGCTAGTTGTGTTAAGTCACGTGCGAATTCATCCAAGATCGGAGTTTTGCTTTTTTCCTGTCTAGGTGGTGCTTGCGACGCTTGTTGTTGCGTATTTTGTGTGCCAGTACTTGCACCGACTGCACTTGCAGGAGGAGCACCTAATAGGCGCAATATTTCTGATTTGATGACGTTGTAATTTACGCTGAAGGAAGAGAGTGATCCACCCGCAATATTGTTGTTATCACGAAGTAAAGCCAAGAGAATGTGCTCAGTGCCCACATAATTATGTTTGAGCCTCTTTGCCTCTTCTTTGGAAACCTCGATCATTTTTTGGTATTTATCTTGGCCTTGCGAAACATCCAGAAGCAATGCTCCAGAATTATCCCGAGTGCGTTTTTCGACTTCTTTTCTTAGTTCGCTGAGATTGATATTTAGATTCGTAAGAATCTTAATCGCAACCGAGTCTTCCTCTCGCAATAGCCCGAGTAAAATATGCTCAGGTCCAATAAAGTCTGAGCCCATTCTTTTGGCCTCATCCTGCGCGATTTCGTTGATGACTCGTTTTGCTCGTTTTGTGAATTCCAACATGCCGCACCCTACCTTTAATACTTAGACGAAAGTTCGTGTTCCCATCTAGAACGGTAATGACCTATCCTAGTCCGAGTAAACTAAGAATTTTGAAAAACCGTAGTTTTTGCCTCGGAACCGCATTTTTGCAAGAAATCTGAACCAAAATTAGATCTGAATCTAGAATATTTCCCACTTCGCTTTCCGGTTTGGGCAAAAAATCGATACCAAATCCAAGAAATGGTGATAATTGCCGGATCAGATCAAAATATGTCGGTTTTGGAATCCGAAATTGGACGCTAAGCCGGTCCCCTCTGCCACAGTTGGTTGGACAAGAATTGATAAAACCGATGTTTTTTTCCCAAGCCCAAAGCTGTTTTAGAAATAAAAAGCGAAGGAAATGGGAATTCCAAATCTTATTTTGTAAAAAAATTGCGGGCTCAGACGATTTCCATTCATAACGTAGATGATCTTCCTCGCCAAAGTAAAATTTTTCACCAATATTCAATTCTAGCGATTCGTTTTTAGTATCATGGAAGGGAATTTTCAAACGAGAAAGTAAGGAACGAATTTCTTCCACTTGGCTCGTGTAATGTGGGAAAAACCCCTTCCGCAAACATCTTGCAATTCGTAGGCGATAAGTGGGTGAATGTATGGCTCTTCGTATAGATTCTAGATCGTTGATCGAATCTATGTTTTCATCTCTATTCTTGTTTCCTAACCTAGATAGGTTTCCCGAAAACAAAACTTTGTGACAACTTCCGCAACCAAACTTGCCAGTTGAAATAAATATTTCTTCTGAAAGCCCACAGCGAATACAATGTGCCACTTATCTTTAACCAGAAATAGGCGAAAGGATTCCTGATTCGATTCGATTGCGTTTGTGAGCCATGGAAGCAAGTTCCATATCATGTGTGACTAAGATAAGAGAAAACTGAAATTCCTTTTGGAGATCCTTGATAAGATCCATCAAATGACGAGAGTTTTTCCGATCCAAATTCCCCGTTGGTTCATCCGCTAGAATCAACTGTTTCCTTCCAACCAGCGCACGCGCAACTCCGACTCGGGCACTTTCACCACCTGAAAGCTGTGAAGGAAAACTTTCTGTTCTTTCACCCAAGCCGACAAGATCCAATATCGCCTTCGAGCGGCTATGTGCTTCTTTTTGGCTGACCTTTGAGATAAGTAGTGGCATCATCACATTTTCGATAGCTGTAAAATCCGGTAGCAGAAGGTGTTGTTGGAAGATAAAGGAAATCTTTTCTGCACGAAAGATTTCTCTTTGTCTTTCGTTCAAATTTTTGAGGGATACTCCACAAACTTCCACCTCACCTTCGTCAAACGAATCCATGGCGCCCAAAATATTCAAAAGCGTTGATTTACCAACACCCGAAGCACCTTCAACCGAGACAATTTCGCCAGACTTTACTTCGAAGTCCATACCCGAAAGAATATGATACTTTTGATCAACTACTTGATAAAATTTTTGAAGTCCGCGAACCGAGACTGTGGCATTTGATGAATTAGTCATTTCTGATGGTATCCACTGGATTTAAGTTAGCCGCCCAACGTGCTGGGAAGTATCCCGCAAGTCCTGAAAGAATGGTCGCCGCAGTTGTGACCATAAAAATAAAAGAAATATCGATATCAACTGGTATGTGATCAAAATAATAGATATCCTTGGGAACCAATTCTACATTGCTCCATTCTAACGGATTGAGCATCGAACCTGCCGCATTGATGATTTCTTCCAAACCGCCAATGATCACTTCCAATTTAGTAGCCACAAAAATGCCCCACATCCCACCTACGAGTGAAGATAAAATACCGACAATCATCGCATTTAAAGTGAATATCAAAAGAATATCATTTGATGCCAGACCCAATGCCTTAAGAGTACCAATCGATTTGCGTTTTGCTCGAACTAACGAATGAACGGTAGCGACCATTCCAAGTGCGGCAAGCACGATAAACAAAAATACAATGATTGAGATAATCGTTTTTTCCAATCTTAGCGCTGCCAAAAAATTCTCCTGCTCTTCCGCTATCGTGCGGACAGAAAAAGAAGACTGAGCTTGGACTTGAGGGTTCCAACCATCTTCATTGAGGCGAGTAAGAATTCTCGACTTTGTAACTTTCAAATCATCCAGCGAATTGACTTTGATCGCAATTTGATTTACCGCATCTTTCATTTTGAAAAAGTCTTGTGCCATCGGTAGAGAGAGAAATACAAATTTCGAATCGTAATTATAATAGCCTGTTTTAAAAAGACCTGTTAGTCGGAATGTTTGTACGTTGACCTGCACACCTCGTTCAACAGTAAATCTTCCACCAGGTACTGCCATAGTAATCTCTTTTCCAAGGCCATAACCATAAATGGCACTCATCTCCTTCCCTATCACAACCAGCTTTTTGGAATTGATATTTTGGATTTCATCTCGATTGTATTGCAAAATGCGAGGGAAATTTGGAAGTCCATTTTGAATCAGCCTTTCGATGCTTTCTATAGGCACGGCCCGAATCATGATCGGATTGAAATTATTATTACTTTGGATCAACCCATGGCTCGTGATGTTTCCCTCAATGGAAATGATCACATCTTTTAGCTTGGGATCGGTTTTGAGATGTTCGATCACTTTCTGGTAGCTAGAAATCGATCCGGAACCAAAGGAGTTCTCGATTGTTATGTGAGGACCTCCTTGCCAGAGCGATTCCTTGACTTGTTTCTGGAAACCATTAAAAATAGAAAGAACGACGACAAGCAGGGAAACCCCAACCATCATCACAATGAAGGAGAGTCGTGACTTTATGGACAAAAAGCCGAGGACTCTAGACCCGCGGATATAGCGAGTAGTTATTAATGCAACAATTCCCATGGTAACCTAATCTTTTTGACAGCTTTCTTCCTTGGACGGATACTGTCAAAAAAGAACCTTATGTCTAATTCGCCAAATTACTATTCTCTCAAAGTTGTCATTCGTGACGAGGCCAATATGGTCTTTGTCATGTTTACAGCACTCCTTGACCCCGTTGAGGTCAAAGCGGTGAAATACGAAGGCGTGGCAAGTGGTAGCCCAGCCGCGCTCCTTCCCGTAAAATCGACATTCCAAGACTTTTGCAATCGTGTACAACGGGTCATCTACAAAGGTGACCAGTTGAAAAACATCACCAAATCTTTGCAAGAAGCCACGAAGGCATCTTTCTCTTCAGAAAGTGTTCTTACCGAAGTTTTACATTATATCGATCATAACCTACCTGATCGACTTGAATTCATTTTCAATCAAATGCATGCGCGTATCGCTGGTAAATCAAATCCGATCATCGAAATTCATTTTGAGGTGATAGACGGAAAGGATATGGCAAAAACAACTGTAGACGAAGATGAGATTGCGAGGAATGAGGCGGCGGCAGTACCTATCAACGTACCGACATCATCAGGTTTTCATGTACCTGTAGACAAACAGTTGATTCAGTTTCGATTTCAGCTCTCACCAGTGAATGGGAAAGTTCTTACTGAGTTGGGACCCGGGGATACCGTCTTCATTCGGTTACTTCCTGGGGATACGATAACGGATAACATCATTTCCTCGCTTGAACTTTTAGACGAATCTGGTGTAGTCAAACAAATTCCCGCACAAATTGTAAATATCTCCAATAGCAAAAACATTTCAGAAGTTGTCATCAAAATCAATGAACAAGTATATGGAAAGATCATTGAGGAAGAAAACTCAATAAAAGTCAAAACTCATGACCCAGCTGCGGGAGCCGCACCTCTGCTTACCTCTGTCGCTTCCGTTACCGCCACTTCAAAATCAAATTCTTTATCCGGCAAAAAGGATGCGGGAGATGTTTCAGCAGTGTTACCTTTTATAATTATTCTTGCATTAGTTCTGATAGGCTTGTCTGCGATATACTTCTTTGTTTAAAACTATGTTCAAAAAATTTACCCTCTCTATCGTTCCTATACTTTTGTTTTTGGTATCCGCATATTCTCTATTTGTTGATTATGAGATCATTCTTCCCGAACCGATCTCTTATTCAGATACTGAATCAGCAGAAGCCCATACCGAACTCAATCCAGTCGTTGAAATCAAAAGAGGGATCTGGTTTCGAATAGATTATATTTCGTTTCTCATCAAAGAGCTCGAAAGCGAGATTCTACCGATAGACACCGAACAAGAGGAGTCGATAGACAAACTAAAACGTATCATTATCGGACAGAGGATACTATTCTTTGTGATCGCGTTTTATATGGCTCTTTGTTTTTCTGCGTTTATCAGCCAGTTCTTTCGAGCGTGGTTTTATCTCACATTAAATCGCCTTGTTTTTTGGTTAGGTGTTTTTTGGGCCTTACAAGAGTTATTTTTGCACATTCGGATACTTGCTGACGGACATCTCTGGGGAGCGGCTGGCGTTGTCTTTTTTCTTACAACTTTCATACTTACGATTTTTGCTATTGTATTCTTAGAAAAAGGCAAAAGTGAATCCAAGACTTTTGAAACGCTCAAACATTCGTCTTCCCTAGAAGAAGAAGGACGAGCTCCACAGGCAAATGCAAATAGTTCCTATTTGAAGTTACTCCTTCATTTTCTAATGATCATCGCTGTTGGAATATTAATTGGCAATTTTGTTTATATACCGTTGTTTCTTTTACAAAAACACTATGTAACTGAATTTACCATGTTTATTTTTTCTCTTCTATTGCTACTATCTGGATTCTATATTTATAATTATGGGAAGGTTGGCGGCGAAAAATCTTTGACTGGTTTACAGAACACACTGGTCAGCATCGCCTATCTCCAGTTTAGATTTCTAAGAAATGGTTTTTTTGGAATTTTTGCTACTGTGTTAGTTGTATTTTTTGTGACATTTTTATTCAGTATCCTTATCTTGAATATTGATTTGATCCAAACCAATACTGGACTCTTTCAAAAAGGATCAGAATTTTAAAAACAGATCAATTGCAAATGGGAGTTTGTGTTTGTTTGGTCTCACACCATAACGATCCGTTGGGATAGTAAGTTTGACGGAAGATAAGCTCGCCCTTATCATTATATTTTTCCATCGATTCCTTACGGCCATCTGGATAATAGTAAAACCACTCTCCCACTTTTAAATCTTCCGCATAACTTCCTTTTGACTCGATTTTCGTATCTGGATAGTATTTTACCCAATCTCCCGACCTGTTTCCGCCATCATACATTCCTTTTTCGCTCACTCTGCCATTTGGGAAATATCGAAAGTATGGGCCGTTTTCGTTTCCCCATTCAATGGTAGGATACCAGAATTTTCGTTTCCGAACACCTGGTGAAAAATTCATTTCATAGTATGGTTTTCCATCAGAAAATGCCCATTCCCATTTTCCTGACTTTTCGGACATCTTGTACGTTCCACGAGATATCACAACACCCGTATTATAATCATAAGTTTCAATGGGCCCTTCATTTAAACCCACTTCATTCAATTTAACTTTGGCAATAAGTTTGCCATTTTCAAACCAACGGTATTCATAACCATCGATCTTATGCGTATATAAATTAAGTTTTCGATTGTAAACTGCATCTTCGGGAACACCTTCGGGACGTCCCCAATCACCGCGACATTGAATCGAGATGAGGAATAGCGAAACAATGACGTTTATTTTGATGAGATTTTTCAATGTTTTACCGTTTAACCTGAATAAGATGTATATTGGATTCATTTTTAAATTTTTTAAGGATTTCCCTTGAAATGAGTATTCTATTGAGACGTTTTGATCGGATTGGAGTCAAATAGCGCAAAGAAAGAAGAATGTATCCATCTTGCTCATACGATGTGTATACGATGGGTGTGGTCTTTCCCAGACGAACAAGATAATTTTTTGACAATTCCCTTATCTTTTCATCAACCAATTCGGGTGCGAGAACTAACTCTTCATTCAATATCTGCGCACAAAGAAACTCTGCTCTTTCCCAATCTGAATCTAGTGAGATAGAAATTTTAAATTCATCCCAAACAAAATCCATGGTATCCGATACAATAAAAAATCTATGAATTACAATATTATAATTTGGGAAATGAATCAAACGATTTGTAGATTGTTCCGCCTTTGGATCAGTGGAAACTTCAAGCAAAGTAAATTTAAAGAAACCAATGTTGACCACATCACCTTTTATATTATCAATTTCTATCCTATCTCCCACCTTGAATCCATTGCTTCCCATGATCATAAACCATCCGACCATGTTCAGCCAGACTTCCTTTAATGAGATTACAATACCGGCGCCCGCCAAACCAAGAACTGTCGGTAGTAGAGACAGACTAGAAAATATAACAGGAAGATAGATAATCGTAAAGCTAATTAAAAACCCTGTTCTGATCACCTTTCTACGATTATAATCATGGGCAGGATCGATAGATGGTCGAATTTTTTCGACCATTACCATTGTGATTTTGTAAACCAAAACGGCAAAAATCACTAAGTACAAAAAAAGCAAAAGCGATTGAGAAATCGCACGATCATTCATCTTTAATAGATGAAATGGATTTAAGTCTGAATAGAACTCTTTAAAATCTTCACCCAAGATCTTTACTACCTTTTTGTTCCATTAGTGTTTCCAAAATCAAATCACGATCACATGGCACACCGAATTTTGGTTTCCCAAAATCTTCAAGCAAAACAAACTTTAGGATTTTGCCGTCTTTCTTTTTATCATGTTCCATATGGGAAATGATGTCTGCTGGCTTTTCTTTTATTTGCAAAGGTAAACCAAGTGATTTCATAATTTGAATGGCTAGCTTAAAATTTTGATCCGAAAAACCCAATATTTTTTTTGACAATAGTAATGCCGTTATAATCCCCATAGCTACTGCCTCTCCATGCGAATAACGAGCATACTTTGTAAGAGACTCTATGGCATGACCAGTTGTATGTCCAAGATTGAGAATGGCTCTGATCCCGCCTTCTTTCTCATCTTTGGAAACAACTGAAGATTTGAAACGGACGGATTCATCGATACAATAGCGAAGGATGTCCGCCTCAGGATGAAAATCTTCTCGTTTGACGGTCGAAAGGCGGTCTAAAAAAGAACCTCCCTCGAGAAATGCATGTTTGACGATCTCGGCGAGTCCACAACTCCATTCCTTTTTGGGCAATGTGGTAAGTGTAAATAGTGGTGCAAAAACAAAATCAGGTTGATGGAAGGAACCGACCATATTTTTGCCCAAATCTAAATTTACAGCCACCTTGCCACCCACTGACGAGTCGACACAAGCAAGTAAGGTAGTAGGTACTTGGACAAAACGAATTCCGCGTTGGTAAGTTGCGGCAATAAACCCTGCGAAATCTCCAACGACTCCTCCGCCAA
>JAPZRK010000075.1 GCA_027531445.1 Leptospira sp.
TCGCTGTGCAAGGCTTGCATCAAGAGTTCTTGTTCTACCTCCGGCATTTCCTGATAGATATATCTGACCAGGTCATTTGGGGTAAAAGATTTTATCATAGGCAATAGTTAATTGTTTCATCTTTTTTCTGATGTGAATCAATGCATAGCGCATTCTACCAAGGGCAGTATTGATACTCACACCCGTCTGATCAGCGATTTCTTGGAAACTCATATCCAAATAATGCCTCATGATCAATACCTCTTTCTGAGCTTCAGGTAGTTCATCAATTAGCTTTTTGACCATTTCAAGTGTTTCCTCTTTCACACGAATATCCTCGATGGAATCTTCGGCAAACTTAATGGAGTTGAGCAAATTGGTACCATCTTCCAATACAATGGTTGGATACCTTTTTGCTTTGCGGAAGTGATCAATCGCCAAATTGTGCGCAATCCTCATCAGCCAAGGCTGGAATTTGCCTTCTTCATTGTATTTGTCTGAGTTTAAAGTTTGAATTACTTTAACAAACACATCCTGAAGCAAATCCTCAGCTATTTCCTGATCCTTGACGATCAGAAAAATTGTGGTGTAAACTTTACTTTGATACCGATCTACTAAAAGATCAAAGGCAGCATCACTGCCATTTCTGTATTGAGTGATTAACTCACCGTCCTCAGGACCTAATTGCTTACTCATTTTAAGTTGGTTTAAGTACAACGTAAAAGTCTAAGCCATAGTATCCGTTTAGGTGAATAGAAAATTTAAAATTTGATCGGTAAGTACTTTTGAAGGCTTCAAATCTAAGTCGATTTTTTTGGTAATGTCAAGAGCTAGGTAAAATTCAAAATGAAATTTTGAAAAACACCTAAAGACATCTGATAGCTTTTGTAAGCCTCAAAAACAAAAACCATATGAATTTTCCAACTTGATTCTAACCAAAAAAAGGGCCAAAAACCTGTTTTTTGACACGCCAAAAATCCTCCAAAATAAATACCAATGATTACCTTCGTACTTGTACATTGAAATCATCAGCATAATGGATTTAAGCGGAAAAGTAATCAACCAGCTTCCTGAAGTAAGTGGAAGTTCAAAAAGTGGCAACTCTTGGAGAAAACAAGAATACATCATAGAAACAGGAGGTCAGTACCCCAAAAAAGTCTGTGTGTCCATTTGGGGAGATAAAATAGATCAGTTTGGATTAAAAGTCGGTGAACAGGTCACTTTGGGTATCGATGTAGAAAGCAGAGAATACAATGGGCGATGGTATACTGAAGTGAAGGCATATAAAGTAGACCGATCACAAGGAGGAGGTGGACCGATTGGACCACCTGAAGATGTATTTTATTCCGAAAGCGAAGAAGATAAACTCCCTTTCTAACCTAAGCGTGTAACCTTTTTTGACTTAGTTTTTATATGTGGGATGATTTTGACCAAGAACCAGACTGGGATGATGAGAATGGGTTT
>JAPZRK010000072.1 GCA_027531445.1 Leptospira sp.
TTTTTCAAATTCCGCCTTTTTCTCTTCAAACCTTTCTTCCGTATATGAAAGTTGATCCTTTGATTTTTGAATCTTGAAATTCAAAACTTCATTTTGAAGAAGTACTTCTACATTTTTAGCCATTTGGGCTGAAAGTATTGGATCTGGCATAGTAAAACTTAATTGTACAAATCCATCTTTCTGATTTGGAAGTACACTGATTTGTTTTTCTAACCTTTTTATTAAGAAATAATCTTCTTCATCAATAAAAACAATCTCATCATTTATAATGATTGCCGTATCACTTTGTGATTGAAAAATTGACTTGACTAAACTGGGAATCTTAGAAAAAAATATACTTATTTTTTCAATGAACGGCATTCTATAAATTGAATTATAGTATTGTCTGTAAGATATTTCTTCTCCTTCAAACATAAATTTTGAGTCTAGGAGCGCTTTCTTAAACTTTGTAGAAGCTGCAACTTTTGGATAAAGACTTGGTGGAATATCAGATCCTCCTTGCAAACTACCCAAATTTACACCTGCTAAAGATGCTAAGCCACCAAGATTTCCTCCCAATTTTGCATTGTCGGATGAGGTAGGAATAAAAACTACAGAACTTGTGTATTCATTTGGCAAAATCAATGAAAACGATATGCCACTAATCATCCCAATTAATGTACACTTTGCTAAAAAACCCTTTGCTTGACGAAGAGAGCTAAAGAATGATGATAAATCTATTTCTTTTTTCATACTAGTCTTGAAATCAAAAGAAAATTAGTTGTTTGAGTTAATCAAAGTGTTCAATAGAATACCTATTGTTGCTAGGCTTGTTGCTATTCCAATCCAAGATTGTGCGCTCATACCTTCCCTTTCAGGTTTTGATGGTATAATTATCTCAGAACCTGGTTCAATTTTGGGATAGACATTAAAAAAGATGAATTTATTTGTTCGCTTCACATCTCCATTGGCGTACACTACATATGATCTGCCTTTCCTTGCATTATCTGTGAATCCCCCTGACTTGGAAATATAGGCTCCAAACCTATTTGATTCATTGTATCTTGCTGTGGTAGGGAAAAGAACCTGTCCTCTCATCCTTACTGTTTGCAATTCTTTA
>JAPZRK010000111.1 GCA_027531445.1 Leptospira sp.
GCGTATTCTACCAATGCTGTATTTTTATTTGTTACGAGCAAAATGCCTACAGTAGGGTTGTCATCTGCTTGCATTACATTGGCTTTGTAGTAATTGACATAAGTGTTCAACTGACCAATGTTGTAATGATTAAAATCTTCCACTTTTAATTCTACAAGTACATGGCATTTGAGGATGCGATGGTAGAAAACTAAGTCAATAAAAAAATAGTCTTCACCGATCAAGACTTTCTTTTGTCGGGCCTCAAGGCAAAAACCGTGTCCCATTTCCATCATAAAATCCTGTAAATGATCGAGTAGAGCGGTTTCTAAATCACTTTCCTCCATTGCGTCTTTTACTTTCAATCCTAAAAACTCAAAAGCATAGACCGATTTTACAATGTCAGAGGCCTTGGCTTTTTCTGATTTTTGCTTTGTGATTTGGCTAAGAATTTCAGGTTTGGTACTCAATCCGCTTCGTTCAAAATAGAGGCTATTGATTTGTCGTTTGAGTTCTTTTACTGACCAAGTACCCTTAATGCAAGCGATCTCATAGAAGGTGCGTTTTAGTTCATCTTTGATCTGAAGAAGCTGTTCAAAATGAGTGTATGACAGACTGGAAATCAGCTTTTCAACCGGGACTTGTGTTTTACTTTGAGATTGTGGGGTTGCCAACCCCACTTTTTGTAATTCTTCAATTTGTGGGGTTGCTGACCCCATAATCTGATAAGAATGTAAATCACTCATAGATAATGTTCTATGGTTATCGACGATATAGATTGAAATTTGGGGGTAGAGCAAATAAAAATCTCTAAATCGATACAATGCTCTGCGATCCACGCCATTAATGGATTTCAGCCTTTTAGCCAGCTCTTCAAAAAGTCTTTGGCCATAAGTTGATCTGTCTTCGCCATTTAATTCAAACTCAACAATGTGAAAACCAATCAACCAGTTTCGCAAAGTCAATGACACGTTTACAGCTTTGGCAGCCTGCTGCTGGAAGTGATTGTGGGTTTTGGAAATGGAATCTACTAAAAGATTAAAGTTCATATTTGCCTATCCTTTAAATTTTAAAAAGCGTTCCTTATTGATTTCTATTTGGTACTTCCCCCCAACTGATGGATGGTGTTTTGA
>JAPZRK010000102.1 GCA_027531445.1 Leptospira sp.
TAAAATTTTCATTGGTTGAATTTGCATTTAGGATACCAATGATCTGCTCTCCACCCCGTTGAATGAAACCCAAGGAAAAACCAGAAAGGGTGTTTACGTTGGTTGGACGTCCGTTTTTATCCAATACCCCACCTTGAGCGGCGAGCCCTGTATTGTACTGCCCATACGCAAGTTGTTGGTATCGCCAATCAATACCAAAGTCGTTTAAATCTGTTGAGGTAAGTTCAACAATTAAAACTTCCAATAATACTTGTTTTCTGGCAGAATCTAAAACTTTGATGATCTTTTTAATCTCTTCCCATTCACCGGGAAGTGCGGTAACAATTAGAGAGTTTGACTCCTTATGTGCAACAGCTTTGATTTTTTCCTGCTTTCCTCCAGGCCTTTGCGCTGGTGGTGGCTGTTGGACAACGGGAGCAACCTTTCCCTCTGATCCCGGTTCCGTTCCGGCGACAGGTGCAACTGGTAGTTCCGGCATATCTAATTTTACTAATATTGCTGCCAATTTTTCAGCTTCGTTGTATTCCAAGGTGTAGATATGTATGTCACCTGCAGACGAAATAGCTCCAGGTCCTTCTAACTTGACATCCAAATTATCAATTAACTTCAATAACTTGTTGATATCGGCGGTTGAACCAGATAACAAAAGAGTGTTTTGATTTTTCGGAATGATGATATCGGTATCTGGCGAAGTGACCCGTTTTAAAATGGGTTCGAGCTCATTGGCGTTTGCAAATTCAAGGGGAACAATCTGAGTGATTGTTTTATTCAAACCAATATCATTTTCGGAAATCAAATCTTTACCGATGCGAACTAACGGGGATTTAGCTAAAGCATCTTTTATCTTTACAACCTTTATTAGGTCATTTTCCTCAATAAGTCCGAAGCCTTGAGATTCTAAGACTGACTTCATAAAAGAAAAGGCATCATCTACTTTGATGCGTCGTTGTGAAATAATTGTAACCTTTTTTCCTTTTACAGAGTCATCGATGAGAATATTTCGTTTGATGATCGCGCTCATTCCCATCAAAAAATCTTTTAATTCTGTATCTCTCCAATCAGCGGTAAAGGTAGATGCTTCCGAACCTTGCAGTGATTTTGATTTTGGTTTGGTCTTCTCCTCAGAAAAAGAAGGTGTCACAAGCAAATAGAATGCGACAAAGATTGCAGCTAGAGCAATGATTCGATTCATTTTAATTTCGGATAATAAATTCATAGGTGATAATCTTGCCTTGTCTTTCTAAATCTACTGCTATTTTCGGTGCTTGTTTCACCGAAGACCAAATTTCCAACATCTTTTCTGTATCGTTTAGCGGCATCCCATTCACCCTTCGAATGATGTCACCGCTCCTAGCTCCCAGTGCATAAAAAACATGATCTTTTGCCACTTGATACAGTTTATAACCCTCAATTTTTCCCTCAACCAAATGAGGTCCAAATCTTGCATTTTTATAGATCGTATTCGGATCTTTCAATTTACGATTGAGATCTTCCCTGGAAAGGACTTTTTGCACAGTCTGAGAAGAAGCGAGCGCAGCCGGTAGACCCTCTTCCCCTTTCGGTCGAAGGCGTTCCTTCGCTTGTGCTGGAGTTTCGCCAATATTCACTCTTAGACTGAGGCCACCTTTCTTAAGCACAACATAATGCGGTTCGATGTCTTGGATCTTATATCCACCCACCATTTCTCCAATGGCAAACTCTTCAGAATCGTTAGCCGCTTTTTCTCGGATTGTTACTCGAGCAAATGACCAATGTCCACTCAGGGTTCCTGTGATAAACATTTGGTCTGCATCACCATTGTCTGCGGCAAGCTCTGGATCTAAATCCACTCCGTCAGCACCTTTGGCACTTGCAACGGTAGGATCATGGAATATGCCCCGAATTAAATTTCCTGTAACGATGTCTTCGTACGTAGTCACTGCGAGGACTACCTCTTGTTTTGCAAGCTTTGGACGCGGTTGAGAAGAAGTAGCCCCACCTGTCTCCGTGCTAAAAAAGAATAAAAGGATCAAACGTGATAGATAGGCGAGAGAAAAAGAAAACAGGACTACAGGAGGTATGAGCGTGACGAATTTATTGTTTTGAATGCGATTTAGAATAGAATTCATCAGACCTGTCCCTTAAAGGAACATCTCCTAATTAAATCCCTGCGAATTCCGACTTTGGTAGTTTTGTTACAAACTTTTCGGTGATGTTCAGTGCAGTTTCTGGATTCATTAGTTTTCCGTTGAGAAACACTTCAAAGTGAAGGTGCGCACCAGTAGCAGTACCTGTTCTTCCAACTGCCGCTATCACACGTCCCATCTTTACGGTTTCTCCCACCTCAACTAAAATCTGTGAACAATGGGCGTAAACTGTTTTATATCCATTTTTATGCTGGATAATGACAGAATTGCCATACCCTCCATTCCTGCCAGTAAAAATAACTTCACCCTCTGCTGCAGAAACGACGGGTGTCCCTACTTTCGCCGCCAAATCAAGGCCAGTATGATACACTCGATTGTACTTATTGAAAGGGTCGACACGTCTTCCAAATCGAGAAGTAATCCGACTTTGAGGTACGGGTAGGATGAACATCTTCTTCTTAATGACCCTGGAAGATGAAGCATTTTTGATTTGAACTGGGATTTCTAAAACCTGTCCCAATTTTAAACTGTTCGATGTAAGTGAATTGTGTTTTTTTAATTTCGCAATGTCTGTAGCAAAGGATTTTGCGATCTTTGTGAGAGTGTCTTTCTTTTGAACTGTATACTTTTTGAGTATAACACCTGATTCGTGAATGACTACGTTACTGACAACTGGCGAAATATCTAGATATTTTGGCAAATCAAGTGAAGCTACTTGTGCATCTTCTTCGTCACCTTGAGTATTTACGCCTTGAGAAAATAGCTTTTGGATCTCTGAGTCTTGACTTCCAAAAATTTTAAAGACTTGTCCAGAACTAGAAACCACTGTTTTTTCAATGTCTTCGTTGAAACGAGCAAAAGGATTGGCAAAAAGCTCCACATGAAATGCAAAGAAGAATAGAATGACCAGATATTTCATCGTTCCCACTTTCTGATTATCGGAAGACGAAATCCTATATCTTGAACATTGCAGTAAGAAAGTCACCGCATCAATGAAACGAAACAATAGAAACATCCCAAACCTAACTTATTTTTTTGTTTTTTTGTTTTTCGGATCCGCAAGAATGAATTTAGATTCCACCCAGGCATTCACATCCTCAAACTCATATTTCTTTTTTTTCACATCTTCGTTGATCAGATACGCTGCTAGTTTTCCCGTCGAATTTTCTCGGGACTCATTTGCAGGATATACCTTAATCTTCAATAAAGAGGGTGTTGATTCTACATACAACCGAACAAGTGTTCCTTTTTTCATTATGTCGTCAGGAGATATCTTTAAATCATCCTTCAAACTATACACTTTTTCATCATAATACGCGTTGATTTCGCGCATTCTCTCCTTATCGATCAGCCTCTGCGAACACTGAGAAATGAGTATGAAAAACAAAAAGGTATAAAAGCGAAACAACCTACCACCCAAACGAAGTCTATGAAAAGAGAACATAATCGACGAAAAAAGAAAAGCTTATTTTTTTTTTGGAACCAAAACCCTATCATTTTTGCCTTATTTGCTGAGTGCAAAGAATGTTCCCAAATTTATCAGAAACCCTAAGCCTTTCGAGAGAAGGACAACAATCCATTCTGATCCGAGTCGAGGTAGCAATTAGAAAAGGATTGCCTGTTTTCCAAATCCTAGGTCTTGCTTCTCCCATTACCAAGGAATCCAAAGATCGAATCCGCATTGCGCTGGAGAGTTCCGGCTTTGTTTTCCCCTTCGATGCAATCATTGTCAATTTACAGCCCTCGCATAAGACGAAAGGAACCTCTTTTTTTGATCTTGCTATCTGTCTGGGTATATTGAAGGCAACGGGTCAATGGGAACCCTCTTCCAACACGGAGCTGGTTGCACTTGGTGCGCTTTCTTTATCAGGGGAAATCCATGGTTCAAAAGAACTTTTGGATTTAATTCGAGCCTATCCAAAGAGTCACGGCACGACTTTCCTTGTGCCAGAAGAGATCCGAAAAGAGACCCTACCCACGGGATACTATATCTTCATACGTCATTTGAGTGACCTGCACTCAAACAATCGAAGTCCAGTATCCATTCAACTGGAAGTCCCCAAACCAAAGGAAAGTGAGGAATGTTGGGAGGAGATGCTTTTGACTTACGATCAAATGAAAGGATTCCAAGCTATCTGTTACGCGATCTTGGGTGGGCACCATACCTTAATTATTGGAAACCCAGGTACAGGAAAAACACTTCTTGCACGGATGGCATCTGCAATTCAGCCTCAGTGGTCAATTACGGAATTGAACGAAAGCGAAACTCCCTTTCATCTATTTGATAATGATGGAAAGTTAAAAGCCCGCCCCTTTCGTTCGCCTCACCATACCTCTACAGAACAGGCGCTAGTAGGTGGAGGAAGTCCCTTGGTTTTGGGTGAGGTGAGCCTTGCAAATGGAGGAATCCTATTTTTAGATGAACTTACTGAGTTTAAGGATAGAGCTTTAGAATCATTAAGAGAACCTTTAGACTCTGGAAAGATATATCTTTCCAGAGTCTATCATAGAGAAACTTTGCCAGCAAATTTCCTATTGATTGCGGCGATGAACCCCTGCCCTTGCGGCAATTATAATGGAATGCGGAACTGCCATTGTAGCAAAAAACAAATGAAAGATTATTTAAAAAAACTCAGTGGACCTTTGATCGATAGAATTCCAATCCATGTTCAATTATTCCAAAAAATGGAAGCTCGTACGGTAAAAGTCAAAAGAAGTGAGATATTGGAGAGATTAGAAAAAGCGAGAATTTTTAAAGAAAATAGCCTTGGTATAGAAAATCAAAAATTTTTAAACAGAGACATCCTAAGAGAACATCTTCCGGAACAAGAGTTAGGATATTTATCCCACAGACAGATATCGAATATTATGCGACTAGCAAGAACAATAGCGGATTTTAATTTATCCCCTACCATATCTAAACCAAATTTGCTTGAAGCATACGAATTTGTACAGAATTCGCTTTTCTTTGAGGATATCAAATGATCTTACTTTGAAATAAAATGCGAAATTTCCATTGCAATTTTATTGATCGCATAATCCATATATGCTGG
>JAPZRK010000120.1 GCA_027531445.1 Leptospira sp.
GAGAAACTCAAAGAATCCAAAAACTTTTTGATACTATCTTCATTCTGGATGTCTGTGGGTCGGACGAGGGATAGAATCTTTTGAATCTTCTGCTTGACGCCTTCGGCGCGAATGGGAGAACCAATAGAACCTCGAACACCCCAAAACTTGATTTTCATTAGTCTTTTTTTAGAATCCTTTTTTTAAAAATCAAACGTTTTTTGGTTGATCCACTTAGTAAATAAACGATTATAACCGGAGTTATGTTCGAGTTTCATATCACCAAAAATGGCGAAGAAGCCACCATTGAATTTATCGGGAATTTATCAGTTAAAGATTCCTCCAAGATAAAGTCAGAACTCATCCAATTGAAAGAAGCAGGTATAAAAAGATTGACCTTTGATTTTGGAAAACTGGCATATCTAGACTCATCTGGAATTGGTGTTTTACTTCATGCATACAATTGGACAAAAGAAAAACAGGGGACAATCCGTATTATCAATATGTCCCCAGAAGTAAAAACCATCTTTATGATCTCAAACTTGATCGATGCTTTTAATGTCCAATGATACGCTACATTGCGTAGGATTTACACTCTCAACTCTTGGATCGTATGAATCAGAAAGGACACGATACCGGAGAATACATAAAATCCCACCGCGCCATACAAAAAATAAGGCCATCTGTTAAAACCGACAGCTAACACGAGTATAAGTAGTCCGGTCAATGCGATAGCTATTTTTTTCCAGCTAAACCTTCCTCGAATCGCGACTTGGGGTTTTGAGTAACGAATGGTAGAGACCATAAGTAGCGCAGTCAAAACAAAAAATCCAATAACGATCGGAGTTGAAACCTCACTCGGATGAAACACGAGTGGGAAAATACCAACTACAACACCCGCAACCGGCGAGGGTAGACCTTGAAAAAATGTTGGATCATGAATCACATTAAAACGTGCCAAGCGATATGCCGCACAGATGGGAAAGAGTGCCGCAAGCAACATACCGATCGGGAAAAATTCGGGTCTACCGAAAAAATCCATTTTATAATCATCTAAAAACATCTTGTAAGTTAAAAATCCAGGCGCGATACCAAATGTTGTAAGATCTGCTAAACTATCCAAATCAGCACCAAGTTCTGTGGTCGCATCTAAAGCCCGAGCGGCCATACCATCGAAACCGTCGAAGATGGCGGCAAGAATGATGAAGACACCAGATAGGGCAAAAAGATCATTTGGGTTGGATTGATTTAATCCTACTTCGGAAGCAATCAGCATTGAAACAAATCCGAGTGTTAGGTTACCGAGGGTGAGTGTGTTAGGAATCCAGGCTAATTTTTTTTTCATGATTTTTGATTGAGTTTTCGTTTTGGTGAAACATGGAAATCGATAGGAGCAACAACTCCATCTTTCCAAAGATAGTATCCAAGACAGGCTACCATCGCTCCATTGTCAGTGCAGTAAATTTTTTTATCTGGATAAAAAGATGACCATTTTTCTTTGGCCGAAGTCCGCCGGATTTGTTCACGAAGCATACCATTGGCAAGAACTCCGCCCGCAAATATGACATTTTGAATACGAGTCTGTGTCACCGCTTTTTTTACATTGCGAAGCACGAGCTCAAATGCCGAATTCTGAAAGTCAAAACAAACTTGGCCCAAATCCAATGTATCCTTCGAATCCCTCACATGATATAAAACGGCTGTCTTTAATCCGCTAAAGGAAAACTCTATTTTGTCGGATGGCGATTCTTTTAAGAGCTTGGGAAAGAGCGGGGTCGAAGGTTTCGTAGTTCTTTCTGAATAAACTTTTGCTTCCCGCTCGATAAACGGACCACCAGGATACGGAAGAGATAATATCGAACTGACCTTATCAAATGCCTCCCCTAGTGCATCGTCCATCGTATCACCGATTAGCTCAAGGTTTCCAAAACCATGATAAATATAAATGGATGAATTGCCACCAGACAAAAGAACACCTAACATGGGGAAAGCTGGTAATTTTTCTTCCAATGCCAAAACAGAAAAATGTGCCTCCAAATGATTTACAGGAATGATGGGAATATCGTGCACGAGAGAAATACAGCGTGCGAGTTGCGCACCTATCATCAGTGAGCCCATAAGCCCAGGATAACAAGTGACGGCAACATAAGACATGCTTGAAAGAGGAAGATGTGCCTCATCTAAAGCAAGATCTAATAGAAAATTGATCTTTTCTAAATGGGCTCTTGAAGCAAGTTCTGGTACCACACCGCGAAAAGGAGCATGATTTTCAATTTGGCTATGAATCTGAAGTGAAATAAGCTTTTTGCCATCTTCAACGATGGCAATGGATGTCTCGTCACAACTAGATTCGATACCAAGACCGAACGCCATCTCAACTTAACGCTTTGAGCTAAGAGATTGAATCGCTTCCTTCAACTGAAGGTCCAATTCGACGTTGGGTTTTGAAAGAGATGATGTCGATTTCAATTCATTGAATAGATAGAGACGGATAACAGGTTCGGATATGGAAAGTTTTTCTGATGCCAAAAAATCTTGAAAATCTTTAACAGCATCATCATTGAACTCCGAGTGTTCTGAAAAGAAAGTCCTCAACTTAGATTTTTTTTGCAATTTTTCAAACGCGAATTTTTCTTCATCTGTTGCTGTGATCGGTTGAACAACGATATCTGGAGTGATGCCTTTGCCATGGATCGACTTACCTGAAGGTGTAAAATACTTCTGAATCGTAATCGCAACACCTGTTTTATGCGAAAGAGGAAAAATGGACTGAACCGAGCCTTTACCGAAGCTTTGTGTTCCTACGATTTTGGCACGGCCATTGTCTTGAAGTGCTCCAGCTAAAATTTCAGAGGCACTCGCAGAACCACCGTTAACTAAAATTGCAACAGGAATATCTAAAAACTTTGGATCTGATTTATCAGAACGAAATGTACGAACGAGTACACCCCCTCTTCCTCGAACAGAAAGTATCTCTTTATTTGCTGGAAGAAATAAATCCGCCAGTTCGATAGATAAATCAACCAGGCCACCAGGATTCATGCGAAGATCGATGACAAAGTGCTTGGCTCCATTTTCGATCAATTTGCTTAAATGATTCGAAAACTCCTTTGCGGTGTTTTCTCTTCCCATAAACTGAGCTAGCTTAATATAACCCGTGTTTGTTTCCGGAATATATGCCGATCTGATATATTGTATTTTAATTAGTTCTCGAATCAGATTGACTGTAAATGGATCCTTGATACCCTTTCTTTCGATCTTCATGGTCAGGGAAGATCCAACTTCGCCTCGCATCATTCCGATTGAGTCAGCAAGCGAAACATTTTTAGTGGCCTTGCCGTTGATTTCAATGATTCGATCTTGCGGTTGTAGACCAGCCTTCCATGCCGGTGTGCCTTCCAAAGGAGAGATAATAACAAAGGCACCGTCTGAAAAACTGACCTCTACTCCAATACCGCCAAATGTTCCTTTCGTTTCATTTTGTAATTCTTGGAACTCATCTTGGTCTAAAAAACGTGTGTGCGGATCGCCTAGACTCTGCAATGCGCCTTGAATCGCACCAGTGTATACTTTTTTTTCTTCAGCAGGATCTACAAAATCATTTTCAATGAAGGCAATGACCTCATGCAGGATTTGAAGGTAAGCTTCCCCTTCTGAAGAAATCGCTTTTACGCGTTGGAGTGGAGAAAAAACGAGACTTGAAAGGAGAATGAGAACGAGAGAAACCCAGACGATGCGTTCTTTGTTTTTCATAGATATTAATTTCCGTAAATGGATTCGTAGAGAGAGAGATTTTTTTCACGTAAAGTTTGTTTTGCCAAATCGACGGGAAGGCGATATACCTCACAGGCTTCTTCGAAAAGTGCCTGGTCGGAGGGAGCTGGTTTGTCGCCTTCAAGGACAATAGCGGTCTGTATCCGTGCTGATGCAAATCTCTCTAGAACTCGCTTCATGTCGTATTCAGAGATGCTCTCCTTCTTAGGTGCGCAAGCAAAGAAAATCAAAAATAAGACAGATAGACAAGCAAGCAAACGAATACGTGATATAAAATCCTTCATACCCCGAAACGATGGATTAGGCTCGGGTATGGGTCAATCAGTAAATTCGGTAGAGGCCGATGAGCTTGCCGATGATGGTTGCCTTTTTGGTTTTGATGGGTTTGAGTCTCGCGTTCCGCGGCTCCAATCGGATGTGATCTGATTCTTTATAAAAGACCTTTAATGTCGCTTCGGATTCGATGAGTGCAACGACAATCTCACCATTTCGAGCGGAGTCCTTTTTTTGGATGATGGCAATGTCTCCATCACTGATCCCCGCCTCGACCATAGAATCGCCTTTGACTCTAAGTGCAAAGGTACCTGGCTTTGTGGCTAGGTCATCAGGAACGGCGATGTATTCTTCAATGTTTTCTTCCGCAAGTATTGGTGAACCTGCCGCCACTTGACCTAAAAGAGGAATGCCAGACGCACGAACGAGAAGTGCTTCATCCTGATTTCCTTTTAAAAGTTCGATCGCACGACTTTGGTTTTTGGAAGTGCGAATGTAGCCTTTTTTTTCGACAGCTTTTAGATGGTCGTAGGCTCCTTTAGCCGTAATCCCAAACTGATCACCGATCTCACGAATTGTAGGAGGAAACCCCTTCTCTCTCACTGTATCGGTGATAAATTGTAACACCTGTTCTTGCTTTTCTGTCAAATCCTTCATACTATACAGAAAAATAGGAAATGTATGTTATGTCAAATAAAAATTATAATTTCAAGTATTCACTTTTTAGGACAAAGGATCCGTCTTTTACGATCGCTTCATTCATCTCTGCCCCTGATACAATTTCGATCCAACCTTCATAACCTTTACCAAGTGTTACTTTTTTTGCCGTAAATGAACCATCTCCATTACGCACGAACACATAGTTGTCTCCCTCAATTTTATGTACACAATCTGTGGAGACAACTTTGATTTTGTTTAATTGATTTTCTGCGATCATACCTTTTACGGTTGCTGTTACACTTTGGCCGGGTCTAAGCATTCCTTTGGCATTTCGCACTTCCAAACGGATCTCGGCCGTTTTTTTGACGGAATCAATAATTTCGGAAACATGGGAAACAACTGCTTTTAAAGAATCATCCGCACTTGCACCAATTGGAACAACTCGTGCTTCATTTCCTACCCGTATGTAATTCAAATCTTTTTCAAAAACTTCTAAATTGATCCATAACACAGACAAATCAGCAACGGTGAAAAGATTGTCCCTTGAGTTCACAGCTTGACCAATGATTGCTTCCCGAACTGTCACTGAACCAGAGATAGGTGTCCGAATGTAAAGATTTTTTGAATTGTATTTTCCACCTTCCAAATTGGTAATCTCAGCATCGTTCAAACCTAAATTTTCAAGAGCATTCCTACCGGTTTCCATCTCTGCCTTTACAGACTTATAATCCATGAGTGACAGTTCATACTCTTTAGCAGACGTTACTTTTTTCTCATAGAGTTCCTTGGCTCTGTCTGCTTGCACTTTCAATGCTTCGAGTCGTGCGCGTGACTTTAAATAATTTGCCTCGGCAGTGCCAAGTTCCACTGATTGGATGGATGCCAATGGGGCACCCTTTTTGACTTGATCACCTTCTTTAACAAATACAGTGAGAATCCTGCCGTTCACCCTAGATCCTACTTTTGCCACATTATTCATGTCATACGAAACAGAACCAGGCAACTGTAACTCTTCCTCGACTGCTTTTTCTTCCAGGTAAACAACTGAAAACGGATGATTCTTCTGAATCTCTGATGAGATTTTAAATCGAGATTTGTCTTCGGTTAATGCTTCTGTCTTTTTACCAGAACCAAAAAACTTCACGTAGCCAAAATAGCTAAGACTTGCGATCAGAACCCCAATGCTAATCTTTTTAAATAAAGGTGATTTTAAAAAATCTGTATTCATATTTTTTCCTATAATTCTGGTGAATCCATTTTCCCGATGGAAGCTCGAAATGCCTCCAAAGCATTATAATAAAGGTAAATGATTTCATAGTAACTGCGTAACACATTTAGGTAGTTTTTTTCTGCTTCTAGAAACGTGACAAGATTGGAAGCTCCACGAATGTATGCTAGACGAGACTTTTCTTGCACTTCCTTGTTCTTATTGATGAGATTGAATTGTTTGTAGTCGAGTAGTTGTGACTCTCTCGCCTGTAGTTCTTTTATAGCCGCTGAAATTTCAGTAATGATCTCATTCCGTTTTGCTTCTACATCGAAGGCGGAACGTTTGTAGGACTCTTCATACTTTAAAATTTCACCTTGTTTTCGATCAAAAAGTGGAATTGGAGTGGTGGCGTAAATTCCCGTCACATTTTCATTTCCCTTATTGAGGTATTCGATCCCAAGAGTCAATGGTGGAATTGCCTCTCGTTTTTTTAGTTCAACATTCATTCGCTCTCTTTGTTGGCGAATCTTTAAAGCTATGAGATCGGGACGACTTTCTACATCAAAGTCGCTCAAATCTAAACCGAATTCCTTGGTTGAAATAAAAACTAGACGTCCTTTGATCTGGAGGGCGTTTTCTGTATCAGGAATCCCAATGAGTACGCGTAAATTTTTAACGACCTGTGCTCTAAGTATCCTTGCATTTCGATATTCGCGGTCAATTTGGATTCTTTCCAGCGTTAACCGATCATATTCCAGAAAGGAAATGTCACCTTTTTCTGCACGAAGTTTGGTCAAATCCAAGAGATCTTGGTAGTTTTCTAAAAATTCCTTTTGGTAATTGATCTGTTCGGTAACATAAAGATAACTCCAGTAGTTCTGACGGAGTCGAAGTCGGAAGAGTCGATCGAAATCATTAAAACTTGCAATCGTAGCCATAAACTCTTGTTTTGCTACTTTTTCCCTTTGAGGTATGACTCCACTCAAATCGAATGGTTGGTTATAAATGATCGACGACTCAGGAAGACCTGTTCCGGCGTTCGCTCGAGCACCGATAAACTGCTGTTGCATGTTAACAAAAGGATTGTAGTAAAGGCTTGCTGTAATGATATCACCGCGAGCCATTCCAATGTTTTGTTTTTCACGCAGGTAAAGAGGATTCGAGCTTACAGCAAATGATTCCAGTTCTTCGATGTTCCATTTTGAATCGTAGTCTGATGAATACAGATCCTCACCAGCAAAAAGTGGGTTCGCTGTTATATTGCGCTCCCCTTTGTCAATGGCACCCAATCCACCCAAAGAAAAAAAACAAAATAAAACAAATGAATGAATTACTTTTTTGATCATACCGTTACAAACTTTTTAATATAGTCTTCAATGCCGAATTGAATCACACGAAGTGCCTCTTCTCTTCCGTATACTTCCGTAATCTCGACAGTACCTGTTGATGGGGAATTTGGATCCAATTTATAAGTTAAAAAATAATGGTGAAGTTTATTGATCAAAGCTTGTGGTGCGTCCGAAATTTCTCTCATGAGTCCGAAAACTTCGTCTCCCTTTAATACAGCAATGATCTTATCATCCGCTTCACCTTTATCGATCATACGCAGTCCACCAATAGGAATCACTGATAAAATCGTATTTCCATGATTGATAGGACTTGCACTTAACACACAAATGTCAATCGGATCCCCATCGCCCTGGATATCGTTTCTCCCTATTACCTTTGAACAATGAGCGGCAGAAGCATCACCCGAATAGGTGCGCGGTATAAAGCCATAAAGTGTAGGTGAACGATTGCTATACTTTTGGGGACGATCAACTCGAATGAAACCAGATGCCTTATCTATTTCGTATTTTACTGGATCTTGGGGCGTCAATTCAATGAATACATCAATTTCGTCGGGCGCTTTTGGTCCAAGCTCAATTCCATGCCATGGATGTGCTACGTAGTAATTTGGTTTCATGTTAGTTTCTTATCCTTTCTTTTTTTAGACGTTTTAGATTTACTTTCCGGTTCTTCATCAAGATTTGAATCTGACTTCGAAGGAGAATCGGAAGTATGTTCTTCTAGTGAACTTTCATGAAGATCACCATCATGATCCGAAAACTTTTTCATCTCTTCCAAAAAGTATTCATTCATTTTCTTTTCGCGCTCAGCCTGACGAAGCTCTTGTCTTTGCGCAAGTTTGACCAAAAATTCAAATGCAATTGGAAGGAGAAAACGGGAAAGGATCGTTGCAACTAGCACACCACCCATTACGACTGTCGCTAGTGGTTTTTGAACCTCAGCTCCAGCGGAAGTGGCAATTGCCATCGGTAAAAAGCCGATGATGGCAACCAATTCGGTTGTCGCCACCGCTCTCAATGTGTAAACCGCGGCATATACAACAGCTTTACTTGCGTCTTTAGTAACTTTGAGTTGGTCTTTGAGTGCGGAAGCATAAACCACACCGTTTAACACGGAAATTCCTGCTGCGGCAATAAACCCAACACCCGCAGGAATCGAAAAGGGAAGTCCGCGGAGGACTATGGCAATAATTCCACCAGCCAAAGAAAGTGGAACCAACATAAATACACCCAGTGCATAATACACACTGCCAAAAGCGATAAACAACATCACAAATATGATTGCACCAGCGATCGGAATCACGATCCCCAAGCGAGCCTTGGCACGAGTGAAGTTTTCAAACTGACCACCCCAATCCACATAGTATCCTTCAGGGAGATTCTCCTCTATGGGCATTGTGACTTTTTGCACATCATTTACAAAACCGATCATGTCTCTACCGCGAACATTTACTTCAACAAGGATCCTACGTTTTAAGCCTTCGTGATAAAGAGCGGCAGGACCTTCCGTCATTTTGATGTCGGTTACTTGACCCAATGGAACCGTGCCACCTAACTGAGTCATGACTGGAACATTTTCAATTACATCAATATCTCGAACATCAGCATCCAGCCGAACGATGAGATCAAATCGTTTATAACCCTCATACACCTTGCCGGCATTAAATCCAACACGCAATGTTTCAATCGTCGTCAGAACCTCTTCGGCTCTTACACCATAACGGGCCATCTTTGAACGGTTCATTTTGATCTCTAGGAGCGGTAATCCTAGAAGTTTTTGCACACGTAAGTCGGCGGCCCCTTGGATTTTTTTGATTTTGCTCGCATAATTATCCGCAATAGACTTCAGAGTTTTCAGGTCGTCACCATAGATTTTAATCACGATATCTGCTTTGGAGCCGGACAACAAAGCATTGACTCGGTTTTCGATCGGTTGTGACAAGCTGATGTAGGAAGATGGAACGCTTTGATTGATGGCTTCCTTCATTTGGCTCATCAATTGTTCTCTATCATGTGCCGAGACCCATTCTTTTTTGGGCTTTAGCTTGACCATCGACTCCCCTTCTTCGGAACCGATCGGTTCAGCCGCGGACTCACCACGGCCTTGCCTTGATACAACAGAAACAACTTCCGGGAAACGAAGGAGTGTCCTTTCGATTTCTAAATTGAGATCGCGTGAATGATTGATGGCAGTAGAGGGAAGTCTTTTGATATCAACTGCAATTTCACCTTCGTCAATCCTGGGTAAAAATTCAGATCCTAAAGTGCCAGCTAACAAAAAGGAAAAAAGAACAACTCCAATCCCTGCGAACACAAATTCCCTTTTGAATTTCATTCCGTAGTTTAAAACTTCAGCATACTTGTGTTGGAATTTTTCCCAAAATGCAGACTCATGTAAAAGCGGTTTCTTATAAATGAGAGTCATTAACGCCGGAAAGGTGGTAATCGAATATAAAAGAGCCGCACCCAAGGCAAAAGCGACGGTGATCGCCATCGGACGAAACATACGTCCCTCCACTCCTTCTAGAGTCATGAGTGGTAAATAAACAAGCAAAATGATACCCACACTAAACGCAGAGGCCCGAACCACTTTCATACAAGACTCGGTGATTACTTCTTCAATTCCATCTTCCATATCTTGAGCAGATTTTTTAGATAATAAAAAACTCTTTCTGATCAAGAACCCATGTAAGGTGGACTCAAGCATCACAATGGATCCGTCGACAAGGAGACCAAAATCGAGTGCCCCCAGTGACATTAAATTTCCAACAATCCCAAAGGCATTCATTAGAATGGTGGCGATGAGCATGGATACAGGAATGGCAAGAGCCACAGCAAAGGCCCCCTTGACTGTTCCAAGGGTCAAAACCAAACAGACTAAAACGATGATCGCGGCTTCTACGAGGTTTGTAAAAACTGTGGAAAGGGTACGTCCAATAAACTCGGATCGATCATAATAAACCTCAATCTTCATCCCTCGAGGAAGACGAGATTCGATTTCCTTCATCTTCACCTTGACTCGTTCCACGACTTCTAGTGAGTTACTGCCAAGTAACATCATTGCAGTCCCACCAACAACTTCCCGTTTTCCATTTTTTGTAGAAACGCCAAAACGGAGTGCAGGTCCTGTTTCTACTTTGGCAATTTGGCCAAGTGTTAGAGGAATTCCATCCTTTGAAGTACGAACAGATAAATTGCTTATATCTTCCACAGATGTAAACTGACTCTCTCCACGGATGACAAACTGTTCTTCTCCTTTTTGGATGTAACCACCACCCAAATTGATGTTTGCACCTTCCAATGCTTCTGTTATATGGGAAAGTGTAAGATTGAGAGACATGAGTCTTCTTGGATCGATTTTGATTTGAAATTGTTTTGCATCTCCACCGACAACGTTCACGTCAATGATTCCTTTGACGGATCGCAACTGGCGCGCGACTTCCCATTCCATTGTGGTTCTTAACTCTTCGGGTGTGTGCGTTTCACTTACTAAGACAAATTCATAAATATCACCAAGACCTGTCGAAATGGGAGAGAGCTCGGGTTTACCATAAGACTTGGGAATAAAATTTTCAGCTTGCTTGAGCCTCTCATTCACAAGCTGTCGAGCAAAATAGATATCCGTTCCATCTTCAAATATCACCGTTACTGAACTCACACCGGTCCTTGAGATGGAACGTATTTCAGTCACACGAGGCATACCATTGAACTCAAGTTCCACGGGATAAGTGATAAACTGTTCTACTTCCAGAGGCGAGAGACCCGGAACGGAAGTCACCGCTGACACCTGAACATTCGTCACATCGGGAATGGCATCAATGGACAAATGTAGGGCATTGTAAAAGCCGACGATCGTAAGAACGGCTGTGATAACGAGAACCGTCGCTCTCTTTTGGATGGAAAACTGTATGATTTTTTCTAACATGAAACTGGTTGCCCCTTAACCTTTTGATGACGAAATGCCCCTCCTGAATCCAAGAGAAATGCAAAAATCAGACCAAGATAGGCGGTGGAAGATTTAAAAGATGAGAATGTAGGTAAGGAATTGAAAAATAAAAAATTTGCTCAGACCGAGTTTCTGTCTCCGAAAACCATAAAATTCCCCCCAATTGAAAGGGAACCTGAGAAGTGATGGGCATAGTCTCGTGTTTTTTTGTCTGAATCGCCAAGACCCGAGTCGTTTCTTCTAACTCATAGGACTGGTATTGGTGGGAGAGGTCTTCTAGAGGTGAGACAAAGCGGTCATCAATGATATTTACATTGATAAATACAGAAAGGATCAAAAGAAACAGTGAATGTAAGAACTTTTGCATCTTCAAAAAAGAACGCTCTCTTCCAACTTAAAATGAGAAACGGAGGCTTCAAGAGTTAAAAGTGAAAAATATGCACTTTTTTTCAAAATGCTCGCATGCATTTGAGGAACGAGTTGCCAAGGAAACCCAACGGAACACCCTTTACTCTAGTTATGAAAGACGAATCTGTAGATACCATCATCAGTGATGACATCAGTTTTAGAGGGACACTCTCCTTTAATCAAACCTTAAAAATCAAAGGGCAATTCAAAGGCACCATCACTTCACCAGGCAAACTTATCATCGATGAGACTGGCGACGTAGAGGCTGATGTGGAAGTCGGATCTCTTCTGGTTCTCGGCAATTTAAAAGGGAATGTAGAAGCAAAAGAAAAAGTTGAGCTGCGCAAACCAGGCAAGGTCGTTGGTGATATCAAAACGCCAGGTCTAGAAGTGGAAGCTGGCTCCAAAATCATTGGCAATTGCATCATGTAACAAAGGTTCTGTTCGGACCAACTCCCTCCGAAATCAGAGCCAAAGTTGATTCAAAGAAACCGTTACTTAGGTATTTGGTGGATGGGAGGGAAGATTTAAAGAACCTTCCCCCGCATGAGTTTCTTTCCTCCAGTTTAGGATTTCTTCACTCTCCGTTTTTGCTTCCCGATTTAGAAGACGCCGTCGAATGCATTTTAGAGGCATACAAAAACAACCAACATATTTTGCTTTATGGAGACAGAGATTCGGATGGTGTTTCATCTACTTGTCTATTGGGTTTTTTTCTTCGTTCAAATCAGAATTTTAAAGATCTTCGTTTAACTATACTTACATCTTCTGATAGCGATCCTTACGGACTTTGCCCTGAAGCAGTCTCAAAAATCAAACAAACAAAACCAGATCTGCTTATCACTCTAGACTTTGGTTCCTCGCAAGCAAATGAGATCGAGGAACTCACGGCTTTGGGAATAAAAGTGATTGTACTCGACCATCATGAGATTCCTGAAAGAATCCCAAAAGATACGTTCCTGATAAGTCCCAGAAGGAACGATTCAAAGTATCCAGAGAAAAAAATATGTACATCGGTTTTATCCTTCAAAGTAGTTCATGCGATTTTATTTCGATTGAGTGATCAATATGGAAAAGTTTACGAGTCAATCGATGAAAACGGTGAAAAAAAATATTTCAAGAACGGCTGTAAGTTGGAATTTGTTCCGATTCCAAAAGATCTCAATCCTTTGCCCTTCCCCGATAAAAAGATTTTTAGCAAAAATGAAGTTTCATCGGATGAGGAACGTTTTATTTTTCACTATCAAAATTCCATGATTCCAGATCTTTTCACAACACTAATGGAAGAAGTCGATTTAGCAGGTATTGGCACCATCACAGATATGATGCCACTAACTGGCGAGAATCGAATGATAGTTAAATTAGCGATAATTTCTCTCAGAAATACCATTGATCCAAGCTTCCCGAACAAACGCTTTGGAATGTACGGTTTACTTAAACACCTCAATCTCTCCAAAGACAAACTATCAACGAAAGATTTGGGATGGTCTATTGGTCCAGCACTCAATGCGGCAGGAAGAATGGGCAAAACCGAAGAAGCCGTTAAACTTTTACTCAGCGAAGATCTATCGATCGCTGAATCTCGTGCAAAAGAACTTCTACAAATCAATGAGGACAGAAAGGAAAGGACCAAAAGAAATGTAGATCGGATGGAACGTTACTTTTTGAGAAAGCCAGAACGAACAGAACAATCCGTTGTGTTTTGTTATGAGCCAGATATGGAACCGGGAGTGAGTGGTATTGTAGCGACCAAAATGGCGACCCAATACAAAAAACCAGCCATTTTTGTAACACCAGATCATGGAGATGCGAGAGGTTCTATCCGATCCTACGGAAAAGAAAATGTTTTGGAGTTACTCCAAAGGCTTTCACATCTCTTTTTACACTATGGCGGACATCCTGAAGCGGCTGGTTTTTCCATTCTACAAAATAAATTACCTGACTTCGAGAAAGAACTGTACACTCAAGCTGACTTATGGATAAACCAAAAAACTGAAAACAAGTCAGATGTCGATTACATAACAGACATTACACTCCTACCGAGTGAAATCAATGATAACCTTTTTAAGGAATGGAGAGATTTAGAACCATTTGGTCAAGGCAATCCAGATATCAAAATAGGTGTAAAGGCAGTGAAGCCTTTTCATTTAACCCCGCTTAGTGGAGGCAAACATATTAAATTCCACTGTATGGGAAGCGGATCTCTGAAGTATATGATTTGGAATAAAGGAGAAGAGTTTCAGAATATGACTTCCAATTTTGATACATTAGATCTGATTGGAAGTTTGGAAACCAATACATTCCGTGGCAAAACAAGTTTGCAATTTATGGTCGAATGGTTTGGCAAAGCTACAGAAGCTTAATCAGTCCCGATGCCAAATCATTTCATCAAAGTTTAAATTGCTAGAGCTTCCTTTTCGTCAACGTATACAGGCACCCAACCGCTATTGTCTTTAAAGTAACGAACTGCTTTGATTCTCATTTTTGCATCGAGTGTAAACCAGTGGTTGGTGTTCTGTGGGATAGAAATAAAATCTCCCTTACCCACATGCACTTCAAACTTTTCACCACCGATAATGAATCCAAAGACTCCGCTTCCGTCAACAATGTATCTGACTTCTTCATCGGTATGAAAATGTAATTTGTCAAACTTTGCTAAGATGTCTGTAATGCCAGGAACTTCATCATGAAGAACTACGAGATCACGAGCCTTGTAATTGTATTGTTTCTTTAATTGGTCAAAACGATATTCCAATCCTGCGAGAAGCTCTTCTTTTTCAGAATCGCCGAGCCCCTTTTGGGATAAAAGTGGATCCAACGCTTGTGGGGTCGCAAAGGATTCATAAAGAATCCCTTTTGTTTGCAAAAAATCTTTGATAGATGTCACATCTGTAAGTGTTTCGTTGTTTCGTAGGATCGTTGCCATATTGCCAGAAAATCCAATCGAAACAATTCCTGCAAGAATAGTTTCGTTATTGCGAACACTATTCTGCTATAATGGATTTACGACCGCTTACAAAAAGGCATTGGGCTGGATGACGATCCATCCAAAAACCATAAATAAAATCGAGAGGAAGGCCACCGAACTGATCCCAAAATTGGAAGGAATGTCACTCCCTTCGGCAACCTCACCAAGTTCTACCTTCATATAAGACTGGATGGTGATTTTCATGTAATAATAAAAACCAAGCGCTGAATTCGCGACGGCGCCAAATAAAATGATTCGGTGAAAAAACAGATCTGATTCCGCGATTTTTTGCAATAGAAACAGTTTTGCCCAAAATCCGGCCAAAGGTGGAAATCCAGCGAAAGATAAAAACAAAATCGATAGTCCCAATGCACTCAATGGAAATTTGGAACTCAAATGTGAAATCGATGAAAGTGTGATGATTCTGTTGTTATGCTCTAAGTGAGTGATGATCGCAAATGAGGCAATGTTCATCGTCGCATAAATTACAAGGTAATACAAAGCCTCAAGACTTGCTCCACAGGCGATACCTGCACAAATGTAACCTGCATGCGAAATCGATGAGTATGCGAGCATTCGTTTTAAATTCTCTTGCCGAAGTGCAATGATATTTCCCCATGTCATAGACAGTAACGAGATGCCACCAACTAGATACTTCCAAGTTTCTCCCATCGAGCCTGCCGGTATGTGTTGGAAAAGTATCATCAATAATCCCATTGCCGAAGCTTTACCCGCAGAGGCCATAAAACCTGTGATAGGTGTTTGGGCGCCCTCATAGACATCTGGTGTCCATGAGTGGAAAGGAACCAAAGCAGCTTTAAAAAAAAGACCGATCAAAAATAATCCAAAACCCAATTTAGAATAATTGGATTCATAACCTTGTAAAAACAATCCCCGCATAACGGAATCAAGATTGGTTGATCCAGATCCACCATATAAAAAGGCAATACCGAGAAGCATAAAACCGGAGCTAAACGCTCCCAATAAAAAGTATTTCATCGCAGATTCTAAAGAAAATATAGAATTGCGCGTCATTCCGATCAGTATGTAGAGACAAAGCGAAAAGATTTCCAAACCAACAAAGATGACAATCAAATCATATCCAGAAGTTAGGAACATCATCCCAGTCACACAAAAAGCCAAGAGTGAATAAAATTCTGGGAATAATGACTTTTGGATGCTGAGAGAACGAGGGGCGATCGCAAGTGTGCCCATTCCACATAAAAGATAGATCGCATTTAGCCAAACGCTCATCGGACTGATTGAAATTTGAGATAGAAAGTATTTTCCATATCCAGGTGAAGTTGTTCCATACCAAACGCTAAATAAGGCAGATCCAAATCCCAAGAAACAAATCAGCCATAACGGAGATGTATCCTCTTTATTGGGCAGGATAAACTGAACGACGAGTAATAAGATACCCGTTAAAGATAAAATGAGCATCGGAAGAATGGCGAAGAGATCGTTCGAATTGGGGATGTATGACATGTTACTTGTGTCCTTCCAATGAGGATTCTGGTTCGGGGAGAAAATCTTTCTCAATTTTTTGTTCAATTCCGTCCATTTTGATTTCTGGGTCGACTGAACTGCTCTTTGAATTCTTTAGATTTTGAATGCTAAACTTAGAAGCATATTTGCCAAGTCTCGTTTCATAATCAAGAAGAGGCGCACCCAATGAAATGTAATCTGTATACACTCGACTTACAGGCATTCCAGCAAAGTCCCGGACCGGATTGGTGCGTTCAGAGATCGCCTTAACGGATGCAGAATTGAGATACACTCTAGCGGAAGGTTGTAAAATATCTAGAAGAGGTTTTGGGTAAATACCAATCCAAAAAATCAAGATTACTAGTGGAGTCAGAAGTCCGATCTCTCTAAAATGAAGATCAGAGTATGGTTTTGCCTGAATCGTATTGCTAACGCCAAACAAAAATCTTTTTACAAAATAAAGCAAATAGAGTGCGCCCAATACAACTCCAATCGCCGCG
>JAPZRK010000052.1 GCA_027531445.1 Leptospira sp.
AAAACGAACAAAATTGACTCCTGATGAAGGTCCGCCGAACAAATGCATCCAAACAGGCGTTCCATTTGATTTTAGTCTCATGACAAGCAATGAATTTGTTGGTGTGGATGGATTTAGTGAAATAGTGGTTCCGGGAAAGGAAGGAATGCCTGACGTATTTGACTCTCCTGAGATGATAAGATCACCACTCGAAAGCTTTGCAATAGAATACACCTTGTTCGTGTTTGATGTTTCCCCAAAGTAAGTGTTCCAAATGATATTCCCATCTGACCGTATATGAAAAACGGCAATGTTTCCACTTGTTCCGCTAAAGGCTCGAATAGGAGAACCTACACTTTCCGTTGTAGTCACTGCAAGGTAAACACCTTGATCCGATTCAATGATTCCTATCGCATTCCCAGCGCTAGTTGATTTGCCTAATGTCCTTGACCATTGTACGACACCGTTTTCTGAAAACTTAAAAAGTACGGCATTGCGACTTGAGCCCGTATCTTCCGTACCAGAAAACTCACCTAGGTTCTTTTCTGGCTTGAAGGTTCCGATCCCAAATACGTAAATAGACCGATCTCTGGTTTGCAGTATTTGTATGGGAGTCAATGCCTCTCTTACGACTGTGGATGTGTAATCAGGTGAATAACTAAACTCAGTGGTATCGCAGATGGATTTGGGTCGCATAAATTCTTGCCATAATGCGTTTTCTAGACCTGCTCTAGAACGTGTGTCTGCAGGGTTCCTCAGATCGGAAGGATTGCAATTCTGGAGAATCAAAATAGATAGAAGGATGATGAAAAGTGACGGAAGTTTCATAAAAATTTTCGCGTGTCTTGTAATGATAACAACACAGCGGGCAAAGATTTGCAATGAAAACTATTTCTTTCCGAAATGAAAATTTAGCCATTTCTGAGCTAATTTGCCCTTTTTTACTGATAATTCGAAGGAAATGGAAGACATTGGCGTAGCAAAGCCATTCGAGCAGAAGTGCGAGAAAGGCGGGAGATAGGAATAGAAGTTTGATGGGTGGTGGAAGACTTCTTCAATCCGCTGATGTTTTCAGAAAATTAACACGAATATTCCTAAAGAATTTATCCAAGAAGCAGGAACATTTCGTGGGATTCTTACCTCTTAATATAACGTGCTTGCCCCAAATCCACATGATACTTTTATCAAACGCATTTTTGCTAACACCGAAGATGCGATTGCCTTTTTCAAAGGAACGTTACCATCGGAAGTTCAATCTATCCTTGATTTGGAAAGACTTGAACAAACGAAGGAATCCTTTCTTCCAAAAAACCAGAGCTCGACACAAACGGATATTTTGTGGAAGATTCCTACTAAATCGGGAAAGGAAATTTATACTTACCTTCTCTTTGAGCACAAATCCTACTACGATCCAAAAATATTTTTTCAATTACTCGGATATATAACGCAGATTTATCTTTGGCAAAAAGAGAACAGCGCGGATCTGGTTCCCGTTATCCCGTTCGTCTTTTACCATGGCGAGAAGGTTTGGGATTTAGGTTTGAATTTCAAAGACCAATTTAGTAAGAATGAAGACATTCAAACATTGGCAAAATATATACCTGATTTTGCGATCGAGTTATTTGAGTTAGATAAAACGGATATAACAACGAAATTTCATCCACTCACACTTCGAATGTTTTTGAGACTGATCCAAAAGATCCGAACCGACATCAAGGAGTTCCGACCAATCTTTTTAGGCATCTTGAAGGAACTTAGCCAAGTGCAATCAGAGGCAAAAAAACTTGAAATTTTGGAGAAGCTACTCTATTATTTGCTAAGTGTAAGACCCAAAGATGAGATAGAATTCAGAAACGAAGAGATGTACCGTGTCGAAGGATTGGAAGGAGAATTTATGACATTACTCGATGAAATCAGATTAGAAGGTGAAATAAAAGGAAAACTGGAAGGAAAGCTGGAAGCTGCAGAGAGAATGCTAAAAAAAGGAATGTCCGTTTCTGATGTTTTAGATGTAACTGGACTCACTGAAGCAGATCTAAGAAACAAGGGTCTAGTGAAGTAACCGATTGTCAAAAAGGTAGCATACGAAATCCAGACGATCATACATATAGGAAGTTCAGATTTAATGCTTGAGTCGATGACAAAGACGATGAGATTTTTGAGACTCGCTTTCCCATTGCTAAGGCTATTCAGCAACTAAAAAAATCAGGCATGATTAAATGAAAAAATGCTTATGCACTTTCCTATTGCTTTTGCTATTTATCACTTGTAAAAAAGAAGAAAATGTATCCGAAGAGACAACTTCCAATAATGGAAAAGTTGATTATAAAAGTATCGAAGCTCAAGTTGCGATTAGTGAAGGGAGTATAATTAGTAATAAAAAGATCAACTACGAAGTATTGGAAAAACAGGATGTCAATATTCTTTTAAAGGACTTTGACTTTTGGTTGGGAAAAAATAAAATTCCGTATATTCGAATCAATGCCATAAGTTCCGGCGAGATTGAATTAGAACTCTTCAATCAAACTTCAAATTGGTTTACGGTAGGCTACAAAGACGATAAAATTTCTTACGGTGTGCAAACTTACTCCTCGTTTGACACGGCAGGAAGTAATTCTGATGGAATCATCAAAGAAGTGAAATGTCCAATTTATTCAGATAGTTTAATCAAATGTAAGTTTTATTTTGCTACCTCAACTCCAGCTAATGGGATGCCAACAATGTCCTGGGTGATCGTCACCATCAAGGATCGTGCCTTAGTGAATGTAGAAGATGATTTAGGTGCCAGCTTTCTTGGTTATATCGATACACATAAAGACTTTCCTGAAAAAAGATTATCCAATCTGAAAAAAGCTCTTAAGGTAGCTGTAAAAGATCCAAAGATTGGGTTGAAGGATGTGCAGTTGCAAGGATTTACGATAGAGGAGCTAGATTTGTTAACCGATGGTTTGGCATCGCAGGTGAAGGCTGAGTCGGCGAGGAAATAAATTATCTCGAATTGGAGGGGAGGGTTACGGATGATATGTGTTAAGGGTTAATACGCAAGTCGTGTAAATCCCGCGCACTATCGATTAATCCGCAGTGACAATAGTCGCGATGAGTGAGATCGGCTCTTCAAGATGGAGGTCGCAGCCTTAAGCCCTTCCGATCTCCATCGCTTTATTGAACATCGCTTTGGTTCCATTGATCATTTGGACATTTGCCTCATAAGACCTGGAAGCAGAGATCATATCTGTCATCTCCGTTACGATATTGATGTTTGGAAATTCCACATAACCTTTTTTAGGTCCCGTTTGGATCGCATCTGGGTGAGTCGGGTCGTAAGTAAGTCTAAGGGGACTCATGTCCTTTTCGATTTTCATGACTTTGACTCCTTTGCCTTCACCCGGATTTACGCCAAAAGGATATACTGGACTCTTCCACTTTGTACGAAGATTAACGGGTGTAAGAATTACTCGGTCTCTTCGGAAAGGTCCGTCTCCGTTTGTGTTTCTCGTAGTTGTCGCATTGGCAATGTTATTTGAAATAACATCCATACGGAGTCTTTGTGCTGAAAGACCAGTCGCTGATACATTGATTGAATCAAACATTCCCATAATGATTACCTATTTCTTATCCTTATTCTCTTACGTCGGTCTCATCACGATGTTGAGAAGGCGGTTGTTTTGATTGAGACGTTCAATCATCAAATTGTATGTCATCTGGTTTTGGTTGGCTTCCACGATTTCTTTTTCAATGTCGACGTTGTTTCCATCAGGTCGCATCGTTGTCAGATAATCCGTGTTTACCTTTGGCTTCACTTCACGGTAGTCCAAAGGTTTAAAAAATTCGATATGTTTTTCGTTTGTGATTCTTGTAGGGACGGCCTTTTCTTTTTCTATCTTTTCTGATTCAAAGGCCCGTTTGAGTGCCGCTTCAAAGACCACTTCCGATCGTTTGAAATGAGGGACATCTGCATTGGCAATATTATCCGTAAGAACCTTTCTTTTGGTCATGCCTGCCGTCAGGCCGCGTTCCAAAAGGTCTTGCGTTTTCATAAAATGTGTTTCTGCAAACATAAAATCCCTCTTCTCTTGCTTTACCTTTCGGCGGGATTTCCTTCCAGGATTAGCACTTTATGTCCCTTATCGTGTAATTTTTCTGCACGGTTCGAGGTCACTTCGGCATAATACGCCTCATAATTTGGGAAATTGGTGCCCATAATGCGGTCCCAGACGTTAAAATAGAGGCTGTAATTCCCTTGGAACTTCTGGTGGTGTTGGTTGTGGTGGGTAGAAGTGTTGATCCACTTTGTGATCGGGTGTGATGCCCAACCTTTTGGGAAAAATTCATAACCTAGGTGCCACCAAATATTCAGGATCATTGCATAAAAGGTGTGGAAGATCAATACGCCAAAATGCATGGGAACTAATGTTACAAAGATAACTAGATAGATACTTTCCAAAAACGCTTCGGTAATTTGAAAACGATATGCCGCTAGAGGTGATGGGTTGACCGACATATGGTGTTCGGAGTGCACCCAAGGATAGACTTTTTTAAGATGAGCAAAGCGGTGCATCCAGTAAAACCAAGTTTCATGCCAGATTGTTAGCATTACAAAGCTCATCACGATGTAAGACCATCCAGCAAGACCTTCCACTGCACCAAAGTAAACATGCGAAGGCAGAATTTTCATTTTCATGAGGATGATATTGGTCGTTGCGACAAGTGTAAATACGATTAGAGTAACGGCGGATTGGCGAAACTCTTTCCATACTTTATCCATTTTTGGATAAACTTTTTGAATGCGAAATGGTTCAAAATAATCTTTTTTCCAAAGATAAAACAAAAGAAAGGCAACACCGGCAATTGGATAATACCTTATAAAATTCATAAAAAGCTGAAAGGATGTGATTTTTGAAACACAGTCCATTACAAGCTCACATTGAATGGGTCCGTTGAACATAAACGCCTCCGAGAAGTGATTGAGACAACTGTATCACAATGGGAAATCTGAATCGACCGAATGGTTCGATTCGGAATCAAAAAAGAATCCAGATCTATCCATTCGGACGTTTTAATTTACGAAATTCGGTCGGACTCATCCCTGTTTCCTTTTTGAAGGCATCATAGAATGTTGATTTGGATGGAAACCCAACCTCATACGCGATGGAAAGGATGGTTTTTTCAGGTGCAGAATGACAAAGCTCTTTTGCTTCTTTGATTCGAAACGCATTGATCACTTGGAAAAAATTTTTGCCTAAGTGTCCGTTCAAATATTCAGAAAGTTGGTGTTGGGAAACAGAAAGCTCTTTTGCGAGGTCTGCAAGGCCGATGTCATCATTGCGATAGTATCTTTCAACCGACATCAAATGGTTTAGCTTTTCACCTAGTGCGCGTAAATCGACAGATTTTAGTTGGGTGATTTGATATTTCTTTTCTTCAAGTACGATCTTTGTGACTTCCCGGATTAGCTCAGGATTTCTTTGTCTGATTAGATAAACAAAGATAAGTAAAAATGAAATGATTAGCGAAACAATCTTTAACCCATGTCGATCGTGAAAGAAGACAGTCACAAGACCTACGATGGAGGCGATCGTTACCGTTACAATGATGTACAAAACAAGTTTAAGATGAGGCGAATCTTTGACCGTCTGCCAGCGAAGGTAACGCAAAATCCGACTAAAGATAAAGTAAGCGGCGATAAAAATGGGAAGAACCGCGACGGTAATCGCTAGTTTCACTCGAATGGGTACACCTAGATTGAGATAGTTCATGAAAAGTTGTCTCTTTTCCTCAGCTGAACTCATATAAAAAGGAAACAAACATAGGATAACGAGGATTGGAGGAAGGAGCTCATACACTTTCAATTTGAGTTGGATTTTCCCTTCTGTGATGAAGATTGAAAAGTAGCGTGCAAGCATGGAACCAAAAAGTGCAGTGAAGGGGAGGTGCAATAGATACAGGTGTGGGAACCCGACATAATTTCCATAGCCGACAAAATAAGTGTGCAATTGAAAGATTGCGGCTAGAAAGAATAGGGTCGCTTGGATGTAGGTTTGTGTAGTCTTTTCTTTGACGACGATTTCTCCCAAACAAAGCAAGAGTGAAAGTCCACCCGTAAATCCTATCAGAAAGGATGCCGAATCAAGAATTGTCATCTCTACACATTTGAGAGAGGTATCAGAGAAAATCAAAATAAAATCACTTGCCAGAAATGGAAAGTCTGGTTTCCTTTAAGCAAATTCTTGTGGCTGTAATTTTAAAATCCATTCGCCTTCTATGGGAGGGAAGTGTTCTAGAAATCTATCTTCCTAGCACTCTCACTTTTCATCAAACTCCTGATATATGGAAACAAACCGAGCTCATGCTCAAGGCTCATACGCCAAGTCTGATTCGAGTCACTGCGGTTGATTTGGTTGATGCTGATAGTTCAGGTTTTGCGTACTTACAATATTTAAAAACATTCCAAGAAAATCACCAGGCAAAATTCGAATTACACGGATTAAGTGATAAATTTTCGTATCTTTACAAAACCGCCACAAGCAAAAATCGGACATTGGACCGCATAGAAGAAACATTAGGTAGCTCAGAACAAATCGGAAAAATTACGATTGAGTGGTTTCGGGAATTGACCTATCTCATTACTTTTACCGGAGAGTTAACAGTTTCATTTTGGAAGTCCTTTTTACATCCCTCTCGCATTCGTTGGAAGGATGTTTTTAAAGTTTCCGAGTCCATGGGTGTAAATGCATTTCCGATCATAGCGATGATCGGATTTTTACTTGGACTGATCATGTCGTTTCAATCTGCAATTCCTATGCGTAAGTTTGGAGCGGAAATATTTGTAGCCAATCTTGTCGGCTTATCTTTGTTTCGCGAGCTTGGGCCACTTATGACAGCTTTCATTTTATCAGGGAGATCTGGTTCTGCTTTTGCGGCTGAACTCGGTACTATGAAAGTATCAGAAGAAATTGATGCACTTACGACAATGGGACTTCCACCCGTTCAGTTTCTTGTTGTACCTAGACTTGTTGGCGCACTGATCATGACTCCGCTTCTCACTATAGTCTTTAATCTTTTTGGGCTTATAGGTGGCGCGATCGTACTTATGAGTTTTGGTTTTCCTTTAGTAACATTTGTTAATCAGGTGAATATTGCCGTTGGTTTCAATGACATCGCAGGCGGTATGCTTAAATCCTATTTTTTCGGAATGATCATCGCCGCAATTGGTTGTTACCGAGGACTCAAAACGACGACTGGTGCCGGTGCCGTGGGGGAGTCAACGACTGCGGCAGTGGTTGGTTCCATTATTTTGGTTTCGATACTCGATGGTATCTTTTCTGTGGTTTACTTTTATCTTGGTATCTAAAATGGATCGTATCATTAACGTCGAACATCTAACAACTGGTTATGGGAGCACCATCATCATGGATGATATTTCATTTCATGTAAATCGCGGTGAGATCTTTGGCATATTAGGTGGATCTGGTTGTGGTAAATCGACTGTACTCAAAAATATGATTGGTTTATCTTCTCCAATGTCTGGTAAAATTTGGATTGATGAAGATGAAATGGTCAATGCGGAAGGCAAAGATCAGATGCGCATTTGGAACAAAATCGGCGTTATGTACCAACAAAGTGCACTTTTTGGTTCCATGACCATCATCGAAAATGTAAAACTCCCTCTAGAAGAGTTTACAAATCTATCTGATGAAGCAATGAATGCCATCGCCCTCATGAAACTAAAGATGGTTGGTTTGGAAGCTTATGCAGAACTTATGCCAGCAGAGTTGTCGGGTGGTATGAAAAAACGTGCCGCTATCGCCCGCGCGATGGCAATGGATCCACAAATTTTATTTTTAGACGAACCTTCAGCGGGCCTTGATCCCATCACAAGTGTTGACTTGGACCATTTGATCATCCGCCTGTCGCGATCATTAGGTGTAACATTTGTTATTGTTACACATGAGCTTCCTTCTGTGTTTACTATGGCAGATCGTGTGATTGTGTTAGACAAGGCATCCAAAGGCATCATCGCTGAAGGGAAACCTAAGGACCTGAAAGAAAAAGGTAAAGGTTCATTTGTGTATAATTTTTTTAATCGTATCCCTCAGGAGGAAAAATCATTATGAGCAACTCAAATGCAGGTTATTTCAAAGTAGGATTGTTTGTTCTTGCTTGTTTTGCAATATTCATCGGGTTTATTGTCACACTCACTGCTGGGGCATTTTTCAAACGCTCTGTCAAATTAGAAACCTACTTTGATGAATCAGTTCAAGGACTTGATATTGGAAGTCCAGTAAAACATAGAGGCGTCAAAGTTGGATCTGTTGAAGAAATTACTTTTGTGCAGAACGAATACAGTAGCCTTTTGACAGAAGACAATGCACAGCTATTTGGACGTTATGTGATGATCAAAATGTCGGTGCCTGATTTTGTAAAGGGTACTTCTGGAAATAATATGAAGGAAACAGTGGAACGTATGATCCAATCTGGATTGCGTGTTCGTCTTGCATCACAAGGTCTCACAGGTACTGCCTATTTGGAAGTTGACTATCTGAATCCTGAAAAAAATCCTCCATTGACGATTGGCTGGGAACCTAAGACCATTTATATTCCTTCCGCACCGAGTACGATTTCACGATTCACTGCATCCGTTGATAAATTTTTTGACAAATTGGAAAAGGCAGATGTGAGTCGAATTTTAGCTGGTGTGGATGAATTGATCTCTAATCTAAATACGACAGTAACTCAAGCAAAATTGGGTGATCTTTCGAAAGAGGCAGTCGGATTATTATCTGATCTTAGAAAGACCAACCAAGAAGTAAAAAATCTGATCGCACAACCCGAATTGCAAAATACTCCCAAAAAATTGGATCAGACAATTACACAATTACAAGGAACCATTAAGAGGTTAGATGGTATTCTCGCATCCAACCAAGGTGATATTGGATCAGCCATCGAAAATTTACGAATAGCTTCGGAAGATTTGAAGGAAGTGACAGCCAATGCGAAAAAATATCCTTCCCAATTTTTGTTTGGTGAGGCTCCTAACAAATCTAAGTTATGGAAATAAATACAATCTATGAATATTGAATTAATAAAATTAGATTCAAAACGAACTCGAAATTACTTTTTGATTGGTCTCTTATTTTCCTTGAGTGGATGTTTTGGTGTCACCAAAACCTTTGCAGATAAAAAGTATTTTTTAATCGAAGGAGACTCGGTTCGTGCGGGTGAAGTTAAGTCTGCTCCCAAAGGTTCGGTGTTAAAGATAAGAAGATTTTCAATCTCACAAAAATTTGAAGGAAAAGAGTTTGTCTATCGCAAAGACAATGTCAATTATGAATCCGACTTTTATAATTCATTTTTTATTTCTCCTTCTTCCAATCTGAGAGAGGAACTCGTCAAAGGATTGTTATCTCGCAAAATTTTTGAATGGGATGCCGGACAAAACACCAGACTCGAACCGACTCATTTCATCGAAGGTACCGTCAGCGAGTTGTATGGAGATTTTCGAAGCTCCCCCAAAGCGATACTCTCTTTGGATTTACTTATTTATACTGAAAATGCCGGAAATCCCACCATCGTATTTCGAAAAATTTACTCTCGATCGCTCGATATTCAAACAAAAGAAGCCGGAGACCTTGTCTCAGGATGGAACCAGGCAATGACTCAGATTCTTACTGATATAGAATCTGACTTGAAAGGCAAAATCGAAACAAAATAGAGATTTGAACAGAAACCTAAAGCCCAAACAATGTCGTCTCATTCTTGGCGACCAGCTCAATCCAAATCATAGTTGGTTTCAGAAAGTATCGGATGATGTGTGTTATTTGATGATCGAGGCCCATTCGGAAGTCGAGTATGTGACTCACCACATCCAAAAGATCGTTGCAATTTTTTATGCGATGCGGACTTTTGCAAAGGAATTAGAAGCGAAAGGACATCGAGTTTATTACATTCATCTTGATGAGAAAGGCAAAAAATCACAATCGATTGCACTAGGTGTAAAAGAATTTATCAAAGAAAACGGATGTAATGAATTTCATTATCAACTTCCAGACGAATGGCGACTGGACACTGAGTTACTACAATTATCCCAAGAACTGGAAAAGAATGGAGTTAAGGTTCAGGCATTCGATACAGAGCACTTTTTAACACCTCGGGATTCTTTCCGTCAAATATTCAAAGGCAAATCCTTCCGAATGGAGACATTTTATAGGGAACTGCGGAAAAAATATCAACTGTTAATTGATGAAGATGGAAAACCATGGGGAGATAAATGGAATTTTGATTCCGACAACCGCAAAAAGTATGATGGCAAGGTCAAGATATCAGAAAGAAATTGGAAACCAATGAATGTAGGTTCGGTTCTGTCAGAATTGGAAAATATAAAGTCAATGGGAGAAATCGATAGTTCTTCATTTTATTGGCCAAATAACAGAGAATCATCTCTTTTACTGCTTCGCACATTTATTCATATATATTTTACCGGATTCGGTGACTACCAAGATGCAATGATTGAGAATGATCCATTTCTGTTTCATTCGTGTTTGTCCTTTTCACTCAATACAAAACAGATTTCTCCAATGGAAGTGATTGAAGCGGCTATCAAATATTATACAGAGAATAAAGACAAAGTTAGTTTAGCTACCCTCGAAGGATTTGTCCGTCAGATTCTCGGCTGGCGTGAATACATGCGAGGTCTCTACTGGAATCAAATGCCAGATTATAAAAATTTGAATTTTTTTAAACACAAAGTATCCTTACCCAGTTGGTATTGGACAGCAGAAACCAAAATGAATTGTTTAAAACAATCGATTTCTCAAAGTTTAAAACTCGCGTATGCCCATCATATCCAGCGCCTAATGGTAATCGGAAATTTTTCTTTGTTAATTGGAGCTGATCCCGACGAGGTAGACATATGGTATTTAGGAGTTTACGTCGATGCGTTTGAATGGGTAGAGATTACCAATACTCGTGGAATGAGTCAATTTGCGGATGGCGGGCTTGCCGCATCGAAACCATATGTTTCCTCTGCAAACTATATCGATAAAATGTCCAATTATTGTAAAAATTGTGATTATAATAAAAAAACAAAAACTGATTCGAATTCGTGCCCATTTAACAGTTTGTACTGGCATTTTTTTGATCGCCATCGTTCGCTGTTAGAACGCAATCCTCGGATCGGAATGGTCTATCATACTTGGGACAAATTAAATCCGAAAGAACAATCAGCGATCCGAGCAAGGGCAGAGTTTTTGTTAAAAAATATTGAATCATTATGATTAAAAATTAAGTAAAATATTATGAAATACTCATTTTTAAAAAATCCCATTATCGTTTTCACTTTGATCCTTTCTTTTTTATTGCAGTGTTCTTCGGAACAGACAAAGTTTCCGCGCAAAAATTTGAAAGCAAATATGAAACCACCTGAAATCATTGATGACATCACTTGGTCCAAATATATGCAGCCAGTTTTTGGAAAAACCATTGAAAGGCCAACAGAAGAAGGATCCAAATTCTATGTAATTTTTCGTGATTCAAATACGAACTTTGTCGTGCGATCTGTGATGGTCCAATTGGAAGAGCGTAATACCAAGATAGAGCCCGCCGAATACCTACACTATCCTGTATCGTATATGAAAAAAGCAGCCAATAATTCAATTTTTTTGCCAAGTTTTAATATGTACAGTGATGTGTATCGAAATAACTACCGACCCTATGTTACGAACCCAGGTTATGGTTTAACTGCCGGTATGCTAGTCGTGGTCATTGGCGGGATTTTTGTCGTAGGCACAACTGGGGGGTTTTTGCTCGGTTTGGGTAAAGGAACTTATGAGCTAACAGAAGACTTGTGGGAAGGTTTTACCATCGATAGTAGAGAAATCGTTATAGGCTACAATGATTACTCCTATGACGAAAGTGGCACTTTGGTTCGGGTCGCTTCGTATCTTCCATATCGTGCAGTCACAAAAACCATACTTCCTGTTTACAATTTAGAAGGAACCAAAGAAGTGGGGACTCTATATCCTGAATCCGAGCCCATTCTCATCTATGATCTGAACTATATTTTTCCTAAACAATCCAAAGGTAAACCAACCGCTTCTGCGGTAAACTATCGTCAGTTGGTACCTACGGAAAATCAAAAACGGATCCCGCTTCCGATAAAAAAATAGATTTATGGAAAAAATTGCGATCATAGGCGGTGGAGCTAGTGGTTGTTTTGCGGGGATACAAATCGCGGAATTCTCTAAACATAAGTCAGATATTTTTATTTTCGAAAAATCAAAAGAGCCACTAGCCAAGGTAAAGATTTCAGGTGGAGGTAGGTGCAATGTCACACACCATCTATTCGATCCAGAAATTCTCTCTCAAAGGTATCCTAGAGGGGAAAAAGAACTTCGATGGGCTTTTGAAACGTTTCAACCAAAGGATACAATCGAATGGTTTCGAAGGCATGGAGTAGAATTAAAGGTAGAAGAAGACGGCCGAATGTTTCCGGTTACAAATGAGTCGTCAACGATCATCGATTGTTTTTTAGGTGTATTGGATCAACTGAAAGTAAAGTTAAAGACAGATAAAACTGTAAGTTCTGTTTACTATGATGCAACGCAGAGTCAGGGAAAGTTTGAATTGCGTTTTGCTGATGAGACATCGATGCGATTTGATCGGTTGGTCATTGCAACAGGCTCCAATCGTAAGGTATGGGGTTGGATGGAAGCCTTAGGTCACAAGGTGATTTCGCCAGTACCGTCCTTGTTCACTCTTGCCATTACAAATTCAGATATCACCTCCCTTGCGGGTCTTTCTGTGCCCAGTGCAAAAATTCGCATTCTACCCAAAGGGAAACCACAAATAGGTGCTCTACTGATTACCCATTGGGGCTTTAGTGGGCCGAGTGCCTTACGTTTGTCGGCTTGGGAAGCACGTTCTCTCTTCGAAGTGGATTATAAAACTGATATTGAAATTAATTGGTTAGGTGATAAAAGTATGGAGGAGATAGAATCTCTTTTGTATGATATCAAAAACAAATTTCAGGCTACAAAAATTTTAAATCAAAAACCTCCGGAGATTCCAACGAGGCTCTGGGAATGGTTTTTGATTCACACCAAAATTCCCTCGGATAAAAAATGGGTCGATATCTCCAAAAATGAAATCAGGAAAATGGCAGAAATTCTTTCAAAATCCAAATTTCAGATGGTTGCAAAAGGAATCTTTAAAGATGAGTTTGTGACTGCAGGGGGAATCTCAAGAAAGGATATCAATTTTAAGACGATGCAAAGTAAGTTAATTTCCGAATTGTACTTTGTTGGCGAAGTCATCGACATAGATGGCATCACTGGAGGCTTTAACTTTCAAAATGCATGGACAACTGCGACCATAGCCGCAGGTCACATTGCAAAGGGGTCTATTTGATTTTATGGATTTGGATGAAGTCGACTGTTTGTGCCACAGAACCTGGTGCACCTGACAGAATGACGACTTGGTCTCCAGATGCCAACTTCCCTTCATCCTTTAACACCTTACTCATAAAGGCGATCATGTCTGGAAACTTATCCATCATAGGCATCACATAAGGCATAACACCCCAATAGAGTTTCATCTTTCTTGAAGTCCCTAAAAATGGAGTGAAGGAATAGATGGGTTTGATCGGTCGAAATTCTGAGGAGAGTAGTGACGAATAACCTGATCTAGTAAAATTGATGATGGCTTTTGCGTTAATGGAACGCGCAATCGTCTCCGCCGCATTACCAAGTGCTGTACGCTCCACTTCAATTTCGGAACGATCCATTTGACGTAGATGGATCAGGTGAATGTGTGATTCTTCTGCGGCTTGGATGATTTTGGTCATTGTGTCCACTGTCTCGACTGGGAATTTTCCCGAAGCAGTTTCGCCAGATAACATAACAGCATCTGTACCATCCATTACGGCATTGGCAACGTCACTTGCTTCGGCCCGTGTAGGTCGCGGATTGTCGATCATCGTTTCTAACATTTGGGTGGCAGTGATCACTGGTTTGCCTCTTTGGTTCAACTTTGTGATCATTTCTTTTTGGATAATCGGTACAAACTGAGTCTCTAGTTCGACACCCAAGTCACCACGAGCAATCATCACTCCGTCGCAGGCATCAATGATTTCGTCTATATTTTGAATCGCTTCAGGTCTTTCTATCTTTGCAATGAGCCCAGCAAAGCTATCTTTCATAAATTGGCGTGCCTGTAAAAGATCTGCCGCCCTTCTAACAAACGATAGTGCAATATAGTCTACACCGAGCGAAAGTGCAAATTGTAAATCCTCGATGTCTTTTTCTGACAAAGCTGGTGCAGAAATGGGAGTGCCTGGTAGATTGATACCTTTGTTATCTTTTAAGGTTCCACCGATGATGGTTTCAAGGAGTGCTTTTTCTTTGGTTTTAGATTTTACGCGGAAGGAGAGTTTTCCATCGTCGATAAGGAGTTTGTGTCCCACTTCGATATCGTTCAGAATGTACTGGTATGTGCATCCGATCTCTTCCTTTGAGCCCACAAAATCACTCTGGTTGTTGATGTAGATTTGATCTCCATATTTGAGATCGATGGGACCACTTCCGAGCTTGCCTGTACGTATCTTTGGTCCTTGGAGGTCTGCGAGGATTCCTATGGATACACCCGCCTCCTGTTCGCAGTCACGGATCAATTCGTAGACTTCCTTGTGATAGTCGTGGGTCGAATGTGAAAAGTTCATTCGTGCCATGTCCATTCCGGAATAGATCAAATCGAGTAAAGTTTCTCGATTGGCAGAGGATGGACCGATCGTGCAGATGATTTTGGTGCGTTTGAGTGGGAGCTTTCTTTCTACAGGCATGGGGGTCAGTTTACTCTTTTTTTAGAATCCTGCAAGCAATTTGCCAGGATTGGTTGACTAGAATGTTTTCTCATAGCAGAATATAAGCGATGGGTTCTCAAGATTTAGCGTTAATTTATCATTCTCAATACAACTTAGATTTGCCAGGGCATGTTTTCCCTGCGCACAAGTACTCACATCTCTACAATCGAATCAAACGGGACCCTATTTTTGGAGCTTGGGATATCCTTTTGCCAGAAAGGGCCCTTGATCATGATTTAGAATTGGTTCACACCAAAGAATATTTAGATGATCTATTTAGTTATGAGCATACACCTCGCACAATGTATTCGGAGTTACCACTCAATCGAAACATCGTTGATAGTTTTTGTTACGGAGTAGGTGGCACCGTCTATGGAATGGAACTTACCACCAAACATAAGTATGCATTGAATATGGGTGGTGGTTATCATCATAGTTTTCCGGAACGAGCGGAAGGTTTTTGTTATCTCAATGATGTCGCAATTGCCATACGAAAGTCAAAAGAGTCAAAGCCAGAACACAAAGCACTCATTGTAGATTTAGATCTTCATCAAGGCAATGGAAATTCATATATCTTTCAATATGATGACAAAGTTTTCACATTTTCGATGCATCAAGGAAACATTTATCCAAAGAAAGAAAATTCAAATTTAGATATTCACTTAGAAGCAGGGACAAAAGATGATCAATATCTAACAATGCTTAATGATGCTTTTAATAAAATCAAAAGACAATTTGAGCCGGATATTGTATACTATCTTGCGGGTGCGGATCCTTATGAAGATGATTCTCTTGGAGAATTGAAAGTAAGTATGAAAGGATTGAAAGAGAGAGATCGTCTAGTACGTCAGTATTGTTCTGATCAACAAATCCCATGTGTCATTACGCTTGCCGGTGGTTATGCGAGAGACTTTAGAGATACTGTTGAAATTCATTTCAATACGATCGCCGCATTTGGAGAATCATAATGGGTGTATTCTCATCAACGGACAAAAAAAAAGGTCAGAAAGATTGGCTTAACCTTGATGAATTGTCCCTTGTTGATGTGTCGAGAGAATTAAACACATCGCTCAACATGGAGCCGAGACTTTTTAATCGGTTTCGTAAGGATGAAGTGGAAGATCTGCTTTCAGAATCTGGACTTCTCGAAGCCGTAAGAAAACGTGGTTTCCAAACTTCGAGATTGTCCATCGAAGTATTAAATGATTATGATAATCGTGTCTATATCAAAACTCCCGATGACCATGTCCTGATTCATATGCGCTTAAAAGTATCTCAGTTTCAGCTGAAAGGTGACGATGAAAAGTTTCCCATGGTTTATATCGATTGGCTACTCACTCAAAATTTACACTTTAGTGGGGAAAAGATCAAAAAGGATCTCTACTTTGGGCAGGAGTATCCAGGTTTAAACGTATTCACAGAAATTACCAAATTCATTCGCATTTTAGCCAAAAAACTGGGTTCTTCTGGTGCTTTTAACGTCCCTGAATACTTCCACGATGCGGTCCTTTTTGGTAGAAACTTTAAGTTCATTGATCCTGAAAAGGAAGGGAGCTTTCGAGCACTCTTAAAAACCTTTAGAGGGGTCAATCTACGCATTCTATCTTCACAAATTCATCAAAATAAGGTCTATTATCAATCTGGAGAACTTTATGAATGGAAATATGGAGAAATGATTTCTTGCACAGATGTTTATTTAGAAAAGAAGGTTTTCCACGAGAGCTATTTCAAAAAAGTGGAGGAAATCAAACAAAAGCTGAAATTTGAATTACGTAATCATTAAAATTTATTATGACAGATCATTCATTTAAACCCGAGATACTCATCATCGATGATGATTCTGAAATATGCGAAACTTTAGAACTACTAATAAATAGTCTTGGCTATTTTGTTCGCTACTTTACAAACCCTGCACAAGGTCTTGAATATTTTGAACGGGAGCGTAACCCGATCATCTTTTTAGATGTGAATATGCCAAATGTTTCCGGTCTTGACGTGCTTCCCAAACTGAAAGCTATCGATAACAAAACCCAAGTGTTGATGATGACCGGAGAGAGGGATATACAAACTGTCGTTACATCATTATATCATAGGGCTACTGATTTTATTTTAAAACCATTTGATCTCAAATCAGTAGAAAATTCCTTACTCCGATCTCTAGAATATTATAATTTTTTAAAAGATCAAGAAGCACAAGAAGAGACTCTTGCTCGGGATCTTCGTTTGGCCGCTCGCATCCAATCAAAGTCAATGACCTTGCCAAAACTAAATCATCGGGTGTACGCAGAAGTTTTGCCGTTGAGTTTTGTCTCCGGTGATTTTTACCAAGTGATCAATGCAGATGAAGATCGAACCATTTTACTCATGGGTGATATCGAGGGTCATGGGGTCACATCTGGGCTTATCGCCATTTTGATGACGACTGTCCACAAAGAGATCATCAGAAGTGGTATCACTTCGCCAGGAGCGATACTTACACGACTCAATAAAGAATTGTGTCGTGAAATTGGAACGCACAGCATGACTGGCATTAGTCTTTTGGTAGATCATAAGAATAAAACTTTAAAGTATGCCAGAGGTGGTTTTCCATTCCCCATTTTGTTTAAAAAAGACTCTGTGGAAATGGAAATTTTACAAGAGAACTCGGGTCAGCTTCTCGGAATTCTTGAATCGATTACATTCACAGAAAAAGAAATTTCTGTTAATGAAGGTGATATCGTATTTGTTTATTCTGACGGCCTTCTTGGATCAACTTCCCACCCATTGGTTCAGACACTTTCAAGAATCAATACGGGAAATGGCCGAATGGATCAAATGAAAACAGAAATAGATACATTCACTGAATACCTAACCTCTTCCGCTAAAGTTCAAGATGACATATCTTATATACTTTTAGAGATTTGATATATTCTGTATTTGTGATCGTTGCTTTTTTTAGAAATTGGAAATTCCAAGTTTTGTCCTGCAATTGACCGTTTCTCGAAGCGGCTTGCCACTCTTTTCTTAATTCCTTTAATTCCAAACGTAGAGGCTGTTGGCCTTCGAACGGGCATAGATTCGAGGTAATGCGTTCCGCCTTAAAAAAGAAAAAATCACCTTTAGCGAAAAACTTTTTATCTTCTTTTCGTAATGTTGTGATATATGCCTGATTTTCCAAAACATAATTATCCACTAATTTATGAGTGAGTGAAACAAGATTTTCATCAGATGGATTTGTTTCGGACAGTTTTTTGGCATTGAATCCAAGAAGGAATAGATTAAAAAGGATTATAGGAAAAAATAAAGTTCTAATCTTTTGATCGGAGTCTAAGATCACATAACCCAAAAATGCGAAAGGTATCCAATAAAATCCCATCAAATCCCAATCAGCGGGAAAGCCCAGTTGAGGGTTATGAAAGAAGCCATGGCATAAAAATGAAAGCGTTGCCGCAAAGAGAAATCGATTCTCTCTTTTTGAAAACAGCAGCTGAAAGTCTTTTTTGTGAAATATAAAATAATAGGAAAGCAATATAACCGGCAATAAAGAGTTCCATACCATCAGTGAGAATATTTCTTTAACGTGGTTTAATGAGATAAGTCTCTTTATGGGATAAAATGGAGGATGGAGAACATGACTGCTTTGTCTGTCAATAGCTGGATCGTGAACAAATAAATAATAATAAAAACCTACACATAACAATACTCCACCGATGCCTGCACACAAAATTAAATGTTTGAATTTGTCTTCCCTCGGAGACAAAGTCCACCATAAATAGGTAAGCATAATGATAAAATAGCCCGCAACAAGATGCAGATAGATTCCAAGAACTACAAGGAGCGTCGCACCTACGAGAATATAAGTAGAATCCTTTTCTAAAATGAGCCAATTTCGAATCGAAAGAATTGTTATAAAAATGAATAAGCTTACAATCGTGTAGTGTTCGATGTATCCATAAAAAATGAGAGTACCAAGGCTTGTCAAAAATACAGAGAGACTCAAAGTGTTTGTTACTTTTGATTGCTTCGTTTTTAGAAAAAAACCTACACTCATCAGAAAGAAAAATCCAGCAAACGTGGATAAAACTCGGTAAGAGAAGCGATTGTCCTGATCCCAACCCAAAAAACGAAAGAATACTTGGGTGTAGCTGTGGAGCTGGGCTTCGAATAATTCATCCATAGAGATCTGTGCACCAAAAAGTTTGGTTTCTAGATCGTTGGTTTCTATCAGTAAAATACCATCACCCCAATTTAGATTTTGAAAAGGAAGTAACAGATATAGAACAAAGAAAAAAAACAATACGAATGTATGGTTGCGATTGATTACTGTTTCTAATCGAGCATACCACGTGTGATTATGTTGAGTGTAGAATACGGAAGCCAAAAGAATAAAAATAAAACACAGGACTTGAATAAAAAGTGGTTCTTGGATGATAAACCATGGCAAGGGTGGAAACAAAGTCAATAAACCATAGAACAGAAAGGGAAGTAATAATAGGTATTTATTTAAGCTCGATTGTTTCATGGTATGTTTTTGGAAGATCTTTTTTTGTAACGTAGGGAAAATAACCTTTTCTAATATTTAAAAACAGGAGTTCGGGGAAACTAAAAAAAACACTCTGGAGACCATTGTACAATCTAGTTCCTTTATCCAATGGAAGTGAAATGATCCCAACCGTGGAAACACCCAATGCCCATGTAATGTTTGTTAAACCATAAATGGGACGTAAGAATATAGTATCGTCCGTAAAAAACAAAAAAGATTGATCATACGGGTTTTTTTTATAGAGGGTCGACAAAGGCCGAAAGTCTTCTTTTAGATTTTGAAATACACTCAGATTCATTTCTGACTTTTTAATAAGTCGATAGGAAAGAATTTTTTTGACATGATTGATTCTATAGTTCTTTTGGATTTGTTTTGCTGAAATAAAGGGAACGAAGGATAGGCTTATCACTTTTTCCGACACCGTTCCACCCAAGACCCTTTCCCGATCTTTTTCTGACTGATAAAACTCGTTATGGTAACGGAAAATTTCGCCAGTACAGTTGCTAATGATTAAATGGTAAGGATAAATTTGGGGCACAATCTCACTTACGAACTCGTATTCTTTTTCGGAATGTGGGAACAGCGATTCAGCAATTTCATCGATTTGTTTTGTTTTTTGAAATTTTCTAATACCAGTTTTAGAAGGAAAAGATTCGAAATTGATAATATCGAAGGATTGTTTTTTTAGAGCGTCGATTTTAGCCATGTTCTTTTCAAAATCAACAAATCCGAGTTCGTCATAGTGAGCTAAAAAGTTTTGGCGTGTGATTTGAAACAATACATCCGCCTCTCTTGATTTTTCTTCCAATATCGGCTTAGGAATTAGTTGGCTATCTGGATAATAAAAAGGGATTTCATTTGCCTTTTTAGGAACTACATAAAAGCCTTGAGCCAGGCTTTCTTTGCAAGCATAAAGACGTATGAGTATGACTATTTCTTCTGTACCCGTACATTGTGTTCGATCTGAAATACACATTTCTAAATTAGTTTTTAATCCTTCAGACACTGTATTCAAATGGATCATTTCCTTTTCCGTGAGTCGGTATGATTCATTTTGATTCATTGATATGAATGCATCTGATTGGAGAGAGTGGGGGGATAGGAGATGCTCCCTAACGAACTGTTTTTGTGCGTTGTTTTGCCATTCCTCGAATATCGATGTTTGGAAAATTGGGGGTTTGAATGCTAAATTTTGAGGATTATTTCTATTTAGATCTAATGATTTTGTAGGTTCCTCAGTAACACTCTTTCTATATTTTGCTAGCCAAAACGTATCTGATTGCTCACGCAATAAGTTTAAGTCAGTCGTTAGTTGGAAAGAATCAAATCGGATTAGGTTTTGTTGATTGCTACTGACTACTGGGCCAATATCTTTTTTTTGGAAGTAACCAAGTCCTTCCACTTCAATATCGATTTCTCCATTGGATTCGGAGTGGGAAATTTGTGATAAGAATTGAAGATCTTTTTTTGCATTTTCCAATTTTTGTATCCATCTTTTTTGAATCAGATAACTTTCATCCCAATGTGAGATGAATTTCTCTTTTTCTTCAGCAGGAATATCTATTTCATAAAGATACATACTCCGATTTTCCCAGACTCCGTAATGAAAGACAAATTCTTCCCATGGTTCTCGAACAATGTGTAAGATGCGATCTTGAAAATTGTATTGAAAGTGATAGACTGTTTTATCAAAAAGTAATGCGGTATGGCCTCCGCTGGCTTGGCCAGAATTTGCTAAAACATAGATAAAATAAATGGAAGGAGTTGTCGGTGGTTGGGTAACCTTTGCACCAAATAGACTTGAAGCAAAGGTTACAAAAAAGAGTGAGAAAACGAATCTTAGTTGGAAGATGTGTAACCTTCTCTAAGAAGCTTTGTCATTTGAGGATGGTGTGAAACTTTAGATACGATATTTTCAAAATCTTTTTCACCCGCACAAGCTAGTTTTAAGCCTTGTCCAATACCGATGTATGTACTACGATTTGATTTCCAATTTGTGATCCCATGTTCTTTTGCAATCAAAGCAAGATCTGATTCCAAACCCGATTGCGTAGTAGGGTTTTTGTAGAATAAAACCAATGCAGATTTGATATCCTGTTTATAAGCAGTTTCTTTCTCTTCTTTGCCACTAGAGATAGACTCGGAAATAGAAGAAACACTTGTGCTGATAGACTTTAACAGAGCTGATGTGGAATCAGATGCTGAAAATGCAAGTCTAGATAGAGAACCAGATGCAGTGTCAAGGGATGCACATTGTTGGAATGTAAACGCCAATGAAAGAAATAAAGCTATGGAAAGTAAGAGAGTTCGGTTCATAATCACCTCGTAAGATTCGTTCCCATAAAGGATATCTTTCGGGAACATTTGGTCAAGGTTTTTTCAGATCGAAAAGACAACGGATCCAAAGGCGGGTAGCTCCAATTCGATCCGATCTTTTTTCGGCGAAAGTTCGCAATCAACGATCGTACCTGTCCAAAAATCTAAAAATGGACCCTTGGACTTGATCGGTTTTGGGAGAGCTACCGACAATTTTTTTGGTTCATTTGTTACATTCCAAAGTCCCACATAACCGGCCGGATTGTAGAGACCCTGTGGAAAATCATCTTCAAATATCCCTAGGGGAATCGGAGTGTTCCCTTCGCATTCGGAATTCAATTGGAATACTTTTTTCAGGAGTGCGAGTCTATCCATCTCTAATTTAGTTAGATCATCGGACACGAGTAACATTCCGCCTGACACACCCATAACAGAAGCCATAATTTTCGTTTGAGCTTCTGTCATTTTATTCTTCTTTTTGCGAACTAGAAGACAATCTGGGTCATTCAACCAAAAGTTTCTATGCATTGATGCACGTGTTAGATCATTTAAGAGAGCTGTTCGTGTGCACAAAGCATTACGATCTTTCAAAAAAACACGCAAAAGTTCCGGTCCCCAATAAGGTGCCACGTCACAAGAAATTCTCATTCCATCAAAAAAACCAACGGATGGAAAGATAGGTGCACCACATCCAAGTAAGAAAGTGTTTTTGCCAACAATTTTACGGATCAAACTAAGTGCTTCCATATAACGGGCTTGTGGCGATAGATTTTTTTTATACGTGTCACCAGGAAGAAGTCCCGCAAATAAAAAATCCAACTTTAGATATGGATATCCCCAATCTTTTACAATGGTTGTGAAAACTTTTTCGATATATGCAAGTGATGTGGGATGGGTGATATCCAAGGCATAAGTATATCCACGTCCCCATAATGGTTGATAGATGGCAGGAACAGGTTTGCCCATTTCATCTTTTAATATAGCTTCTGGAAACTTTTTGAAAAATTCAGAGTTTTTGCGAACAAGGAATGGAGCAAGCCATATACCCGGTTTGAGTCCGATGCGTTTGATTTCGTCCGCAACGATCCGCATACCTCCCGGGAATTTATCATTAGGAACCAGCCAGTCTCCGATTTCTCTTTGGTATCCATCATCAATTTGAAAGAATTCGATCGGAAGATTTAATTCTCTAACTTTCGCTAAATTTTCGAAAATAATTTTTTGGTCAATTTTTGTATAATAATAATACCAAGAGCACCATCCTGTAGGAACTTTTTTCGGAAGAGATGGAACGTTAATTCCGCTACTGAAATTCTTGAAGTAATCCGCGAGTACGATTTCGGGAGCTCCTTTGAAGTTTTGAATGATGATTTTTGAAATTGCGATTTTGCTATTGGGCTTGAGGTCTGGATGACAATAAAAATCATAAATGGCCGTTACATTTTGCACTTCCCCGTCTGGAGTTAGGTGGGTCTCAAACTTGATACCAAATTCACCCTGGTTTGCTGCAGCGAAAAGTGTTCCATTCATACTATCTTTCTGATAAAGAATCGTGAAGTATTCAGAGATGTATTCGCCGGCCATCCCTTTGTGTTTAGAATAAATATTTTCTTGGGTGTATTGTAAAAAAGCTAACCTAGGAGAGCGGTCTTCCTCAATGGGACGCATCCGTTTCGAAAGCGACCATGACTGGTAGCCATGTTGGAAAACCTCAAAGCCACTGCCTAAAGGAAATGAGGTTAGATCTAATGAAATAAAATCGATACTAAATCCAACCTCTGGACGAGTGCTTTCTCTCCATACGAGCTTGGGCAAAATTGTTGTTTCTTTCGGTGAAGGTGAAACAATCGAAAGCTGTAGCTCGAATTTACGACAGTTACTTTGAAAGTAACCTGGTTTGATCTCAATGAAGTTGGATACGAAAATTTGATTGTGGATGCGGTATTGAATTTTCATCGGAAAAATCTATTTGATGATTTAAGAGGAGCCTTTTCCATAGTAAGCCATTATGACCCAAAAACGTTCAACTATAAAACCTGTTGTCTTACAAGGCGATTTGAGCGAAGAATTCTTCGATGCATACAAAAAAGAGGATCGCCTCGCAGTCGACTGCGAAATGATGGGACTCAATCCCCGTCGGGATCGTCTTTGTGTCGTTCAGATCTGTGATTCCAAAAATAGAGTTTCGCTCGTACAAATTCTGCCAGGGCAAAAAGACGCACCAAGGCTCCAAAAACTTTTTGAATCAACCGAAATTGAAAAAATTTTTCACTTTGCTCGTATGGATCTGACCTTTCTCAATGCAAGGCTTGGTATCAAATTGAAAAACGTTTTCTGTACAAAAATCGCAAGTCGGCTTGCCAGAACCTACACTGACAAACATGGATTGAAAGAATTGATACGTGAATTTTTCGAAGAAAACATAGATAAAAAGAATCAGTCTTCCGATTGGGGCAAAAAAATTCTCACCAAAGACCAGGTCGATTATGCAAGTACAGATGTGAGATTTTTGATTTCTTTGGAACAGATTTTGACTGAAATGTTGATTCGCGAAAATCGATTTGAGATCGCACAAAAATGTTTCAATTTTATTGAAACGCAAGTGGAACTGGATCTTCTCGAAGCCTATAACATCTTTGAACACTGATGTCTAAAAAACCACCCGCCAAAGTTTTTATTTGCAAAGCCTGTGGTGCTGATTTTCAACGATGGGCGGGTAAGTGTTCTGTTTGTAATGAATGGAATACTATCGAAGAACAAGTCGTAGGTGGAGGTGGGCGATTCGAAACAACTGTCAAAGAAACACAATCTCCTCGCAAATATAGATCTCCCGTCTCAGTCAGCAACATTGAAGAACATTCATACCAAAGACTATCGACTTCCTATTCTGAAATGGATCTTGTTCTGGGGGGTGGTATTGTCCCTGGTAGTCTTCTTTTAATTGGTGGAGAACCAGGCGTCGGCAAATCCACGTTAGTTTTGGAAATAGCTCGTGGTCTATCGAAAGCGGGCAAAGTGCTCTATATCTCTGGTGAAGAGTCTGCTTCTCAAATTGGCATGCGAGCAAGACGGATGGGTCTTTTTGATGAAAATATCCTCCTCTCTTCAGAAATTTATGCGGAAAATATAGCCCAGATGGTAACGGACATTCGACCTTCAGTGGTATTTATTGACTCCATACAAACCATAATGAAAGAAAGCCTTGTGAACCAAGCAGGATCGGTTACCCAGTTGCGTGAGGCCACCCAAGTTTTCCTTGAGACTGCCAAACGAACCGGAGTTCCTATCTTTTTGATCGGGCACATCACTAAAGAAGGAACGATTGCTGGCCCCAAAGTATTAGAACACTTAGTGGATACAGTTTTGTATTTTGAAGGTGATCGGCTCAATTATTACCGTATCCTTCGAGCCGTCAAAAATCGGTTTGGTGCTGTGGGAGATACCGCCATTTTTGAAATGGCATCAGATGGACTCAAACAAGTGCTAGATCGTCATCGTTTGTTTATCTCTCCCGAGTCGGAAGAGAGGTCCGGCAGTGTGCTTTCTTCCGTGATGGAAGGTTCAAGGGCCATTAGTGTCGAAGTACAAGCTCTTGTCACCAAATCTTCGTTTGGCCAAGCTCGTCGGATGGCAGAAGGTCTAGATAACAGACGTGTTATCCTGCTTGCCGCAGTCATTGAGAAGTATCTTTCGATGCCTCTTTCGGAGAGTGATATCTTTAGTAACCTTGCAGGTGGACTTAGCATCGATGAACCCAGTTTGGATTTGGCGATTACGGCTTCGATCGCATCTTCATTCCAAGACAAACCGATTCCTCGTTCGACTGGATTTTTGGGTGAAGTTGGACTTTCGGGAGAAGTGAGGAGTGTTGGTCAAATCGGTTTGCGATTGAAAGAATTGCTCGGCATTGGAATTTCGAAGGTCTATCTGCCACACGGTAACTTAAAGGAAGCCTCAGGCATCTTTGGAGACCTAGAACTGATAGGTGTAAAGCACTTACGTGAATTGGGATTTTGATTTAGAATTTTTTAAATCTTTAAATCAAGGACAGGCGCTCACTTCACGAATGGACAAGTCGTCATTATAAACGGTTCCACTAGAAAGCGTTGGTGAAGCATACAATCCAAAGTGAGCTTGTTCCAAAACTCCACAACCACCTGACACCTTTGAGGTGGAAATCAAAACTTCATCCTGCCAGACCTTAGCCTCTCCTCCGGTCGGATTCAAATCTAAACAGGTCTTGAGTTTAACCCACTGCTTTTGTGGAAAGTTAAGGGATGTGGTTTGAAATGTAAGATTGCTCTGTCCGTGCAAAGGTACATGCATTAAGTAGGCTTTTGATTTTGAGTCAGTGTTTACAAGGACGACACGTTTCCAGTCATTGGAAGCATCTGCAGAATAAGTCGCAAAACTAAACCAATCATTTGAACTAGTAAGATTCATATCCAGATAAACAGAAAACTCAATCAAAACTGGCGTCTTGAATCCTCCTGATGATAACTTATGAAGTTGTATTGTGGGATAACCTCTATGATTGCAATTGATCGGGAAGGCACAGGTCGGACCAATACTGGTTATGGATGCTTTGTGCGATAAACTTCCGGATACCTTTTGCTCCGAAGAGAGAGAATGTGTTGCCGCCGATTGGTAGTTAAGCGGAACGCTATAAAAATTAGAGAACTCCGACAGAGATTCAAAACTTGTCTGATAAGAACGATTGGATTGCACCTTTTGTAGCTGAGCGTTTGTACAAACAATAGATGTGGCACTTTGGTATGCGAATGCAGTTAGACCCAATAGTGCTAGAGAGTCATCCTTATCCTTTGTATCCTTGCAGGACACATTGAGAGAGAAAAGTGAAAGTAGATGAAGAGTGATCGTTAGGAAAGCTTTCATATCTTAGGATTATAGACGAAAAAAACCGTTTTTATGCCTTGGCTTTGTACATTCTGCTCCCAATTTGTGGCAAAATCAATAAAATAAGGCAATTTAGAATTTAATTCCTTTTTTTGTTAAAAAATATTGACATTCATACTTGAAATGACATACTTTCGACAATTGAAAGACTTTAGGATGTCCAAATGAAAACAAAAATATTTTCCGTTATCTTCGCTGCGTTTCTTGCAGTTCCCACTTCAGGCCTATTCGCAGGTCCTCTTGATGGCCAGTGCATTGCACTTGTCCACGGGATTCTCGGATTTGATGACACAAAGGGACTCGCTGGTGGACTTGTAAAATACTGGGGTGGCCTTGATGCTTACCTTCGTTCTCAAGGTGCAAAAGTAACTACACCTGGAAGTTCAGCAACAAACAGTGTTCCCGTTCGTGCAGAGCAAATCAAATCGGCAGTTTCTTCTTGGATGACAGCAAATGGTTGTTCTAAGGTTCAGTTGATGGGTCACTCTCAAGGCGGACTTGTTGTTCGTTATATGGTGTCAAACTTAGGCTTTGCTTCAAAGACTGCAACAGTCACTACCATCAATTCACTCCACAGGGGAGCGCCGATGGCAAATATCGTTCTTGCTGTGATCCCAAGCTGGTTGCAACCTTTTGCAAACTCTGCACTTTCTCTCCTAGCAAAACTCGTTTATCGTGATGGTCGCCCACAAGACGTAATCGCAATGGGACAGTCTCTTACGACAACTTATGTTGCAAGTTTCAATAACACAAATCCAAATGTGTCTGGCATGAAATACTATTCGTATGGTAGTGCGATGGCATGGGCTGATATCATCCAACACCCACTTATGGCACTCACACACCCGATCACTTGGGCTGGTGGTTTGTTCTATGGATTGGGTGGCACAAATGACGGCGTGGTTCCACTTACTTCACAAAGATGGGGAACTTACAAAGGCGAGCCTAGTAGCTACTGGTTTGCGACTGGTATTGACCATTTGCAAGCAACCAACTTTGAGTGGAGTGGACAAGGTTTCTTCAATGTCACAGGACATTACCTTAACATTGCAAGAAACGCAAAAGCAGCTCTTTAATATTTAAAGGCTTCCAGTTTGAAAGAAAGGTTGTGCGAATCGCACAACCTTTTTTATTTTACAGCTATGGATAAAAAGAAAATACTCATTTATATTTTGATTGGCCTCGTTGCTGTTCTTTCTCTATTTTTTATAAGTAGGACACTTACCGATAAAGGTAATAAACACAATTCACAAAGCACGAATGAAGATGGAAGTATGACTGAGGATCCGAATTTTAATCCATTAGGTCAATCTTCAGATTTTTGGGACGAAGCTCTTTCTCCATTTCGTGATGAAAACCCAAAAAGTTATCTAGAAATTTTGGACGATCTGCGCACCGGCAAAATCAACTTTGTCTGGGAAATCTGGGCATTGCGAGATAAGTGTAACAAGGATTATACTCCAGAGCAGTGCAATCAAACATTACTCGCTTACATTGATGCAAATTATGACAGCCCTGGTAAAGAAAAGCTGCGTGAACTTTTTGAAAGTTATTTTAAGTATGAAGCGGCAATCCATAAATTAGAGCTTTCTCCCGACATGAAGTTTGAAGATCGTTACGAAATTCTAAAAGCAAAACGTCGAGAGATCATGGGAGATGAAAAGTCTGATTTGGTTTTTGGAATGGAAGAAGCACAAGTTATATTTTTGGAAGGTTCAGCCAATTTTATTAAAGCTACTGCTAATATGAACCCAGAAGAACGGGTTCGAAAGTATGAGGCATTGAAGAAAAAAACATACGGTTCATACTTTGAATCGGTGGTGGGTCGAGAAGATAAATACGACCATTACCAAACAGAATTGCTTTTGCGAGAAAAGGAATTTGAATCCAACCTCAGCCCTGAGGAAAAAGAAAAGAAACTCGTTCAAATGGAAACCAGATACTTTGGAAAAGAGAGAGCGAATGATCTTGCAAACTTAAGGAAAGAAGAAGTAGCCGCCGCACAAAGGATTTCCGATTACGAAAAACAAGAAAAGGCATTTCTTTCTGCAAATCCATCTTTATCGGGAAAAGAAAAAGAGAAAAAACTGATGGAACTTCGAGTGAAAGCTTTTGGCGAAGAAGAGGCGGAAGCTTACAGCCGAAGAAAACAATTTGAAGAAGAAACCAAAAATCTTTAAGTAGATTTAAGGTTTAGATCTTTCTTTTTTGTATGCTTCGTATGCTTCAAAGGTTTCCAAATAATCGTTACCCGCATTCCAGACGATAAAACCATGGCCTTGGGAGTCTCTTGCTCCTAACATCTGTACTTTGATGTAGTCTTTGTATGGCAGCTTGCTTGGACCGACCATCATTTTGAAACCTTGGATCCAAGCGATTGCTCGAGTTCCTTTCTTTGCTCGACTAACTGTGAAGTCGAGTCCATCCTTGATTGTTCCATAAGGATCTGCTACTCGTTTGGTGAGACCATAAAAATGAGAAGGATAAAGCATAGGATAGAGGGCTTGCAGGTTTTCGCTGAAAGGTTCAACTTTTTGACCGATTACATCGTTTTCGATAAATGGAACACGCCCAAAAATATCCGCAGACCATTCCACATCGCTACCACAAACATCTTTGGTTTTTTCTTTGTGTTCTTTGATAATACCTAAAATGCTTTCATACCTTTTTTCATAACTCATTGAGAAGTTTGTGCCACCATCCGCATAACGAATGTAATCAAGCTGAATCTCTTTGAACCCAATCGTACAAGCGGTTTTGATTGCGTTTTGAATGGAAGTCATTCGAGCAGGCGGAGGTGATTTTTCGATCAGTCCACCTTCAAAATTGACAATGCGGGCGATCGGATAGATTCCCCTCGCTTTTGCATCCATCACTTGTTCGGAAGTTGGTGGGTAAGGTTGGATATCAATAACAGCCGCATTCATCCCGCTTTCTTGCATGGCTCCAAACAATGTGGACCAATACTTTTTATCTCGGATGGTCTTTGTATTGATATACAAGCCTTCGATAAAGGCAGGAGCCTGATTTAAATTTCCACTTCGTGTGGAGCCTGCTTCCTTGGATGAGGGGCTCGAGCAGGAGAGCAGAAGAACAAAGAGAGCGAAAAAAATGAAATGGATACCCTTGAAGAACATAGCTGTTGCCTTTTGACTCTTTTTTTCCAGATTTTGGGGATAGACATAAAAATCCAATTCATTCAATCTTGGATTATAAAAAAGATGTTCAATTGTATGAATCGGAACCAACTATGATCGAAATTTCTCCTGATTATGTTTTAAAGTCCTTTGGACGTTTTGATGAAACATTGGCAAATTCTGGACAGTTCAAAGAGCGTATGGCGCTTCTTACGACTCAGTTCAAACAGCTTGCAACAACCTATCTCAATTTTTTAGGTGATGATGCAAAGATTACGGGTCAGGAAAAAAGAATCCTGATCGAAAGTTTGGAAGAAATGCTTTCGATAACCGTAATGATGCGAAGGTTGGATTTTGGTTCGGAACAATCTGTGGTTGTAATCGAAAAAGGCAATGGACAGTTTCGTATCCAACTTCGCTTTGTTGACAAATCCATCTGGGAATTGAGTGGTTCCGTTGCACCAGAATACAAAATAAAAATCGGTATTTTTCGTGATTGGTTCAATCAAGTTCTTTCAGAAAAGATTCGCGGCTTTCTCACCGAATACGGCAATTCTGCTCTGGACAAAGATATCACTGTCGCGGAGAAGGAAAAGATTGCTCTCCGATTGGATGAGATTGCGATCGATTTGGTAGAGATGATCCTCTACATTGAGCGCTTTATGCAATTTCAATAAATTTTATGCTCAAAACAGCTATTGCCTTTCGAAATGAATTCCTAACACATGATACGGGCTTTGGGCATCCAGAAACGCGAGGTCGTTTGGATAGTTTGCTCTCGGAGTTGGTCCATCTGGATTCAACTCGATTCCAATGGGAAAAGGATTTTCTTAGAGCCTCCGACGTAGACATTGCTCGTATTCATGACCTTGCGTATATTCATTCAGTCGAGACAGCATGCCTTCAAAATGGAAAGGGATACTTTGATGGAGACACTCCATTCTCTAGCGGTAGTTTTGCGGCGGCAAGTTTTGCAAGTGGAGCAGGAATTCACTTAGCAAATCAAATCATGCAAGGCACAATCAAAAATGGTTTTGCTCTAGTTCGTCCTCCAGGTCACCATGCGGAAAGTCAACATGCTATGGGATTTTGTCTTTTCAATAATGTTGCCATTACCGCCCGTTATCTGCAAACACTTGGTCTGAAAAGGATATTGATTTTGGATTGGGATGTACATCATGGAAATGGCACCCAACATCAGTTTTATGATGATGACTCCGTTTTATTCATTTCATTCCACCAATTCCCATTTTATCCAGGCACTGGCTCAAGTTCTGAAACCGGAATTGGCAAAGGAAAAGGATTTACGTTAAATCTACCTCTTCCAGCAAGATCAACCGAGTTTGATTATTTTAAACTTTGGCCTTTGGTTCAGAAAGCCCTTGCTGATTTTCTTCCTGAGGTTATATTGATTTCGGCTGGTTTTGATGCACATAAAGATGATCCATTAGGTGGAATGATGCTTGAGACATCATCATTTGAAACATTTACTACCAAAATCCTTGAAGAAGCAAAAATGTATGCAAATGGTCGAGTGATTTCATTCTTAGAAGGTGGATACGATTTTGATGCGCTGTCTAAATCTGTACGCGCACATTTGGAAGTCTTAGCTGGATAAGTCTCAATTTTTTCTCGTATGATATTTGTTAATCGAGGATACAAATCATTATACAAATTTTATCTCCCATTATCGCTTTTTATCTTTTTTTTTAATATGGTGCAAGGGAGTGATATTCCCTCTGAAGATTTGTATGAAGATGACAAATCAATTATAATTCCAAAGACAAAGGAAAAGGAAAGTAAAGAACGCAACTACTATGATTTCTTTGAACCACAGGAAACAAAATATAAAGAAATAATAGTATCTCTGATTGAAAATGCTGAAAAAGAGAAAGTTTATTTTGAAAAAGGCTGGTTAGATCGCCTTAGATACAAACGGAACTTATTTAGTGGATTTCATTCGGAGGTTGTCTCTGATTCTTTTTTCCTTTCAAAAGACGGGATGGGTAACCCACGCAAGGAACTTCTCGCTTCCATTCGTGCCATTTTTGCAACAAAACGTCTGAACGTTCAACAGTCAGAAAGGGAAAACGATATCTATCCAGAATGTGTTTTTCCTGAGAGATTTCACTGGTTACGTCAGAGATTTCAGATTACAAATACGATGGCATTCAAACCAGATTGTAAGCGATTTCAAAATTGGAAAAATAGCCTCCAAGTGAAAAATGTGAAACTCGTATTTGCATCCCATTATTTACAGGCACCTGCTTCCATGTTTGGTCATACGTTTTTGAAATTGGACGGGGAACAATCCAATCTAGTCGGCTCAAAATTTTCGGAGTTATTGGACTATGGTATTGGTTATGCGGCAGATCCAGGTGATATCAGTCCTGTCCATTATGTGTTTGGTGGTATAGCAGGTGGTTATAATGGCAAATTTTCGATATTTCCCTATTATATGAAGGTGAATGAATATAACGATTTGGAGAGTAGAGATCTTTGGGAGTATTCCTTTCAATTGAATGAAGAAGAACGCGACATATTGGTTCGTCACCTCTGGGAGATGGGAAACGCTGAATTTCCTTACTACTTTCAAAAGGAAAATTGTGCGTATCAGTTATTACGATTACTGGAGGTGGTCAAGGGTGATCTAAACTTGGGGCAAAAATACCAACTTACCTTAAGTCCGCAAGATCTTCTACGACTGCTTGTCAAAACGAATTTATTTGTAAATGTGAATCCAGTCCACAGACCCTCTCTTTTGAATCAAATACAATCAGATATCATGAACTTAACTGAAGAAGAAAAAGAGACTTTCTTTGAACTGGTCGAAGAAATGAACGTATTGTCACGAAAGCAAGTGAGCAGTGATTCCCTAAAATTGAAAGAGATAAACATGGAAACTCAAACTGCCATTGTTCCAATTCTTATCAATACCTATCTCTACAAATTTCCCAATTCCAGGGAAGAGGGGGATCGAACATATTACAATCGTTTGTTGAGTCTCCAAAGTTCTTTGCCAATAAAGGAAGAGGTCAAGTCAGTCGAGCCATCTATGATTGAGCTCAATCAAAAAAACTCTCCAGAAAAAGCGCATGGCGGTTCTCGGATTTCCTTTGCATACGGAAACTCCTCCTTAGGGAATTTTATTGAAATTGGTACAAGGATTGCTCAACATGATTTACTCAATGCAAATCTAGGACTTCCAAAACATTCCGAAATCCAGTTTTTCAATGTGAAAGCCCGCCAGTATGAAGATAAAAAAACGGAATTGACATCCCTTGATCTAGTTAAACTCGTATCTCTAACGCCGTACAATTCTATATCTCAAAAATTATCTTATCTTTTTGCCATCGGCAGTGATACGGTTCAAATGCCGAACACCGAGGTGAGAAAACAAGTGGGAAATCTTGAGATGTTAGGTGGCTACTCATTGGCAAGTGAGTTTACCAAAGGAATGAACGTAGGAGTACTTTCTTTTTTGGGTGGTGCAAGGCTACAATCCAATTCGGATTTTAGATTTGGAATGAGATATGGTCCCCAACTTACATTGAACTATCAATATGAAATCGGAAAGTGGAAATTGGTATGGATGTATTCGTATGTTTACTTTCAGCCGAGCCAAAATTTAGATTTTTTCCATCATACCTTACGTATTAGATATGAAATCCAACAAGACCACGAGATTCGATTTGAACTAGCCGCGTATCCACTCTATAATGAGTTACTTCTGGGTTACCATTACTTTTATTAAATTATCAGGTGTAATGCGAAAGAGAGCATTACTAGACACATCTTTCAATCAAAAATTTGATCTAACCATTCAAATAATTTTTTGGAATTGAGTATGGAAAAATGAGTCGCTTTCATAATCTCAAGAGTACGAAGTTCCGCATTTTCCTTTTTGGCATAAACCCTATCGCTTAAAAAACGTAAGGATTGTTTCTCAACGATACCATCTCCCAAAAAATTCTGAATCGGGTTTGCGATGGTATCTATCACTGCATACGCTTCATATGCATCGATGTCATCTAACTCGCCGTGATATGTGTCTGTAAAATAATAAGAAATTGGCGACCAAAAAGTTTTGGGCTCGTCTTTAATCAGACCAAAAGAAAGGTCTTTGATGGCATCGCTTCGGAGATTTCCGACCATACCTATGATTTTGAGTGCGACGTGAGGACTTTTTTCTAAGATGAAGCCGAGCCAGAATCCTATTTTTTCTAAGTAGGATCCGCGATTGGGAGTCGCGATCGAAACGACTTTATTAAAATTCCCGCACCACTCTTTCTTCTCCAATTTGGAATAAAACATACAACTTCTGAAAACTAGTCCGCCTAAACTATAATTGACGATATTGGGTTTTGCGTCTGGACATTCTTTAAAAAATATATCGAGTAGGTGCATCAATTTTCGGCCGTTTTCATGAATGGGGAGGCCATGGTTAAATCGAACGTAAATGGGAAAGTAATCTTTTTTGAGGAGTTCTGTTGCGATTCCGCGTGATCGAATCTTTTTCTTTTTATAAGGAACCATTTTTTCGAGCCAAACCGTTTCATCGGTGAAGAGTCCCGGTATAAAAATGACTATCTTTGATTTTCCACTCGCTTTGAATTCGTTTACTACTTCCTTCGCTGAAATATCTTCACCCACTTTGCGAAAGCTCATATCAATTTTTGTGAGTTTGATTCTTTGGTTATGCGAACTTCCCAAAATACTTGAGATAACTCGATTATCAAAGAGAAGCTGGTCTCCTTTTTTTCCTATCGCATCGACAGCAAAGAATGCCTTTTCAAAACTTTGATTGGTCCCAATGATGGTTTGTTCTAAAGTGGCTGTGGCCTTTGCATTGGTGTCTCGAATCGAAACACCTGCATTTTGTAAGGCGGTTCGCCATTCAGGTTTATAAAAAAATGCATTGGATAATAGTTCGAGACCAGTTTCTGTGCCACTCAAACTTCCATTGACTAAAAGTTGTACTCCGCGAAGGATCGAGTCTGTGGATTTTTGAGAAAGTTGGACTGCGCGTCCTGCGATAGAATGAAAAAAAAGTTGGATCACAGACTGATTCTCAAATCATATTGACTTCTGGAAAAGCAAAATATCTGTCAGATTCATTAGAGTATAAAATTTGTGCTAATGAAGTGGGAAGACTTCGATTCAAGGATGGAACGTAAAATCTGTTTGCTTGCCTCGTCATCTTTGGAAGCGACTAAGCTTCGTATTGAAAAAGCACGCAAAGCGTCCATAACCGAAAGAGTACCTTCAGCAGAATCCTTTCTTCCCGTGAATGGGAAAGTATCTGGGCCCCTTTGGCATTGCGTATTGATATTAACGCGCGCTACTTGATTTACCAGGATATCGGTAAGTTTTCCTAATACATGTGGGTCTTTGCCAAACAAACTTGCTTGTTGTCCAAAGTTTGATTCTTTGATGTAAGATACTGTTTCGTCAATATGCGAGTAGGGAACTATGGGCACGATCGGGCCGAATTGTTCCTCTGAATAGAGTCTGGCATTCTTTGAGACAGGAAACAAAACTGCTGGTTGCATAAAAGTCTCATTGACCATACCACCGTTTTCATTGATGATCTTTGCTCCAAAGGATTTTGCATCTTCAATGAGTTCGGTAAGCCATTTTGTTTTGCCCTCTTCGGGCAGTGGTGTGAGCATCACATCTTTGTCCCATGGCATACCAGATTTCCATTCGGAGAGAGCTTTTGTATATTTGTCCAAAAACGATTTTGCCAATTTCTCAGGAACAAAAATGATTTTTAATGCGGTACATCTTTGCCCATTGAAAGAAAGACTACCGGCTAGGATCTCAGGAATCGCGGCATCCAAATCACAATCGTCTAACAAGATCGCTGGATTCTTTGCATTGAGTCCCAGAATAGAACGAAGTCGATTGAGTCTTGGATGTTTTTTTGTGATTACATTTGCCGTATTGCTAGAGCCGATAAATGCAAAAACATCTACTTTTCCTGATTCCATAATGGGAGTTACAACAGACGCGCCATCACCGTACAAGGTATTGATGACACCTTTGGGGAAGGCTTGTTGGAAACATTTGAGTAATGGTTCAAGAAGCAAAACACCAAATTTTGCTGGTTTGAAAAGAACAGTATTTCCCATTGCGAGTGCCGGGATGAGGGTGCAGAAAGTTTCATTGAGAGGATAGTTAAATGGACCCATACATAGTACGATTCCGAGCGGAGCCCGTTTGATTTGAGCAAGGATCCCTTTTTCAAAAACAAATCGGGAAGAGTCGCGGTCTGTTTCCTTGAGTGCATCAATCGTATTATTGATATACTCGATGGTTCGATCAAATTCTTTGGCGCTGTCTTTGTATGATTTTCCAATCTCCCACATCAGAAGTTTGATGATGAGATCGCGCTCCTTGATCATTAGATTGGTAAATTTTTGAATCGCTTGGATTCTTACTTCGACGGTAGACCTTGGCCATTCCCCGCCACCACCATCGTATGCTCTTTCGCAAGAGTGAAGTGCCTCGAGTGCCTCCTTAGAACCAAACGCTGGATAGCTTCCGATCGAAACTTGTTTTGTTTGTCCATTTTCTCGAAGACATAATGGTGATAGAACAGAAATGGATGCGCCGTCCCAATTTTTAAGTTCGCCATCGAGTAGATAGTGCTTTTGGTGGATCGGTTTTAAAAAATATTCGCTCGGAATGTCTGTCGCTTCTGGAAAAAGAAAACTCATAAGGAAATGCTACCCAAAGCACCTAAAAAAGCAAGGAAAAGCGCTCTAAATGCCCGATATTGAAATTGTGGACACACTTTCACCAACTGAATCAGCAGAGTGGATGGCAATTTCCGATCGACTTTTGGCAAGAGTGCGAGAATTGGAAGAATTGATGCGAGAAGTGCGATCCGATCTAGAGACCTACCGATCCATTCGTGAAGAATGGAAACGATGCCATAATGAATGGAAAGAGTCACGAAAGGCGATTTAATCACAAGCTAATTCCTGTTTGGGTAGCCTTAGGTTCATAGGTATTCCCCACAATTGTGGGATACCTACCATTGCGAATGTATTTTTACAGGCTATACTGAGTGAATGAAGACATTGCGTTCACATGGGATGATTCCCGTTTTGATTTTCATCTCGATACTTTTTACAATTGATCCAAGGCCGCTCTCTGCTCAGTCGTTCCAACTTACCTCTGGAAATTCAGCCTTACTTTTACAGGAAACCCGAAACCGTTTGTATGAAACTGATCCCAAGAGAAAATTTGTTTTTGAAGATTTGATCGTCGATAAAACCTCATACCCATTCATTGAGACGAATATCAGTCTGTTATTAGGCTCCTATTCCTTCCAAGCCTTTAATTATGAGGGTCAAAAACTGAATTATTCCACTAGAGGAGAAAAAAGTTCGTATCATGACTGTAAGGGGGATGTTTGTATCCTTCTTACCGATCGAAATATCCTTGCTGTGACAAATTATGCTACTGATTGGTCCAAAACTTCGTTCTATAATGAAGAAAAATTTTCGACAAAGCTTGGTGATAAGGCAGCCTTTGTTGTTACGGATCGGGCAGTTTATATGTTCAATGGGTTTTTGAGTGAATGGACGCGGATTGGTCTGGAATCTGAAGTAGTGACAGCTGTTAGTAATAAAAATGAATTGGCTTTGATTGTGACTTCCAAAAGAATATTTTTCTTTCAATTAACAACTGCCACTAGCTCAGAAATAAACGTCGCCCTGAAACCCATCCGCAGATACGAAATCCGCTCGAATACGATTGAATGCTTTAGCTATGACCGAGTCTTCCAATATGATGCCGGTAAGAACCAAATCGCTGAAGTGCGAACCGACCAATAAAGAATGCTACTTTATAGGGCTAGGATTTCGTCTAAAGATAGGAGGAAATTTATGGAAACATCAATTTTTAAAAAAATATTTCGATTGATACTCGGTGCCTTTATGACATTAGCAGGCATTGGCCATCTAACATTTCAAAGGGGAGAATTTCAGGCTCAGGTTCCAAGATGGTTGCCTCAAGATCCTCATTTTATAGATTTTGTTGTTCTATCTTCGGGAGTGGTTGAAATTTCCTTAGGCCTAGCGCTTATCTTTTTAGTAAAACATCAGATAAAGGTTGGTCTAACTCTCGCTCTCTTCTTTGTTGCGATTTTTCCTGGAAATATTTCGCAGTATACGAACGGCATCAGTGCGTTTGGTTTAGATACTGACGAAAAGCGTCTGATTCGTTTGTTCTTTCAGCCACTTTTGATTTTATGGGCACTTTGGTCGACTACAGCTTTAGGTTATCTAAAGTCGCGTTTTACTAAAGCCAGCTAATCAAGTTGAGTTAACTTTACCGTATACGAGCTGTGGGAGTGGTTTCTTCCAAGATCCAGTACCCAAATCCAGGTCGAGTTGCCAAACAATCGCGATCGTATTTCCCGTTATGGGAATGGAGTTGGCGCAAGTGGCGACTCCATTTTGCTTTATGAGAGAAAGAGGAATTTAAACAATTTCAACATTATCAATCCTAACACTAGCGCTGAATTCAAACTTCAACGATTCTATAAAAGCGAAACGACAAGATAAACCTCGCGGATGGAATTCATTTCAAATGATGAATCATTTGATTAATCACTAGGTTTAAACAGAATTATCATTAAGCAGTGTTTAAGTAAAATTGTTTTGGAATCTATCGCGAAAGTATTCGGTTAAGCTCTTCGCCAAATTGGGTTTTGTCTTTTACAACCTTGAAAAAACCCTCATCAATTTCTTCCACGATTGTGATTGCATTATTAACCGTTATAGCGCCAAGTGAAGTAGCACTAATTAAAAAAGATCTTGAGTCTTCTTCATTTCTTTCCTTATCAACAAGTTTCTTGACTACCAGAGATTTAATCACATCGGAGATGAGCATTTTATCCATTTCCGTATGCTGACTTAGAAGTGATTGGGTTAGCCTCTCATGTAATGAACCAAGGTAGACAATGCTTGCTAATACTGAAAACTGAGTTGGTGTTAAGTCCAAATCCTTAAGACCTGCTCTATGCATACGTTGAAGTTTGTTTGATGATTTCCAGATTAAAAAACCTAAACTAGACTTGGCTTCATTGAATTTAGTATTTAGCTTATGTTTTTTCAAGAAGACCTCTCCGTAAAATATTAAAATCTTTTTCAGTGAGCTCTATCAAACCAAAGCGAAGCTTATAACCCCAGTTCTTGTCTTTTGTCAGATCAAGCTCACTTTTAACCAGCTCAAGCGGCAATGGCTTACTTTTGTGATATGTAATAAATCTGCGAAAGGGCTTAAAGTCTGTTGACATTTCAAATTGAAATACGTTATCATCTTTGACTTCACCAATAGCCGTAAAAGATTTACTTATCTCTGTCCCACTCATCGTTTTTTTAGGTGAATAATAAATGAGCCAGTCATTCTTTTTGAGCCTTGTGAGTGGAGTTTTTTTGCCATGGCAAACTTGAGCAAACCCTTCCGAAACTCCTTTCTTTACATGCTCTTCACTAACAACCCCAAGCCAATACTTCATCTAGTTAGCTCGGCTTGTTGAATTAGTTTTTCCAAAGCCGTTGGCATGTCTTTTTTTATTCCAGTGCCAATTATTTTAGAAAAGATAAAAGTTAAGAGTCCTGTCATCTCTACTTGATGAGTGACAACGGAATATTCTCCTTCTTGCTCAATCGTATGAATAAAATCAAGTTTGGTTAGTGGCAAAAAAGAGCGGTCATGAAATTTTTTAAACGGAACGGCTTCGATGATTACAAAACTAACTTTCGGGCCCCCCTTAGGTTTAAGCCACCCTTGCGACCCAGCTTCAAATCTCCCATCAAGCTGACTGGTTTCAATCCCGTGATCCCATTTTGACCATTCATCGATCTTTTCCCATAATTTCCAAATGGCTTCAGGTTTTACTTTTGTCCTAATTGAATGTTTTGTGATGAGCATTTTACACCTCTAGCTTCTTACGATAGTAAGTGCGCTTACTAAATTGTCAAGCAAAATTAGAATAGATTCCTTTTGGGTAGGATTATCATTTTCCAAATGGGATTTTGATAATGGATTTTTTAAATCTCGCAAAAGAAAACAAGTCAAAAGTTTCCGGTATACGAACCTCCATTCGTTGTACCGCCGTTAATTGTAATGAACGAGTTTATTGTAACACTGCCTTGGTCAAGATACAAAGCTGTAGGACAACTAAAAAGGCGATTGCTATTGAATGTGACTGGGCTTGAACCGCCACCAGCCTCATACAGGCAATATCGATTCGTACCGCCAGATGTAAAAAGTGTATTTGACTGATAAGAACCTACATTACCTCCGCCAGTACCGTGATATATGGCATATGAAATGTTTCCCCCGCCTCCATAAATCAAATTATCGATAATGATTGGATTGTTTCCCTGTGGACCTGTGTAGATCGCGTGTGCTGCAGTAGCGGGTGAGTTACCTGCGTTAATTGTGTTATTCTTAATCGTTGCCGAAGACCCATTTTGTAAAAAAATACCAAATGTTGTATCGGTAGACGAGGTGCCTCCGTTTATCGAATTATCAGAAACGGTGGGTGATGCTCCATCCGCCATGATGGCAACTGCTGTGATTGATGCGCCCGCATTTATGGTGTTTGTATTGGTAACTACTGCTGTAGCAACATCCTGAATTTTGCTAATATTCGTAACTAGATTTCGGGATTGAAAATCTTGGCTGAAACCACCATATAAAGAAACCTTTTCCACCAAACTTATGGCAGTTGATAAACTACTATCAACGTTGTAATCACCAACGGAGATAAAAATCGCGGCAGGTGAGGTGGCAGCAGAAATCGTTGCTGGAATGGTCAACTTTGGGAGCGAAGAGGTAAGACCTGTATTGGAATCATTTCCAGAAACACTCACGTAGTAAATATTCGTATTTGAATTTAAAACCAAATAGGTTCCAGTAATTTGTGTTAAGCTTTGACCGAGTGAATCTTTTGCATCAAGGACGAAAGTAGCATACCCAACAGGAATGGGACCTGAAAGAGTCGCTGTATCGTTTGGGAGAAAAGTTTGTGTCCACGTTGCTGATAAAGATGTGCCAAGAGTCGATGAAAGTGAACCTGGTTCCATGGTCTTACTAAAAACGACTTTGAGCGAACTAGATGAAAGTAAAATATTTCCTAAGGACGGAGTCACGGTTGCAGTTGGAATCGATCGATCTAGTAAGCCATCCAAGAGCAAAAGAGAATTAAAAAAATTTTGTCTATTTTTTTCTTGATCAAGATCGAGTGCATCACGCACGACTGGATTGAGTAGGCATTGGTTAAGTATCAAAAAAAATAACAGGAACCATCTTCGATTTGGATTCTTAGTAATGTGTTGATTTCGATCCATAAAGAGCAGGCTATCTTACTTTTATCCGATGGAACTAGAAATTTCACTCTTTTTTTCCTTTTTAAAGTATTTTCGCGTAGAAAATAAAAACCACCAAACAGTAGTATGACTTCAATTAATTGACAAATTTCAGATGTTTTTAATGACTTCGCTAGGTCTTGAGCCGCCAGCTAAAAAGACTTTCAAATCAAAGTATCAACCTTAATCTTTGGCTAGAGCCGGTTTAGAAATGAATCTTACTAATCTTTTAAAAGAAGTTTTAGATGGAAATCAGAATCGTTATGGAGAGATTGAATATACTCTTTCTGAAAACGAAAGAAAATTGCGAATCAATGAAATTATAAATTTCTTGAGGGATAACCCTTCACTCGACGAGGAACAGGCGCAATTAATTTCATCATGCATTTTTTGGGGGTTATATGATACATCCTCAATGGTAGAACATTATATTATTTCTTTTATTCCCATTTTTTCTGTAGCTGCCGTCCGAGCTGGATTTCTTCGGAGATTCGAATTAAATCTTACTTTTGAAAGTAGGGTCCATTATGCCTTTCAAACATACCAGGATATCAAGAAGTATGGGCAAGATCATAGTGAATGGGTCACCATGGCATTGGAAAATCTAAAGGAGTGGCCAAAAGAAGAGAAAGAACATTTAGAATACAAGAAATTGATAGAAGCCTTGCTACGGTCAGAGTAAAATTTAAAATGAATTTTACTCGTATAACAAAATGCACTAAATTAACTATATAACTTTAATTTTTTTTTATCAATCTCGGATAAAATGAAAATTTAGAAACAATAAACAAACAACGGTATTTTTATTTCATCTCTTTCATTCTTTACTTTTTTTACAGATTTATAGTAGATACAAAACGGAAGATTCATTCGGGCTTTTTCGAAAGAATTCTCAAACTCAGAAAGCTCTTGCATTTTTTGTGCGAGGATTCTCAATGATGAAAGAGGAAATGGTCCAATGAATCGCCGAACATTCATTCAACTTTTATTTTTGATTTGGGCATCTAAAGCTATTCCGCAATCTTCAAAAAAGAAAGCGAAGGTATTGGTGTTAGGAGCTGGTATTTCCGGTTTAGCAGCTGCAAAAGATCTACAAAATAATGGCTTTGAAGTCTTGGTACTTGAAGCCCGATCTAGAATCGGAGGCCGCATTCACACTTTCCACGAATGGGGCTATCCTATGGATCTTGGTGCGAGCTGGATCCATGGATTGGATAAAAATCCCATCACCCAACTCGCCAAAGAAGCAAATCTACATCTAATGGAAACCGATTACGAAAGCCTACAATTCTGGAGCCAAGGTAAAGAATTTGATTATTTGTCTAAAATTCGTTCGGCAAAAGAATTTCAGTCCATGGAAGATGAGTTAGAGGAGTTTACACAAAACTTAAAAAAGGATGTAAGTCTAAATGAGCTTTTTATTAAGGCTCGCGAAAATCTTGACTCATCAAGAAGGCCACTTATAGAATGGCTTTTTTTAACTCATGAATCCAATCTTGCTGAATCCTTAGATCGTGTATCAGCCATTTCTTTTTTTAAAGAAGCCGAACTATTCGCAGGAGAAGATGCCATTTTTGAAAGAGGATATGAAGGTATAACGAATTACATAGCGCGCGGTTTAGATATACGTTCCAATCAGATCGTCATCAAAATCCAATCCACAGCAAAAGAAGTACAGGTAAAAACTGACAAAGAGACTTTCTCAGCTGATTTTTGTTTGGTCACTTTACCTTTAGGAGTTTTAAAAAAAGGGAATGTTCATTTTTCACCTGAATTGAAGCCGAACAAAAAAGAGGCGTTGAATCGATTGAATATGGGACTTCTCAACAAACTGTATGCCGAATATGATGAGCCATTTTGGGACAAATCATCCGTTAGTTTAGGTATTCGACCAGAAAAACAAGACTTCCGTTTCTTCTTAAACTATCTCCCTTTCTTTGGGAAATCAACCTTAGTCGGTTTTTTGCCCGGCGATTTTGGAAGGGCGGCAGAAAGGCTTTCAGAATCTTCTTTGAAAGAAATGCTAACAAAGCGACTGCGGCAAGAAATTGGTAAACAGATTCCCGTCCCGAAACGTGTTTATCTAACTCGCTGGAATAGTGATCCTTTCGCTTTCGGTTCGTATAGCTACTTTCCCATTGGATCTACAGGTAAGGACATGCTCACATTAGGTGAATCTGACGGAAGGCTCTTTTTTGCCGGAGAACATACATCGCCTAAATATTATGGATATGTACATGGAGGCTACCTCTCTGGCTTACGAGCAGCCAAAGAAATCAAAAGTAGTCTGCTTTAAACTAACGGGCTTAAACCATGCTTTTTTGGTTTAAATAACAAAGCTTTTGTATTAAGTTAACTTAAATACCGATAATATGCATAAGGTGATCATATGGTTCGATCAATTTTATATATTTCTATATCTTGCCTACTTATACAAAATTGTGATTTCATATCCAATTGCGAAACAAAATGCAAAAATAAAACAAGGGAGTGTTTGATACAGAATCAAATTTTCAACACTACTGCAACAAATAGCCTAACAGCGGGTGCTAGTACCGGTAGAACTTTTACAAAATCAGAACAGGAATCGAATGATACATTTTTACAAAGTTTCAATAATTTCGATAATTCAATTAGCGTAACAAACCCAGACCGAAATTTTGTCGATGCCTCTATTTCTTCGAGTGGCGATATTGATATTTTTGATATCACTTTAAATAATAATACGAACATTTTGTCTGTTACGCAAGAAAATAGCCTGAGTCAAGTTGATTGTATCATTTACGAAAAACTCGATTCATTTACGAAACTTAGGACAAATGTTAGCACTCCTGATTCGAGCTATACGAACAAAGGCAAGTTAAATTCAAATTATACATTATCCAAGTTGGGCCAGGCCTATATTATCTGTTCTGGAACTTCTGGTGTCAGTTATAGGCTAAAAGTAGAGGGATTGGACTCAGGTATCACCGGCAATTCCCCAGCAAACGTAGCCAATTTTTTTAATAATTTTACAATAACTAATGTTTTTGCCAATTGCTTAAATGCTACGGCTGACTGTGAAAAACAATGTAACAAATCCAATGGCATTTAAGATGCGACAAAGAAAATACAAGAAATACGATTGCTGATTCATTTACGATGCCTGTAACTCGTCTACCTATGTGCGTTAACCAGTTTACAAACTTCAGAAGCATATAATGCCAGAATTTCCGCTTTTTCGGGATCGATGATCGCTGATTGAGCACCTAATGTGAGACCGTTATCTGTAAAAAGTAAACCGTGTTGGTCAATCGCTGATTCATTTACAAAGCCAAAGTTTTTGTTGCGCCAGTTCTGTAAAAATCGCTCAAATTCCCAAGTTAGGTTCTGTTCAAGCAATTTTGAGTTGGAAGCGATAACATAATATTTTTCTGCAAACTCTGGGTTCTGTGATTTATGCACCGCTGAGCCCTTGGTTTTTACTTTTTTCCCCTCAGATCCGAAATAGCCATTGGTATAAAATGATATAGCCGCTGCTGCCGCCGTATCGACTAGCAAGGCAAAAAGTTTGTTGAAGAACCCATCGCCTTCTCGTGGACCAAACTGCATTGCGCCACGCATGGAAGGTGTTGACATGATCATCAGAAACTCACCAGTCGGTAAGAGAACTCCTTTGCTTGTGAGTCGTAAACTCATCGTTAATTCGTCCTCTCGAAAAATATGTGTCGTACTTCGTGTTTCATGATTTGCGGCGTTCAATCGAATGATCGACTGCATCGTCCAGGCCATACCAGCTGTTTCCCCTTTGAGTTCGTAGCGACCAGTATTGATGACTCGCTTAGAACCATCAGGATTTTCCCCGAAGTAACAAGCATAATGGCCGAAAGATGCGTTCACCTCATCTACTGATCCTGTGGTTTGTTTCTGAACTTCGGTCGAGCGGGTATACGCCTCCCTAGCGGCATTCGTTGTTTGACTATTCTTCCGGCGGTTCAATAACCAAAAGATTGCGCCACAAGCGAGTAGCACATAAAAAATGTTTCCACGAAATATTGTGTTAAAAACGAAGTCCCATATTGAATCTAACATCGCGTTACATTTTATAAAAATCTATAAAAGTCGTCAAGAGTTTCGTATTGGATAATTATTGACAAAAATGAGGGAAGGAATCACACATTGCATTTGTTTGCAGGTTGCCACAACTCGATTCCTAACGATACATGTGATCCAAATTCAAAAGCATTTTTAGAGACCCTTTCTTTAAATCTGCCTTACGACAACACAGCACACTGCATGATTCCAGCCTTCTTCCCCGAAGTATTCTTTGAATCGATTTTGTAGTTAAAAACAAAAATAAATGCTGAATTCTATAATCAGCTATATCTTACTTAAACTTTAGAACGATCGATTCGGATTGTGGCATCGACTGACAAGTAAGTATGTACCCTTGGTTGATTTCTTTTTTGGAGAGTGCATCGTTACTTTTCATTTCTACACTTCCCTCTGAACAATTCATTTTACATGTGCCACAGATGCCGCTTTGGCAAGAATATGGCATAGGGATATTTTGCTGTATCCCTGCATCCAAAATAGTTTGGTTTCCGTCGGTTTCAAACTCATACCATTTCCCTTGTAATTCAGCTTTGATCTTGGCCGGTTTAGATGTGCTAATTGTAGTTTGATTTGATTTTGTAAATAGTTCAATATGGATTTGATCCTTTGGAATCTTTAGGTTTAATAGCTCTTCGGAAATGGTTTCGATCATTCTTTCGGGACCACAGATGTAAAACTGTAATTTCAAGAGATTGTTATTTTTGATGATAGATTCTATCGAAGTACGGTTGATGTATTTTTCCGTATCATTTTCTTCACTAAAGAAATACTGCTTTGAGAATCGATTTGGATAAGTTGAGGCCCAATGATCAATTTCATCTTTGAAAATTACTGAATTTTTATTTCTGTTTCCATATAACAGCTGTATTTTACTTTTTGGTTCAAAATGTAAAATGGTTCCCATCATACTATAGATTGGTGTGATTCCACTTCCCGCCGCTATCATCACATATAAATTATGATTTGTAGGATCTGGATCTAAGTAAAAATTCCCAGTAGGAGGACTTAGTTCTAATGTATCACCTACTTGAAGAGAGTTTGCAAGATAATTTGTCACAATTCCATTCGGAATTTTTTTGATTGTTAAGCGTGCAAATGGATCTTGAAAGGGAAGGGAAGATAGAGAAAAAGTGCGTGTATAGGACTTATCTTGGATTTTTAAATTAATACTAACATGTTGTCCAGCTTGAAAAGAATGAAACAGATATGGAACGGATCCAAACTCGATTGAAAAAGCGTTATTTGGTTCTGCATGTATATTTGTAACAGATAATTTGTAAGTTCCATTTTCTGTTTTTTCAAAGAGATCTCTTTCAAATATTTCTTGGTGGCGATTTTCATAATCTTCAAATTCTGTACCCATCCACTTATCCCACCAAGTAAAGTACAGTCCATAGTTACCATGAAATAATTGATGGTGCATATTATGATGTGTTGAAACCGTTTTAAATTTCAATATTGGAAATTTGACCCATCCTTTGGGATACAATTCATACCCTAGATGAGCCAGTATATTGTTAGTCATATCAAGCAATTGAATGAATATCATAACTCCGAAATGAATGGGTAGTATAAAAGGAATGATCAGCATGGAAACATTTTCAAGAACTGCTTCTGAAGGATGAAAAGCATAAGAAGTAAATGGCGACGGATCCGTGCTTTCGTGGTGAACTCTATGAAAGAATTGATAAAATAAAGGTAAGTGCATCATTCGATGAAACCAATAAAATAAAGTATCATTTATGAAAAGTGCAATACAAAAACTAAATCCAACCCAAAGCCATCCTCTTTCATTAATATCAGTATATACTAAATTATACTCTATCTTATAAAAATACATAGCTAGGGTGAAGAGGGAGGCGCTTACAAAAAAGGTTAAGATGGAATATTTTATATCATAAAAAAAGTTGTGATTGGTTGCTCTCTGAACTTCTTGGATACGAATCTTTTGATATTTTTTCTTAAAGAAAACCCAAAAGATTAAAAAAGCAGGTAATGAAAAAATTGTATATATAACTGCATTTTCTACTAGAGCTGGTATTAAATTTTCCAAAAAAAAAGTTAGGTTCATGGAAAGAAAATTCCTGAATCAAAAATCAAGTCAAGCGTTGCATTTTACCAATTTAGACAAATTCAGAGAGTTCGAGTAGGGAGTAGGCCAGTTTTACTATTTTAAGAAGCGATTTACAAAAGCGGATGGAATCACCAAACCTATCTCACTACCGGCTTGGTAGCCAAAGTTAGCTCTTTGAATCCCTATAAATTTGCCTTCCATAGAAAAAACTCCTGCTCCGGAATTTCCAGGATCTGACATACCATAAGTTTGTATGAAGGGAATTTTCGGATATGTGGGATCGATACCCGTGCGATCCAGATGAGATATGTAACCTTCTTTATAAGAATGGTTCAGTCGATACGGAGTTCCAAAAAGGTAAATTTTTTCGCCTACTTTAAGTTCGCTGCGATCTTTATATGTAAAAGAATTAAATTCAAAGTTGCATTCCTCACACCTAAGCAAAGCTAGATCAAAGAGAAACTCTGATTTTATTAAATCCAAACGAAACTTAGAATTTGAATTCTCAAAATAAACGAGATCCTTTTCGTGCCCAGTTACTGCATGGAAAACCGTTAGTATTTCTTTATTTGAGACGATTAAACCCGAGGCGAATGGAAGAGAATCGTTATAACTCTGTGAAATTCCAACCGATCGATCGATAATCTTTGCAGAGTCAAAATTACTGATTTGACAATTAAAATTAAGTAGTAAGAGCAAAAATGGAGTTCTGGTATTAAAAACCTTCAATACCAGAATCCAGATATCTGTTTTATTTTTTTGTAACTTCACAAGTTCCAGTGGAAGCTGATGAAGAAATCGTACAACTAACCGTATAATTAAATTTTTCGCCAGCAAACACCTTGGTCGTATTCGCAGGTGCTCCACCTATACTTCCAGAAAGGGAAACTGTTCCAGTTAGTGTTTCATTCGTTGTAAATGTGATCGTGAATGAAGTCGCTGTCGTTTGAGGTATAAGGTCGGAAATTTGACCAACACTTGTAAGTGTAGTAATCGATTTAACATCACTTAGAGCAACAGTCGTACCACCTCCGATATCGAGTCCGCTAGAATTGATTGTCATATTTTCATCGAGTGAATATGAAACGTTGATCACTTTATTATTACTTCCAGCAGCAAAAGTATAGTCACTATAGGTGATGTTTGATTTTCCAGAAATCGTCATCGTTCCAGACGTTATCGAACTTACATAATTAGGGTAATTGAAATAATTTACCGAGTAGCTACCACACTTATCAGTTCTGATCGTTCCATCGAGAGTTGTATTGTATGAAAGACTTGAAAATGATCCGGAAGGAAAGGAAAGTGTCAATTTCATATTTGTTAGCGTGTAGTTTCCACCACTTGCACAAGTTGATGTTCCGTTCAACGTCACATTTGTACATCCGCTTGAATTACAAGAGCCTCCCGATGAAGTAATAGCAGTTGGACGAACCTGTGGAGACAATAAATTCGCTCTATTTGCACGGACAATCTGAGAGTGGATATATGCCAACATATCTTTTTTCTTCATATTAAGAGGAAGATGGAATGAAACTTGATTGTTTCTAGCTGCAGAAACTACACTGGATGTGACAGCAGATACGCTACTTCTTGCTTGTGTTGATTGATTTGTCGTTGTCAGAGAAGGGCCACTTAAAGCATTCAGGAGGATTAAATTTTCTCCCGTTTTGTCGTCTTTTTCTTTGGGACAGTTTAAAAAGAAAAGGGAAATAAAAATTGAAATCAGTATTCTAAATTTTGTTTTCATCGGTTACCTCAATAAATCCTAATACTAAAATATAATATGCGGATAATCAACTCTTTTTTTACCACATAACCGAATTACATCTAGGATACCTTCTTTACGTTAAGACCGTTTAAACGGTGCAAAAAAATACTTGATTGCTTCAGCTAATAGGGTGATTGTGACACTGGAGTTACAGCTTTTCTCTCCTCTATTCTAGCTTCGCTCACCATTTTTGTTTGC
>JAPZRK010000049.1 GCA_027531445.1 Leptospira sp.
AAACTATTCTTCGCATTGTACGTTAGCGATCGTTTGATTGTCTCAATGCCTTCTTTTGCCTCGTGCCTCTTAAATTTTCGATATGGAGAGAGATGCAAAAGGTGTAAATACATCCGATACACAATCAATCCACCAATCAAATCAACAATAAGACCATAATAATCACCATATTGGGCAGAATAATTGTAGATTCCGTGTAAAAAGCCAGCTGGCAGAATCGCCAAAAAAGCCAATCGTTCCGGATGAACACCCTTATAAGAGAGCCTATGATAGGAAAGTAAGCCATAAAAGTAACCAACGACGCTCGTAAAAATCATATGTCCCGCCGAACACATAATCGAACGATAAGCCATATTATATGCGCCGTAGTCACTTGCGTAGAGAATATTTTCACTTACAGAAAATCCAAGGGCAACCGTTGCGCATTGGAGCATCGCATCTTTGGGTTCATGAAATGTTTTTAAATATTTTGAAATCACAAAAAAGAATAAAAACTTTACGAGCTCTTCAGTTGGACCTGTCACCATTATTCCATAGGCAAATTCATTTAACCAATATCCTACACCTTCTTGATCGACACCTAATATGCGAGCCAATGGATACCAGATAGGATGAAGAAGATACAATGAGTATGGGCTGATCATACCAGCAAGAAAGAATATCCAAGTATTGCGTTTGGCTTTTTTTCGATGGTAATGTTTATCTGCACTCAGTAAAAATCGTTGCCATCCAAACACAGACAAAATGAGAGCAGTCGCATATACGACAACATCCAAGAGAAGCCATATCGTATCCATAATTACCTCAGTTCATAATCCGCAAGAGAAGGTTCAGGTTTGCAACAGTGGAAGATAAGATGGTATTCTTTACCTTCCGTACCGAACGCGTGTGACATCTCGCTTGGGTATCGTTTCCTGTTTCCCTTCAACCTTTACTTTGATTGACTCTGTATCTTGATCTACGAGATCACCCAGGACTTTTTTTCCACTTGCAAGTGTGATTTCAACTTGGTTGGCGAGAAGCGTCGTATCCTTCGGTGTTTGGCGGATCGGTGGCAATGGATTTTGTCCAAGATCGAAGTATTGGACAAGACCTTGCCCAGAAAAACCAGAAGGAGGAACTAGCTCACCCTTGTAGATGGAACCGCTTGTGGTCTTTTCTTCTTTCAGTTCTTGTGAATCTAAGACTCGCAAGGTGCCTTCTTCCACAAACTTTGCTTGGATTTTTCGATTGGACTCTTTGGTGAAAAATTGGACAGGAATTTTCTTTTGAGGTTCGAGCAAGGTTGGCTGGCTTACACGATCTGTATCTGGCAATTGGATTTCGAACGGGTATTCTTTTCGAATTTGACCGATCGTTTCGACGACTTTCACTTTCATGAGGCCCGCTCCGTTGAATACAACTGGCACTTGGAATACTTGTTTAGATGATTCAGACGAATCAGTTTGAAAGGTCACCGATGTGTTACCGTTTGGTGTTGTTACACTGCCATTATCAGATACGAATTCATAGGTTACTGACGCTACGTCATTGTACTCTTTGAACGCAGAAAATATACCATTGCCTATGATCGGATCACTCAAAACCAAATCCAATTCTTTGGTTCGGTCGATGCTCGAAAATTGAGTGCTTACATCCAATTGTTTGCCAGGTTGGATGGGTTTTTGGTTCCAGCGCAGGTAGACCGCAGAATCACCCGTGACCGAACGATCTTCACTCACAGCGTAGTCCCAATCCATGCCGTAACCTGAACCCCAACTAACAAATGCAATTTCATCCGGTGGAACTAAACTGGCACCGATCATTTTGTTTTGGAGAAAGACTTGGTTGCCACCGCCATTGGAAATATCATTGGTTTCCCAAAAAGGGCTGAGAGTAGGATTGAATTTGTACTCATTTGTGATCACACGGTCCTTGGCAGTTTGGAAACCAAGACTGAAAGGAACCCCATCTGTGGACCCAGCCCATGTATCGAGAAATAGAAGCACACCTACTTTTTTGGTCTGACTTCCTTTGTTGAGGATCTTGAAGCTGAGTCGAAAACTATCTTTGTTTCCTTTATCTTTTATAAGAGAACTAAAGATTTCAATGGAGGCTACATCCAAGCGGTGGACCACTTCGATTCGATCCTGTGAAACTTCGATGACCTCGGAAGGAAACTTTCGTAGTTCGA
>JAPZRK010000040.1 GCA_027531445.1 Leptospira sp.
GAGGGTTTAAAAAATCCGAAGTGGCCTCTTTTTTTTGGGAGTTAAGAAATAAAAACGATCATCGATTTCCGAAACTCAATTTTTGCAAACACAACATGAATCTAAATCGCCACCATCCCCCGAAATCCCCTCACTCCATAATACGAGTCTGCGCCGTTATGATAAATAAATACCTGACCATACCGATAATCGCCAAAGATGGCTCCACCTAGCGAACGAATGGATTCTGGAGTCAGAAGCCAACTGGAAGTTTTGGTATCAAGCGGGCCGAAAGTCTGAAGGTGTCGGTATTGTTCCTCATTTAAAATTTGAATCCCCATTGCTTTTGCTTCATCCGTCGCAGAACTTTTCGGTTTGTTTTCTTTGCGTGCGTCGAGTGCCTTGCGATCATAACAAAGGCTCCTTCGTCCTTTTGGGGTTTCTGGGGAACAGTCTACATAAAATGGTTTTCCTGATTTGCCACCAAACACGACTACATCGGGTTCCCCTTCCGTTCCTTCCATTTCCGAAACCGAAAATAAAAGAGAAGGGTTCTCTTCCAATTTTTTGCGAATGGCATTCCATTTGATGCTTTCATGTCTATGTTTGTTTTTATCAAAGCGGTCTTCAAGGATGGCGAGTAGTTCTTTTGTTTCACTGGCGTTTAATTTTTTCATGGCTGTCTCGCGAGTATAAATTGAGCTTATGCATCTATCTGGTTTAGACTATTTGAACTGACAGATCACATACTGCGATCATAAACTTTTTTCGGGAATCATTTGTGAAATCAAACATAGTTAACAGGATTAGGCGATGAATCCAGACTCATATGGGAAACAAACGAATCTATCAGAAAATTAAAAGTTTGCAGATTGTGGTTGATTTACACTTAAAGAAAATCCAGAATAAAATGGAAGCTGAGATTGCGGCACATGAAGATCGTATCAACAGATTAAAGCGGAGAATCGGAAAATGAAAAAATCACCTTCGATAGGTTCAAAAAATATGACTCCTTTGTTCGACGAATTAAAAGCCGAGTGCCTAAATGCGGTAGGGCTCATTGAGGCACTCACCATCGAGGATTTGTCAGGTGATCAAAAAGAAATTCTACTCGGAAAACTTTCTGCGGCAATTACCCACTTGCACATACATACAGGTTTGCTTGAAAAAGAATTGGATGATGTATGACGCCATTGACAAAACAAAAAAATCCTTAACTACCGGTACACTTTACGTTTAGCGAAATACTCGGATGGCTGTGGTATCCTTTTTTTGTTTGATAATCTTCAGGATTTTCATATGACTTGCTTGATGACCAGAAATCATCATCACCCCAGGTTTTTGTAAGGCCACTCAAGGCAGCTTTATTAAGCTCCTCTATCGTAGGAAGGTGCATTCCCATGCTAATACACTTCGCTTTTGCCGCTTTCCAATTCATCTTACCTTGGTTGGCAGACCAGATAACAGTCGGTATGATTACTTTCGTTCCTGTACACCGAGTGTGTCTGTTATTTACGCCTTCAACTGATTGGACAAAACCTACACTTTTCGATAAAGTGAAATATTCTCCTGGGTATTTCGCATTTTTATTTTCAGTTATTGACCAGTAGTTTTCGCCTTCAGACCACCATCCGCTTACGTCAGTTTTATAAGCATTTGTGAGTTCATTAATTGTGGGAAGACGTCTTCCAATACTTGCACACTTCGCGTAAGCTTCGCTCCAAGTCAAATTTCCCTGATAAGCTGACCATTTAGGAGTGTTTTCCTCTGGCGTTAGTTGATTATTTGTTATTGTGTTTACTTTGTCTGTTTTTGTTGTTGAACAAAAGTAGAAAAAAAATAAAACAAAAATTTGAAATGGGATCGCCTTTTTCATTCTTCCATATTCCTTCTTTTCGCAAACGAGTCAATGAAGTTTGGTGGCTTGATTCGGATGATTTGTTCGTTAGATTTGAAGAGCCAGCGAAACTAAAGTAAACAAGTCTTCAGAAGTGGAAAATCTATTTGGCGTTCTCGAATACTAAAAAGATCAGTTTGACTAAAAAATAAACTATTCAGTTTCAGGATCCACCGAGTCGATTATACAGAGAAGGTCATATTCACTATATAAATGACAAATCTCTTTTCTACCGGATTCCATTTGGATATTGTTTGCAACACAATCCTAGAATCCTTTCATTTTTAAACAAAATTTTTTTCTACGGTGCTATCGGCTCCCTTCAGCATATAGCTAATCTAAACTTAGGAATTCGTAATTTCTTCATACAACTGAATATTTTACACGTAAATAATTCACTTGACTGAATAATTTACATACCGTCACATAAACGTATGTATCTTTTAGGAGAGCGTTCGATTCGCAAGTTTATAGCCGAAGACTTAAATGACCGCATGATTTTCATTGGTGGCCCCAGACAAGTAGGTAAAACTACACTTGCTAAGAGTTTTTTACAAAGAAAAAATCAGTATTTCAACTGGGATGATACTACTGACCGAGCAGTCATAAAGACGCATAAGTTTGATGTCGGGCTTCGTACCATTGTTCTGGATGAGCTTCATAAATATTTCCGTTGGAGGACTCTTTTAAAAGGTCTGTATGATAAATACAAATCTGAACTTTCCATTCTTGTGACTGGTTCGGCACGGCTTGATACTTTGCGAAAGGGAGGTGATTCTCTTTTTGGAAGATATAGATATTTCCGTCTGCACCCTTTTGCCTTACACGAACTTGACTCAAATTGCAATCGTAAGGCGACTGAAACATTACTTCAGTTTGGTGGTTTTCCGGAACCCCTTTCAGCACAAAGCCCAAGGAAATACCGCCTTTGGAAACAAGAGCGAATCGCAAGAGTCGTCTACCAAGACCTTCGCGACCTAGATATGGTAAAAGATCTTTCAAAAATTGAACTGCTTATCGATGCATTGCCATCCAAAGTGGGCTCACCGCTCAGCGTCCAGAGCTTAAAAGAAGATTTGGAAGTATCTCCGAACACGGTGAGCCATTGGCTATTGCTTCTAGAAACGATCTATTACAGTTTTCGCATTCTTCCCTATGGTACTCCCAAACTGAGAGGGATCAAAAAAGCAAATAAATTGTATCTTTGGGACTGGGCCGAATTACAAGACAAAGGTGCCTTATTTGAAAATTTTGTAGCGAGCCAACTTCTTTACTACTGCCATTTTTTAGAAGATGTCAATGGTCATGCCATGGAACTTCGATTCCTTCGGGATTCTGTGGGAAGGGAAATCGATTTTGTTGTGATCAAAAACAAAAAGCCAATTTTTGCCGTAGAGTGTAAATCTGGAGAAAATCAGCTTTCAAAGCATATCCCTTATTTTCGAGAACGAACACCCATACCGCATTTTTACCAAGTACATCTGGGAAAAAGTCGCTTTAAAGATGACAGAGCGAGTGTTATGCCTTGGGAAGATTTTTGGAAGGAGCGGGTTCGGGAATTGAGGGCAGAACCTTAGATTTCAGCCTAGGTATAGGTTGACAAGCCGCCCAAAACCAAAATTCTGGTCTGGAAGCTTAGCAAAGGTGCGTCTTTATGAACAAATCCCAAATTGGGAACCTACTTTTGGTGCTTTTTTTGGGGCTGATGGCAGGTGCAGTGGCAGGAGTCGTTTTAGATCGGCTTTTGGGCACTACATATTTGTCGCAGTTTTTGTTCACAACGCCCGTATCTTTGGAGCTTTACATATTTAAGGTCGAGATCCAGTTAACCCCTGCGAGTCTAGTTGGACTTGTAGCATCTGGGTATCTCGCACTAAAAAAGGGGTAACATATGTCCGTAATTTCCATGAAGAGCTTGCTCGAAGCAGGCGTACACTTCGGTCACCAAACACGTCGTTGGAATCCAAAAATGTCTCCGTATGTTTATACGGCGCGTAACGGGATCCACATTATCGATCTTCAAAAGACAGTCCAAAAAACCAAAGAAGCTTATGATGCTTTAAGAAAGCTCACTGGCCAAGGCAAAAAAGTCCTTTTTGTTGGAACCAAAAAACAAGCTCGCGGCGCCATCGAAAGAGCGGCACAAGCATGTAGCATGTATTATGTTTCAAATCGTTGGTTAGGTGGTTTGCTTACTAACTGGAACACAGTAAAGAAGTCGATTGCTCGTCTCAAAAGACTTGAGCAAATGGAAGAAAACAACTCTTTCGAACAAGAAGCTCGAACTAAAAAAGAAGCACTCTCTCTCAAACGCGAATTAGAAAAACTCCGCCAAACACTTGGTGGGATCAAAGATATGGCAGTTGTGCCAGAAATTCTTTTCGTGATCGATCCTAAAAAAGAAGAAATCGCTGTCAGCGAGGCAAAAAAACTAGGTCTCAAAGTATTTGCAGTCATCGACACAAACTGCGATCCAGAGCCTATCGACTACCCAATTCCTGGCAATGACGACGCGATTCGCGCGATCTCTCTTTTCCTTGATACGATGGCAAATGCCGTCTTAGAAGGAACAGGTGGAGAAGTCATCCAAACTAATTTCAGTGAAGATATGGACGCAGAACAGCTCGCTCTTGAATACCAAGGTGAGTATGATGAGTCTGGTAAATTCATTATGGACGACGAACTTCCTGCAGTTGCGAAAGACATTCCTGTCGATCCAGAAGCAGCGAAAGTCGTAGTTAAAGAAGAAGACATAGCAAAAGAAACTAAAGCTGAAGGTGCTGAATAATGGCTGTTAGCTCAGAACAAATCAAAGATCTCCGCGAACGAACTGGTGCGGGGATGATGGATTGCAAAAAGGCTCTCGAAGAAAACGGTGGCGACATCGACAAAGCAGTGACTTATCTTCGTGAAAAAGGTCTTGCGAAAGCGGCAAAACGTGCAGGTCGCGAGACTGGTGAAGGCAAGGTCATTTCCTACATTCACGGAAATGGCAAAACGGGCGTTATACTTGAGCTAAATTGCGAGACAGACTTCGTTGCAAACAACGCAGACTTCGAAGCGATTGGCAAAGAAATTGCTCTCCAAATCACAGCGATGAGCCCACTTTACGTGAGCGAAGAAAGCATCCCTCAGTCGGAAATCGACAACGAGATGAGCATCCAAAAAACTCTTCTCGAAAAAGAAGGGAAAAAGCCAGACCAGATTGAAAAGATCCTCCCTGGCAAAATGAAAAAATACTACGAAGAGATTTGTTTGTTACACCAAAAATCGATTCGTGACAACACCAAAACGATCAACGATATCCTCCAAGAAGGTATCGCGAAATTCGGCGAAAACATCACGATCCGCCGTTTTGCGAGGTTTCAAGTAGGTGGGCAGTAATCCGAAATACAAACGGATTCTCATCAAACTCTCCGGCGAAGCTCTTGCCGGGGAGGGCGAGCTAGGTATTGATACAAACAAAACCTTTTCCCTAGCAGGACAAATCAAAGAAGTTTATGATATGGGATTGCAAGTTGCTCTCGTCGTTGGCGGTGGCAATATGATCCGAGGCGAAACCCTTGCAAAATCTGGAATGGACCGCGCCACTGCGGACTATATGGGTATGCTCGGAACCATTATGAACGCACTCGCATTACAAGATGCATGCGAAAAACAAGGCATGTATACAAGAGTTCTTTCTGCGATTGAAATGAAATCTGTAGCAGAACCTTACATTCGTAGACGTGCAGTCCGACACTTAGAAAAAAAACGAGTCATTATATTTGCAGGTGGAACAGGCAATCCTTACTTCACAACGGATACAACTGCATCCCTTCGTGCTGTAGAAGTTGGTTGCGAAGTCATTTTAAAAGCCACAAAGGTAGACGGAGTGTACACTGCTGATCCGAAAAAAGATCCAGCGGCCCGCAGATACAAACAAGTCTCCTTTATGGAATCGATCAACCGACGTTTGAAGGTGATGGATTCGACGGCACTGAGTTTGTGCATGGACAATAACATGCCGATCATCGTATTTGATATATTTAAGGCAGGCAATCTGAGCGGACTCATTGCAGGCGAAAACATTGGTACACTGATTTCAAATTCTGAGGAAGTGATCGAAGATGGTAGATGAAATAATCAAATCCATGCAGAGCAAAATGGATAAAACTGTGGATGCTCTCAAAAAAGATTTTAATGTCATAAGGACTGGCAAAGCCAACCCTATGATGGTGGAAGATGTAAAAGTAGATTACTACGGCACAATGACTCCACTCAACCAAATGGGCAAAATCGCCATCCCTGAACCTCGAATGATCCTCATCACTCCCTTTGAAAAAAGTATGCTCAAAGACATCGAAAAAGCGATCTTTGGAGCAGGTCTTGGTCTCACGCCAAATAACGACGGTCAAAGCATTCGCATCAACATACCAGAGTTAACTGGTGAGCGCCGAAAAGAATTAGCAAAAGTCGTTAAACAAAAGGCCGAAGAGAAAAAAGTCGCCATACGTAACATTCGCCGTGATGCCAATGATGATCTCAAAAAACACCAGGCAGAAATGTCGCAAGATGACATGAAAGGCCACCAAGATAAGATCCAAAAAATCACAGACTCATACATTACAAAGATCGGCGACCTCGAAAAGGAAAAAGAAAAAGAGATCACAACTCTCTAATCTTTCTCTGATCTATGAACTTTAAAACCATTCCATCGCACATTGCTGTCATCATGGACGGCAATGGTAGATGGGCTGAGGCCCAAGGTAAAAAACGAACAGATGGACACAGGGCAGGTGCCGATGCCATCGATCGTTTGTTAGATGTAGCTCTCCATTATAAAATCAAAAATATTTCCCTTTATGCATTCTCTACGGAAAATTGGAAACGTCCCATTTCTGAAATCAATGCGATCTTCAGTTTGTTAATAGAATTCATAGACACCCGTCTCGACAAAATTCACGCAAAAGGGATCCGCATCCACCATTCCGGCAACCGGTCCAAAATTTCTGCCAAAGTTTTACAAAAGATCGACCATGCCATGGATGTTACAAAAAAGAACAAAAACATCATTGCCAATTTTTGTCTGAACTATGGCGGACAGGAAGAGATCCTTTCTGCCTTTTCTCGCATCCAATCCGCAAGAAAGGAGAGTCGGACTCCCTTGGACAAAACCATAACAGCCAAGGAATTTGAAAAATATTTGTATACATCGCCACTTCCCCCCGTAGACTTATTGATCAGAACTGCGGGAGAACAACGGGTTTCCAACTTCCTATTATGGCAGATCGCCTATGCGGAGTTCTTTTTTACAAAGACTCTCTGGCCTGATTTTGGAAGAGAATCATTGGAAGAGGCACTGCAGTTCTTTGAAACTAGAAAACGAAAATTTGGTGGACTTTCATGAATGAGACAATGTTGAGACTACTTTCTGCGATCGCGCTTGTTATCGCCTATGTGTTTATGATCTTCCATTCTAAATTCTATTATTTAGAATTTTATGCTTTTGGAATCTTTGTTATCTTCTTCGGATTGCGTGAGTTATACGCATTTTGCCGCAGAGAAGATTCAAAGCCATTCTTTCTTACCGGATTTATTTTTTCTGCGCTCATCTTTACCGTCTACTATCTTCAATTTCTCGGCATTCAGTACAATGTCACTCCACCTGAGTGGACTTATGTGGCTTCTAAACATTTGAGAGAAAGTTTTCATCCTGTCCCATTCCTGTTTATCGCAATGTCGATCACACTTTGGATTTTACAAATTTTCAGACGACCACTTGATGGAGCTCTCTTTTCTGTATCTGCGACGATTTTAGGCGCCATCTATATCGCTGTTCCACTTGGACATTTTTTACTTCTCCTCGCATTTCCGTTCGGTGCTTATTATATCTTTTTAGTATCTACTATCACTTTCATCAGTGATGCAGGTGCCTACTTTGGGGGTCGCTGGTTCGGCAAACATTCAGCTGGTCTCAAAATCTCTCCCAAAAAAACATGGGAAGGTTATATCGTTGGAAACATCACAGCCGTTCTTTCCGTTTTACTGCTTAATTATCTTTGGGAAAAGTTTTCTGGCATCAAAGTTCCTGTTGGCACGCTTGAATCCATTCTCCTTGGATTTTTCTTTTCCATTCTATCTGTGATGGGTGACCTCGCCGAATCCGCGATGAAACGAGATGCAAAGATGAAAGATTCCTCCGCTTTGATCCCAGGTCATGGTGGCTTATTGGATCTTGCGGATGCTCTCCTTTTTACTGTTCCTGCTATGTATTATTATTTCCAATTCAAAGGAATGCTGGGATTCCCAGTTTAATCAAGTCTAAGAAGTAATGAATGGGGTCTGTGTTCTTGGTATTTCTGGTTCAGTAGGACAATCGACCCTTAAAGTCTTACGTTTGTTTCGTGAGGATTTTTCTCTCGTTTCTTTCAGCGTCCACTCCAATATCGAACTCGCTAAAACGCTCATCGAGGAGTTTTCACCCGAAGTGGTTTGTATCACTGCGGCATCTCATTTGGGTGTTTTGGGTGACAAATTGAACGACACGATGATTGTCTATGGTGAAACGGGACTAGACACCATCGTCTCTCTGAACAAAGTAAATACAGTTGTTACTGCCATCGTGGGCGCAGTTGGTGCAAAACCCACAATTACGGCTATCAAATCAAAGAAAAAAATCGCCATCGCCAACAAAGAAACGCTGGTTACCTTCGGTCCACTCATCAACAAGCTTGTAGCGGAACACAAAGTATCGATGGTGCCTGTGGATTCCGAACACAATGCACTCTTTCAGTTACTAGAAAAGGAAGAACCTTCTAATATCAGAGCCATTACACTTACCGCATCAGGTGGGAGTTTCCGAGATTTGCCTTTAGAAGATTTGCCTCATGTAAGTATCAAACAAGCACTCCATCATCCCACATGGAGTATGGGTCCTAAGATCACTGTGGATTCTGCGGGTCTCGTCAATAAGGGTTTGGAAGTAATAGAAGCGCATTTCTTGTTTGGTTTTTCATATGATCAAATAGAAGTTGTGATCCATCCTGAGTCATTGACACATGGCATCATAGAAACGTTAGATGGAGCGTGCCTCCAATACACAAGCCATCCAGATATGATCTATCCTGTGGCGCATGCTTTATTTTATCCGGTAAAAACTCCCAAACTTCTCATCGAAAGAAAACCATTTAGCTGGAAAGAGTTACACTTTCGTACTCCAGATCCGAATCGGTATCCAGCACTAGCTCTCGCCTTTCAGGCAGGACGCACTGGTGGCTCGGCTCCTGCAGTGTTCAATGCCGCAAACGAAGTCGCCGTCGAATTATTTTTAGAAGAGCGGATTCCATTTATCAAAATTCCGCATGTGATCGAAGACTGTTTAAACCAAATCCAAATCACACATCCTATGGATTGGGCAGGTTTTTTAGAAAAGGATACGGAAGCACGAGCGTATGTGCGGAACAAATATACAAAAGGGGTCAACGTATGATCATCATTATTCTTGGATCTGTACTTATGTTAGCGGTTTCCATTTTTATTCACGAATTGGGTCACTTGTTGTGTGGCAAACTCGTGGGTGTGGAAGCCAGAATTTTTTCCTTAGGATATGGTAAGGGTGTTTGGAAAAAACGCATCGGCAAAACCATATACCAAATTACAGCGATTCCCATTGGTGGATATGTGATGTTTAAAGGAGATGAATACGGCAAAAAAACGAGAGGAAGACCGGGAGAACTTTTGTCCACACCGCCTCTCAAACGGATGATCCCTGTTTTGGGAGGTCCATTCGCCAATCTCGTATTAGGTTTCGTATTGTTATTTGTCTTGGAGTTGGGAGGAGATAGCCCTGCATCGAATAAAATCTTTATCGATGCGTCAAACCAAGTCACATCCCAAGCCTATCAAGCAGGGCTTCGATCTGGCGACAGTATTCTTTCGATCAATGGAAAACCTACAGAAAACTTTGAAGATATTTTTACAAACATCAGTCTGACAACCGGCGATCCGATACAAGTTACCTATGAACGGGAAGGCAAAGCGAATACGATCGAAATCGTCCCTAACGTATATTCTGCGGGAGGCAGGCCAACAATCGGAGTCGAGCCGTTTGGAGAAAGAAGGGTAATCGCTACGTTTACCTACTCAGAACAAATCGGACACACCTTAGCTCATATCTTGGACAAAGACGATCAATCCACTCAGTTTTTTCAAGAAAAACTCGAAGAACGTAAAAAAGAGATTCCAGAAGAATATTTAAAAGAGCGTGAAAAGGTCGAACGTGAACAGTCCTTACGCAAACGCGCCTTGAGTTATCTAAAAGATGGAGATGTGATACTCAAGATCAATGGTGTTGATGTGCATACGATACCTGAACTCCAAGCAGAACTCGGCAAACACCAAAACAAAACCATTCCTGTACTTGTCGATCGCAAAACATTCCCTTTGTTTACTCCGTGGGCTACCGAACTAACTACGATCGACATTCCAGTGCTTGGTGCCAATGTGTTTGAATTTTATAATATCAAACATCCAAAGTTCAAAGAACTAGCAGTGCCATACTTTCGTTTGGACAGCTATGATCCCGAAATTGAGTCTCGATTGAGCCGACTCAGAATCGAAGATACATCATTTAATAATGTGGATGACTTTGTTTCCTATCTCAAACAGGTGAGTGGACAAACCAAAAGCATTTGGATCGGCAATATGAACTATACCGCAGACGTGGCATTAAAACCTATTGGTTTGTTGGGTTTTCGCCCTTCCATGAAATTTATTGCTGAGAAACAAAATCGCGAGACCACTGTAGGACTTGCATTTGTCACTGCCTCCAAAAAGGTCTACGAAAATGTGGCAACTACACTTACTGGAATCAAGTTGCTTTTTTCAGGTTTACTCAGTCCCAAGGACAATTTGTCCGGGCCCGTTGGTATTGTGCAGATAGCGGGAATTAGTTTGGAGTATGGTTGGTCAACCTATCTTGATTTTGTTGCAAAGATTTCACTTGCTCTAATGGTCATGAATCTTTTACCGATTCCCATGGCAGATGGCGGACACATTGTTCTTTATGCCTACGAAGCAGTTGCAGGCAGACCCATGCCACGTAAGGCGGTTGAAGTGATCTTTCGTTTAGGTTTCTTTTTTCTCATTGGACTCGGACTCTATGTGTCCTTCAATGATGTTATGCGGATTTTTTAATTTAATTTTAGGTTTTTTTTATGAAAGCGAGTTCTTATCTCATTCCCACAACCAAAGATGACCCACAAGATGCGGTCGTTGCATCGCATCGGCTTATGCTTAGAGCAGGTCTCATTAGAAAGTCAGCTTCCGGACTTTATAGTTATTTGCCATTGGGTCTTCGGATCTTAAAAAAAATTGAAGCCATCGTTCGTGATGAAATGGATGCTTCAGGCGCACTTGAATTCCAACTTCCTATTCTCACTCCTTCGGAAATTTGGAAAGAGTCGGGCAGATGGGATAAAATGGGCAAAGAAATGTTTCGCATCAAAGATCGCCATGATGTGGAAAATTGCCTCGGACCCACCCACGAAGAGTCGTTTTGTGTTCTAGTTAAACCTATGGTGCGCTCGTACAAAGATCTTCCGATCAACGTCTACCAGATTCATACAAAGTTTAGAGATGAGATTCGTCCACGTTTCGGAGTGATCCGCTCGAGGGAATTCACGATGAAGGATGCGTATTCCTTTCATTTAGATGATGTTTCCCTAGACGAAACCTATCAAAAGATGAGAACGACGTATCGAAGGATTTTTACTAGACTTGGACTCTCCACCATACCAGTGCAAGCTGATTCAGGAAATATGGGAGGTTCGGCCTCAGAAGAATTTATGGTGGTTTCTCCGATTGGAGAGGAAACGCTTACAATTTGCTCTTCATGTGACTATTCGGGCAATATTGAAAAAACACCAGTCGTCCCACCAAATGATCCTAAGGCGAATACTGGTTCATCTGAAGAAGTCGTTGATACGCCAGGTAAAAAATCCATTCAAGATGTAGCGGCATTCTTAAATGTGGAAGAGAGTTATGTTTTAAAAGCAGTCGCTATGTGGTATGATGGTAAATATGTTCTCGTATTTCTGCCTGGTGACAGGGAACTCAACGAAAACAAGTTAAAAAACCACTTAGTCGCAAATGAAATGCGTCCCATGGGGGATGCGGAACTTTCCAAGTTTGGTTTAATTCCTGGTTTTATAGGTCCTGGCATGCCAATGCATGAAGATCTCCTTGTTCTCGTGGATGCAGTTGTGGATTGGAATGCAAAGTATGTAACTGGCGCAAACGCTTTCGACAAACATAAAAAAGGTGTAAGTTTAAAAGACCATTTTGACTCATCCAAGATACAAACATTGGATCTTGCACAGGCACGTGCCGGCGATTTATGTCCAAATTGTAACGCCGTTCTTAAAGCGGAAAAAGGCATCGAAGTAGGACATATTTTTAAATTGGGACAAAAGTATACAAAGGCTTTTGAAATTTCTGTTTTAAATGACAAAGGCAAGGCGACAACCACGACTATGGGCTGTTATGGCATTGGAGTGAATCGTTGTATGGCAACTGTCATTGAACAGTGCAATGATGATAAAGGTATCTATTGGCCTATTTCTATCGCTCCATTTGAAATTTGTCTTGTGAGTATAGCAAAAAGCGCAGAAGACAATGCACGCATTGGAGCAGTTTACGAACAATTGCGATCTGCCAAGTATGATGTTCTTTGGGATGATCGTGATCTGGGGCCAGGGTTTAAGTTCAAGGATTCTGAACTCATTGGTTTTCCGATTCGGTTGACGATGGGGAAAGGCTTTTTGGAAAAAAATGAAATCACCATACTCAATCGTAAAACAATGGAAGAGAAGAACATCGTTTTTACAGATATCAGTGATCTAACAAAAGAGATTGATTCAATTCGTACTGAATTGAGTCAGACACTCTTACCCTAGAATCAAAATTTTAGAAAATCTCTTTGAGTTTTTTTAAAAATTCCGGATTTGGAACCTGACCCTCGGCATCAAACGAAAGTTCGGGGATGATACGTGTCACATAGTACATATCGATGTCACCTTTGTTTTTTGCCGCGATCTTACCGCGGTGTTCACAGATAAAAAAATCTTTCACTTTGGAGTAGGTAACAGCTGAAATATTGATTTCTCCAGGTGTTCCCGAAGATTCCATTCGGCTAGCAGTGTTTACCGTATCTCCCCAAATATCATAGGCGAATTTTCGTTTTCCTACAACACCTGCAATCACAGGACCTGTGTGGATTCCGATACGCAATTCCCAATATGGTTGTTCTACACTCTTTTTGATTTCCTTCAACTGGTTCATGAAATTTCGAATTTCCATCGCCGCTAAAACCACTTCGATCGGGTTTGTTTTATTCGCATTGGGAAGTCCACCGGCGCACATATAGGAATCACCAATCGTTTTTATTTTTTCGACTTTAAGACGGTCCATCACCTCATCAAAGTAATAAAAACATTTATCCAAGTCAGAGACAAGGTTTTCCGCTGACATGGTTTCTGCCACTTGGGTAAAACCTTTAAAGTCAGTAAACATAACAGTGACTTCTTCGTATGCTCTCGGTTCTGCTTCGCCCTTTATCTTTAATTCTTCTGCGATTTCAAAAGGTAGAATATTTAATAAGAGTTCGTCGGCCTTTTTCTTTTCGGAGGCAAGTTCTTTTGTACGTTCTTGCACTCGAATTTCCAATGAATTTCGTTCCAATTGGAGTTCTTCATAGGCTCTGGCATTTTCAAGGGAGATTCCCGCAAGACCGCAGAATGCGGCCAGTAATGCTTCATCAGATTCAGAGAATGCTGTATCATCCTTTTTGTTCAGAACTTGTATCGTTCCTATGATCTTTCCATTTTGATTTCGGATTCCCATACATAAAATGGATTTTGTTCGGTAACCAGTTTTTGAATCAAAATCTCGGTTGAATCGTTTATCTTCGTAGGCATCTGGAATATTTGCAGTAACGCCTGTTTGTGCTACATCGCCCGCGATACCCTCTCCCAAAGGCAGTCGAATTTCTGAGGCGCCTTGTGCCACGCGAGTCCAGAGTTGTTGTTTTTCATGATCAACCAGAAAGAGTGACGAACGATCCGCGTTCATGACCAAAGTCACCTTTTGCATGATGAGCTGGAGGAGAGAGTCAAGGTCGATCTCCGCCATAATGGACCGGGAGACATCCATAAGCATGGATAGCCGGGTAAGTTGTTCATTTACACTGGCGTAAAAGGCAGATTTGATATAGTAGCGCCCATCTTCTTTCAGAACCACGCCTGGCAGAGTATCACTCTCTCTGCGTCCGTACTGCCAAACTATCTCTTGTGAATTTGAAGCCATACCGTTACTATTTCTATCGGCTAGTGGTGTCCGAAAATTCAAATGTAGTGCCATAATCTACAGCTGATAATTTAAAATCTAGCGACCAAAGAAGCAGTTTCCCTTTAGAAGTGAGTCTATGATATAGGAAATATGGGTAAAAATAAACCTGGCTATTTTGGTGAATTTGGTGGTCGTTACGCTCCTGAGATTCTTACGGAAGCACTGGAAGAATTGGAATCCACCTATAACAAACTCAAGAATGATAAAAAGTTCAAAAAAGAGCTCGCTTACTATCTCAAAAACTATGTTGGGCGACCATCTCCCCTGACCTTTGCCGAACGCCTCACGAAAGAATGGGGTGGTGCGCGCATTTGGCTCAAACGAGAAGATCTCAACCACACAGGTGCCCACAAAATCAATAATGCCATCGGACAAGCATTGCTCGCCCGTCATATGGGCAAAAAGCGAATCATTGCCGAGACCGGTGCAGGCCAACACGGATTAGCCACAGCCACTGTTGGAGCTATGTTTGGTTTGGAAACGATCATCTATATGGGCGCTGTTGATGTAAAACGTCAAAACTTAAACGCAAAAAAAATAACGATGTTAGGTGCAAAAATCCTTCCTGTCACTTCCGGTGAAGCTACTCTCAAAGAGGCGACGAGTGAAGCCATGAGAGACTGGGCACTCAATGTTTCGACCACACACTACATCGTTGGATCTGCAATCGGTCCACATCCTTTTCCTACAATTGTTCGAGATCTCCAAGCTATCATTGGACTTGAGGCAAAAAAACAATTCCGTAAAGTAGCGGATAAATTACCCGACGCAGTCGTTGCTTGTGTTGGCGGTGGATCCAATGCCATTGGAATGTTTCACGAATTTATTAAAGAAAAGAAGGTTTTGTTGTTTGGTGCCGAAGCAGGTGGCCTTGGCTCAAAACCAGGCGAACATTCTGCGACCATCACATACGGAAAGACAGGTTTTATCCATGGTACAAAAACGTTGATCATCCAAGATGAATTTGGCCAGATCGTACCTGCCCATTCTGTTTCTGCTGGCTTGGATTATCCAGGGGTGGGACCACAACATGCACATCTTGCAAAATCAAGCAGAGTGGATTATCGAATGGTCACCGACGAACAGGCAATAGCTTCATTTTTGGAAGTAAGTCGTATTGAGGGAATCATTCCAGCCTTAGAAACAGCTCATGCTTTTTATGTAGCCAAAGATGTTGCAAAAAGTTTGGGCAAAAAAAAGGATTTAATCATTTGTCTTTCGGGAAGAGGAGACAAAGACGTTGAAGAAGTGCTAAGAATTATGGCAGGGGGCGGGGCACATGAGTAAAATCAAAGACTACTTTGCTTCCAAAAAGTCAAAATCTGTATTTGTCCCTTTTTTCACATTAGGTGATCCGAATTATGAAGCTTCTGTTCGTTATGGAAAAGCGATACTCGACAATGGGGCTGACATCTTAGAATTGGGTATTCCCTTTTCAGATCCCGTTGCAGATGGTCCCGTCATCCAAAGAGCCGATGCTAGAGCACTAAAAAATACGTTTTCTTTCGATCAAATCTTCGATGTTACAAAACAAATCCATTTGCATCGACCAGAGATCCCCCTCGTTTATCTAACCTACTTTAATCCTGTCTATCACTGTGGCATTGCTACATTTTTAGATCGCGCAAGTGAATCGGGTATAACAGGACTTGTGATTCCGGATTTACCTTTTGATACAGAAGAAAGTGAAAATCTATTTAGAGAATTAGCAAAACGGAATATGGATCTTATCCATCTGATTACACCTGCTACCACAAAAAAACGGATTTCTCAGCTGAAAAAAACCTCTTCTGGTTTTATCTATTACGTTACTTCTTTTGGTGTTACCGGTGAAAGGCGAGAGTTTTCTGTAGATTTGGAAGATCGAATCAAATCATTAAAGGAAGTTTTGCAATTACCCATTTGTGCCGGTTTTGGAATCTCAACGCCAGAACAAGCATCGCAAATAGCACATTATGCGGACGGTATCATCATTGGTTCAGCAATCCAGCGAATCATTGAAGAAAATGGGGACAATGTAGATGCTTGTGTAAAAGCTTTAGGGGAGTATGCGAGATCCATACGTGCAAGTTTTCCGTAAGTATCTAATTTTCATCTCTACTATTTTTATTTTTCAATCATGCTATCACTACCATGTCTTGCGTGATTATAAGTCGGTTGGTAACACCGTTCCAGGTAATACAAAGATTGCGTTAGTTGGATTTTATCCTTACAAGTTCAACACGATTCGCGCTGGAAGCCATTCTATGGTTCTTGTCACCGACTTGGATGAGAAGTCACCAACTTGGAAGTACTTTACCCAAGGTCAAAGTTTAAATGATTTTCCAGTCAAAGGTATAGACTCAACTGTTCCACCTGATCGTGTAAAAGAATTTGTAAATACTTACAGATCTTATGTGGGAATGTATGGAGATGGTGAACTTCGGAAACTCGTGCAATGGTCGGGTGAAGCAGAAAAGGAATCCTATCTTTTTAAAAAGCGAGATGTAGATTTTTATGTCTTGGGTATCCACGGGCCGGAAAATGAAACCAATAACTATGGAAACTCATTTCGTGCAATTATATCCTATCCGTTTTCAGTGCTCACTCTTGGCATGATTCCAGTCTGGAGCACAAGGGACATCCATAGCACCTTTTTTGTATATGACAAACAACTCCAATTGTTAGGCAAAAAGGAATTCAAATACAAAGCCACAGTATTTGGTGCCTGGTGGGGGCGAAAAGAGGAAGGTCTGTTTGACTCGGAACTCCCCCAAAACTATCGAAATTCCATCTATAAAGCAGATGTGGAAGAGTTTGCTGATTTTTTCCCATCATTCTCGCCTCAAATCAAAAAATAACGTTTGAGTCTCATTAAAAATTCCAAGAACATGACTAGGTAATTCCTAGTTGGAAAAGAGGCTCTATGGCTAAAAAAGAATCTAAATCCCTTACGATATTAGATTATATTGTATTATTGTTCGCGCTCGGCGGATCAGGTGGAGTTCTTGTATCCGTATTTTCGACAGGGTCGGAATATGAGTTCGTTTTTTTGCTCGCAGGTATGTTTACCCTGCTTGCTTCCTCATTCTTTGTTTATAAGTTTATCGAAAAGGTATCTAGCGACAAACAAAAGACAGGTGCGATGTGGCTATCCTACGTGATCGCCATGTTTATGTATACTTTGGTCAATAGCTTTCAACCTCTAAAAGACTTAGAAGAAAATTCTATCGCAACTAGATTTCAGTTTTTACGTGGGACAGAAACAAAGTCGGAAAAGGAAGGCGATACGGGAAGGATTGAGTATATCTCTTACCAACCACCTCCAAAGGCACGAAAAGACATCAACATCATTGGTATCACGACAGAGTCTTTGGAAAAGTTACAAGGCACTTGGCCACTTCCTTGGAAATATTATGCAAATATCATCGATACCTTTAAGGATACAAATAACATTCTGATGTTCGATATTTTCTTCGTCGACTATAAGCCTGGTCAGACGGAAGAAATGGTAGAGGCACTCAAAAAAAATAGAAACGTTCTCTTCGACTTTCCAATGGAAACCAGTGCTGAATCCAAGGAAGCAGTTCTCAATTTAGAAAAACGGATTGATATACTTCGTAGGTTCAAAATTACAAATGTCATCGATGAAGATGATTTGGGAATCTCTTGGGTCAAATTCCCACAACCTCCGATTGAACAAATTGGCGAACTGTCAGCTGGTCTCGGTTTTGCGAACGTAAAAAAGGATGAGTCAGGACTTAATCGAAAGATGCCTCTTGTCGTCAAAGTTTTTAAATCAGGGAGAGACCGCGAGACAGAATACTTCCCATCCATCGACTTACTTATAGTTTGTAAATACTACGGTATTGATGTCCAACGTGATGTTGAAGTGAATATGGGGAAGTATGTAAAACTCTCCAACATCCCAAAGAAGGTAGTGAAAGAGTTCAATCGTAAAACGCTAAAGATGGAAGAACACGATGTGATGGCGGTTCCGAATGAAAAGAGAGAAATCATCATCCCCATCGACTTAGAAGGACAGATGGAGGTCAATTTTGTTGGTGGAAGATATTCATTCAAACAAAACGAGATCTTTGAAGTGACCAATGATTGGAATCCAGAACTTTTGGAAGCAAATCAAATTGATAATCGGATATTCCTTGTCGCCATGTATTATGCAACAGGAAGAGGAGCTTCGAAAGACTCCCACTTGTCTCCGTTTGGTGATATGTCTGGGATCGAACACCACGCTCATGCAATTAATACGATCTTAAACCAGGAATTCTTATCAAGCTTACCAAATTGGGCGACCTTTGCAATTTATCTTACACTTGCACTTATGATTGGTTTTTTGCAACCACGTGTCAAAACTCATTGGGGTTTTGTAATTATGCTCTCTCAGTTATTGATTTATGGTGTTGCAACGCTTTATCTTTTTCAAGAGTTCAATTTAGTTACGGTTCTACCTTCTGTGACCATAGAACAAATCGTTGTGTTTATTGCCATTATCGGTTTCCGAATTTTGACCGAAGAAGAAAACGTAAAATACATTCGTCAAACCTTCTCAAAATTCGTATCAGCAGACGTTGTAGACGAATTGTTAAAACACCCCGACAATCTCGCATTAGGTGGATCTAAAAAAGAGATCACCATCTTTTTCTCGGATATCCGAGGTTTTACGACAATTTCGGAGGCTCTCGGTCCAGAAGAATTGGTAAAATTATTGAATGAATACCTTTCTGCAATGACGGATATGATCATCCAATACAAAGGGACCATAGACAAATACATGGGTGATGCGATTATGGCCTTTTGGGGTGCACCAGTTCCTTTGGAAGACCATGCATATTATGCGTGCGTTGCCGCACTTGCCCAATTGGATTTCCTAAAAGTTTTACAGGCAAATTGGGTCGAACGCAATGTTCCCGTTATTGATATTGGAATTGGTCTCAACTCAGGTCCAGCCGTCGTCGGCAATATGGGATCCTCACACCGAATGGAATACACCTGTATGGGCGACACCATCAACTTGGGTTCTCGTTTAGAAGGTTCCAACAAAATGTACGGCACAAATATCATCATTTCTGAGCATACGTATGAAAAAGTGAAAGATCGTGTGATCGCCAGAGAGTTGGATTTGGTTCGTGTAAAAGGAAAAACCTTGCCTGTCAGGATTTACGAATTGATGGGAATCATAAACCCCGAAGATATGGAAAAAATGAAGCGACCACTGCAAAGGTCAGCCTCATGATAATAGCATGTCTTTATACCCGTTTTTAGATCGGATTCAATTACCAGAAGATTTACGTAAAATCCCCGAAAACCAGCTCCCCGATGTCTGCAAAGATGTCAGGGAGTTTATCATCGATACTTTGGCGGATGTGGGTGGTCACTTTGCGAGCAATCTGGGAGTCGTTGAACTTACCGTTGCCTTGCATTACGTTTTTAACACACCTACAGATCGTATCATTTGGGATGTGGGTCACCAGACCTATCCACACAAGATTCTAACCGGAAGAAAGGACAAGTTGACTACCGTTCGTAAGTGGGGTGGGCTGTCTGGCTTCCCAAAAAGAGAAGAATCTCCTTTCGATCTTTATAATACCGGTCATGCGGGGACTTCCATTTCTCAAGCGTTGGGTGAAGCTTGTGCCAGAGATCTCGTAGGCAAAGACTATAGAGTAGCGGCAGTCATTGGTGATGCGTCGATTGCTACAGGTATGGCATTGGAAGCGATGAATCATGGTGGTCATATCAAACCGGATATGCTCGTAATTTTGAACGACAATTACATGTCGATATCCAAGAATGTAGGATCAATTTCGAATTATTTAAACAATATCATTTCATCGCAAATTTACAATAAATGGAAAACATTATTTTATAATTTTCTAAAGTGGTTACCGCTTGTCGGTCCTGCGTTACAAAGTGTGGCACAAAACATGGAATCATCCATGAAACACTTTATGTTGCGTCCAGGTGGACTTTTCGAAGACCTTGGTTTTACATATTTCGGTCCCATCGATGGTCATGATGTCAATCGGGTCGTTCAGTTATTAAAAAATGTAAGTAAAATCAAAGGGCCAGTCCTTTTGCATGTGCTCACCCAGAAGGGAAAAGGTTATAAACCTGCAGAAGCAGATCCAATCAAATACCACGGTGTGACTCCATTCAATAAAGAAGATGGAAAGATGGCATCAGCAGATGCCAATAAAATCGGACTATCCAAGATCGTTGGAAAAACACTCACAAAAATGACTGAAAAAAATTCGCACATTGCAGTGATCACACCGGCCATGATCGAAGGCAGTGGCCTTAGAGAATTTCAAGAACGATTTCCGAATCACACGTTTGATACGGGCATTGCCGAACAACACTCCATCGCATTTGCAGGTGCGATGACCAATGGTGGGGCGATTCCTTATATGTGTATCTATTCAACCTTTTTAACTCGAGGTTTGGATCAACTTGTTGAAGACGTTTCCTTAATGAATCTTCCTGTCAGATTTGTGATCGATCGTGCAGGCATAGTAGGTCCAGATGGAGAGACACACCAAGGACTTTCCGATTTAGGTTACCTTGCAGGACTTCCCAATATGGATATCATCGTGCCGAGCTCAGCACAAGATATCATCGATACCCTTTATTTTATGGAATCCTATACAGATGCACCGATTGCCATTCGTTTTCCAAAAGACAATGGTGATCTACGTGATTTGAAGTTTGATACACCCAATCCCATTACAAAAGGGAAAACACGAGTTCTCACCAAAGGCAAAGACCTGCTCATTCTTTCGGTTGGATTTATGCTCCCCATCGCGCGGGCTGTATCCGAATTACTTGAAAAAGACGGAGTTTCCATAACACTTGTGGATCTTTTCTGGCTTCGTCCACTCGACAAGAATCTCATCGAATCCTTGTTAGATGATGTGAAAAAGTTTGTAATCCTGGATGAAAGTTATGTTCATGCAGGAGCTTCTGGGTTTTTATTAAACGAGATAGACTCCAGTCATCTTTCTAAGTTCTTAAAAACCTTTGCTCTACCTCCAGAACCGATCCATCACGGTGAAAGGTCTCAGATATTAAACCATTACCATTTGGATCCACAATCCATCGCCCAAACAATAAAAAGCTCACTTTAAAAAATTAGTTTTCAAGGAGAAATTTCATCCTTCCGAAAATGAAAGAAAAACAACGAGGATTTCTTTGTCTTCAAACGCTTTCATTTCTCAATTAGATTTGGCTAAACAATTTTTCAGAACAGGCGATATGGATCGTGCTGAGTTTCAGGTTCGTTCGTTTCTTGAAGTGGAAGATCATGAAGAAGGGTATTTTTATCTAGGGCTCATTCAAAATTCTCATGGCAAATGGGATGAGGCGCTTACCTCCTATTATAAAGCAGTCACCTTAAACCATGAATATGGCAATCCTTGTAATGAAATCGGTGTAGTCCTATTGCGATTGGGTAAGGACAAAGAAGCAGTGTATTGGCTTAAAAAATCAGTTCGTTGTGAACTTAATGATGCGCGCCATATTTCCTACTTTAATTTAGCGACTTTGTATAAACTTTGGAACCGGCCTGAAAGATCTTTGCAGTACCTTCACAAAGCAATGGAAATCAAAAAAGATTTTCCAGAAGCATGGAAGATGTGGGAAGAAATCCAAGCAGATTCCAATTCATTTCCAACTTCAAATTAGTTTTACAAATATTCATCGGGGAGAGTCACTTCGATCTCTCCTTCGAATAAGGGCAATTCCATCTGCAGAGAGCCCAAATTTAGGAAAGTCATATCTCCTTCCTCACTCAAATGTTCTCCGAGCTGTGATGCCGCATTCCAATCAAACCTGTAACGAACAAGATCTTTACTCGCATGTAAACCCATCAGATGACCTTCTTTCGTTTGGTAGATTTCAAATTCCGGAAATTTAAAAATCTGTTCATCATCGCCGTGTAAAAATAACTCTCCATCATCAAAGCGAATGCCTGTAATGTGACAGGGATATCCAAGGATTTTTAGAAAACCATTTTCGCTCAATTCTCCAAAAACATTTTCAATAAAAACGCCTTTCTCATTTTGTTTTAAGTTTTGGCGAAAGTATTTTAGAATTTCAACTTGTGTGATTTCGTTTCCACGAAAGATCCAGCGGTCGTGTGCATCAATGTATATTTCAGAATCAAATTTTCTAGGACTCATATACCCTCTGTTTGCCTATTTGTAGCGAAAGGCATAACCATACCATATCGGGATTGTATTTTCACTTTGGTAGTTAGATGTAGTGTGACCTCGACTGTCCATTGTTTCAAGGGATAATCCATCAATACGATCTCGTTTCTTTTTTACCATCCATACCCCATCCATTTTCCTATCGAAAAGGTCCTTTTTTAGGGAAATCTCTATTTGCTCCCAAGGCAATTCGGCCTCATTCCGAATGATCACCTCTCCCATAATCGAAAAGGGTCGGATAGGCCGTTCCCTCATTACTTCGACTTCTTGCCACGTCTTCCTACGAAAATTGGGGTTTGCTAGGCTATAGTCGGGCTCCGGGATAAAGTCTATTGAAGAACAACCAGTTAGGAATGTTAAAAGGGCAATTTGCTTAAATTTCAGAATCATTTATAGTGATTAGACAAAAATATGCTATACATTGATTCAAAAGACATAGGATGATCTCATACACAGAGAATAGGCCTTTCCATTCATGGAAGAAACAGATATAGGAAAACGTAAACGAGAGAATGTCCTGAAAATAGGATTTTCTACCCTCGATGAGATCGAGGATAAGGTCAAAGCGTTTCGCGTGATGAATCAAAATGCCGTCAAAAAGCGCTACTTGATCACCCGAGATCCGATTATGGATGGCACGGGCAAACCATTAATTCCCAAGGCCCAAGAGATCGATGTTTCCGCCGCCAAATTATTACGCAGGCACTTCAAAGGTACTGATATGTTTAAGGTCTTTCAACCAGATGAAGGAATCGTAATCATTTCAGATATGTCAACGATGGAAGGAGTTTCCTTTTCCATGGACATCGTTACACAAATTATGAACCTCGGCGGTGGTGCCTATGAAGGCTTCATTGATCGCGTCGACAGCTTTGAAGAATTCATCGTGCTTCTCAAAAAGAATTTATTTCCTAGGATGATTATTGTTGGATATCTCCCCAAAGAGAAGATCCAAAACGAAATCATCAATTTTGTAAAGGTCAAACGATTGGACAATTACCTACGGGCCATCGAATTGACCCACACTACGTTCAAGCCTCAGGCCTACTTTCCAAAAATCAAACAGGTAAACATCTCACAAGAAGATCCCAAATCATGGGGAAGGTTTGTTGTAGAGATCGTACGTGAATACATACGACCTTATTTTGTTGAAGAAGTCTAAGCGATCGCCTAGACTCTTTCAAATTACCTCAGACTAAAATATAATCCTCAGACTTCGTAGAACTGTAAATTGTCGTAGAGCTCTTTTGGTAATTGGCCTGAAGCGTCCATATACTTTTTGTATTTGTTTTCGTGTTCCTTATGCTGTCTGCCTCGGACGTTTTTGAACTTGTTGTGTAGTTCTGCGAATGCTGGTTGGCCGGAAACCTTTTCTCGTATGCCTCTTTGAAATGGGATATGTCGATAAAAGATACCCCGAACCACTCGGTTGACACGTTGGACTCCTTCAGATTCATACTTAATCCACAAACCGTAATCATACGCAAACTTATCTCTGTCGGTTCTGAATCTTTTGAATTCGGAGGAGATTTTTTCTTTGAGCTCTGGTGAAAGATCTTTGCTCTTTTTGTAAAACTGGATGTAATCTGTGTAGTCTGCCGTGATCGATGGAATACCCACATTATTCCAATCTGGTCCCAAAATGTTTTTACATAATTCCCAACGGAAAGCCGCGATTGCTTCGATCAAAAATGATTTGAGATCGCCCATAATGAAGTGAGGGATGGTGATCCTGCCTCTTGATTCTTTGGATCCACTTCCTCTGAAAATGGATAGGTCTTGCCACATCATAACCTTTGGACCAATCGAAGGAACGATGATAAAGTCAGGGATGACAGACCTTTGGACAAATTCGTTTTTGATTCCAAGCTCTTCATTACGATAAAGAATCTCCCGATTGAAAGCTGTATAGTCTACGGCAAGGATCTCTTGTAGAGCTTTTTCTACGTTAGCTTTTGTCACATAACACTTCTCTAGTGGTAGTGTGATGTGATACTTTGTAAGGATAGGGAAATGACTAGAAATGTTGCCCGATGTCAAACGAACATTCGGTTCATACATCGCATTGAGCTCATAAGCAAGTCTCGCTTCTCCTGTATCATAATCAGGTGGGATGTCCTTATCTGCTTTGATTGCAGAGTCTTTCAATTCCAAACGAACTTTTTCAAAGAAGGTTTGACCAAGCTCGTCTACAGAAGTCGGTAGCTCTCGGCCATAGATCTTTTCTAGCCAATCAGTGCAGAGATGGATGGGAACATTTCCAGTGTAACGAGGTTGTTCCATACGTGACCGTAATTCAACCAGGTGTCCATCATCCAATAATGACTCATCAAAATAACCATAACGAAGCATCATCTCGACCGCAGTAGGTGCCCGACGTCCATCAGCAATCCATTTGATAAATGATCTTCGATAAACATCCCAATAAGTTTTTGCAATCGTTCTGCGGATCTTTCGATTGTCGGGATCTGGATCGAGAGGATTTTTAAACGTTTTTAATTTTACCATCAAGGTGGAAAACTCTTTCACCGCTTCTGGGTCTGCTTGGGCAAAATTGAGAATTTGAGATGCGGAGTTAAGAAGTTCTGTTTTGAGTTGGCCTATGTCAATGCCAGCTGTTATTGAATCACCGCCAGAGTTTTGACGTAGTTCATCGCTCGATTTTTTGGCAGTCAATTCGTGTGAGTATTTTGCCGAAAGTTCATTCTGACGTTTTTCTAAAGTATCAAGACTCGCTATAGAACCAGCGTAAGGTGCTCCAAAGATCTGATTGAACTCAGCAAGATGCATCTGGCATTTTTTTGCAGTCCATTCCGAAATAGGGAGAAGGGTCGTCGAAGGTATAGTTGAATAACCAGTGGAAAATAAATCTAAAGTGAGATTCATTTTTTCAATAAGAGATTGATCACCACTAAACAAAGCGATCATGGCTTCGTTAAGACCAATTACTTCTCTTTCCAACACGTCAAACAATTCGCGGTATGTAGATACATAGCTATCTGCAGCACTTTCGAGAAGTGTTGGGTCTGCTTCAAACAAGGCTTGGGAGATTTTGGGATTTACCGTAAGGATTTTTCTGATGAAGTGGAATTCGCTTGAGTTCCAATCTATTGTTTCGGAATACTCTTTCTGAAAAAATTCCCCGTGGTCTTCTTCCAAAAAGGACACGGTCGGAGATTCAGGGAGGATACCACCATGTTCATGAAAACCAGCGAGATTATTTCGAATAGATCGCATAACAGGATCAATTATCGAATCATCACGAGTGATCGGTCCACCTGGTTGCAAATCTGGGAAAATGGCCGGATTTAAAATAAAATAAGCCGCACCAAGGTTGTCGGTTGTAAGTTCCAGTTTAGAGGTTAACCCTCGTATTGCTGTGATTCGTTTGTAAAGTTCTCCAATCTCTTTCAGTAAAGTCCGCACCGCCATCACTCCCACAGAAACTTTTTGTGTGAGAGTTTTTTTAGCATTTGATTGGTTCATCGCATATGTCGAAATAACACAGGCTGTTTTTGCACGAATTGTATAGTTGAGAGGTGTACCTTCTAACAAAGAAAAGATGCCGGGAGTGAGGTTGGCACCTTCGATTGTATAAAGCGCAAAGGATATATCACTTAAATTGACTTCCATTCGCACGGACCCCTCATGGAGGATGTTTAAAGACTGAGATGGTTTTCCAGAGACGAATAAAACGTCTCCTGGGTTGACTGGGATCTTTTGATTATTTTTACTGGTATCTAGAGGCATGTTTAGAATTTTGATTAGAACGTATCGTTCCTACAAAACCTACGAATCTTTCCTCAAATTGCAAAAAACTTTTTAGAAAAATACAGAATGTTGCTCACAAATACGACCATTTCTCAAAAAAATGAATTTAGCGTTCCTGGGGACAAATCCATATCCCATAGAAGCGTACTTTTTGGCGCACTTTCGAAGGGAAAATCGGAAATAACTGGTTTTTTGGAAGGTGAGGATCCCCTCCACACTCTCAAAAGTTTTTCTGCGATGGGTTTGACCTTTGAAAAAAAAGCCCCAGGCCATTATTCTATCCAAAGCCCTGGCAAAAAAGGGCTAAAATCCCCTGAGGGAGTCCTCGATTTCGGAAATGCAGGCACCGGAATTCGTCTTTCTGCGGGATTATTATGCGGACTCTCTCAAATCACAGCCACGCTTACTGGTGATGCCTCTCTCCAGAAGCGACCTATGGCTCGCATTATGGATCCACTCAGTGCCATGGGTGCAGATATTAAGTCCATTGCAGGCAACGGCAGAGCTCCCATCCGAATCATTGGCAAGCACCTAACAGATTATACTTACAAAAGCCCGATCGCATCTGCTCAAATTAAAAGCGCACTTTTACTTGCGGCACTTTCATCGGACACGGCTCTCGAATATGAAGAGGAAGAGTTATCTAGAGATCATACTGAAAATATGATTCGATTTTTAGGCGGAGAGCTAACACATTTTAATCCACTTCATTTCAAACTAACACCTCCTTATTATTTTGAAGGGACTTCTTTTAAAGTGCCTGGCGATATATCAAGTGCAGCATTTTTTATTGTTCTTGGACTTTGTTCAAAGGGTGAGCCAACGACGATAAAAAACGTAGGATTGAATCCATCGCGTGTGGGAATTCTCACTGTGCTTCGTAGAATGGGTGGTATCATTGAAATCACAAACCCACGAAGCGAATGCGGAGAAGAAATCGGCGACATTCTTGTTTATCCATCAAATCTGCATAAGGTGGAGATTGAAGAGGCGCTCATCCCTTCGATTATTGATGAGATTCCGATACTAACCATTGCGGGACTTTTTTCTGAAAGTGGATTCTGTATACGTCATGCAAAAGAACTGCGTGCTAAAGAATCGGATCGCATCAAATCAGTTGTTTCGAATCTGTTAGCGATGGGTGTAGATGTCAGAGAATTTGAAGATGGATATGAATTTGATGAAGTAAAACAGATCAACCCCGCAAAGATTGATACACAAATGGATCATCGGATAGCAATGAGTTTTGCGATTTTGTCTAAATTAACTGGTGTTAATTTGGAGATTGATGATGTAAGTTGGGTGGACACTTCTTTCCCAGGATTCTTTGGATTATTAAACTCCTTTCGGTAATTGTAAAGTCTCAAAGATTAAAGTTATTTTTGTATTTTCTTCTCTTTCTAATTGGATCGTTGCACCGATTTGTTTGCTTAAAAATTGAATCAATTGGAGTCCGAAGGTTTTAGGATTTTCAAAATTAACACTTTTTGGCATCGCTTCTCCATTATCTTCTATCTTCAATTTTAAGTTACGGCCCTCCAATTTGCCAATAATCGAAATTTTACCCTTTTTTCCTTGAGGAAATGCATATTTCATAATATTGGTTATAATTTCTGTAAGGATGATGCCAAGATATTTGATGCGTGAAGTTTCTAACAAACAATCATCGATTTGAACATCTGCTTCAACGAGACTATGGTTGGGAAAATTACATTTCATATCGAGAATAAGGGATGGCAAATAGCTTTTTAGCGGGATATAATCATAGTCATTTGAAAGATACAGTTTGTCGTATAACAAAGCCATGCTTTGAATACGATTGCATGCATCTTTGATGGCAGAGATAGCTGATGGATCCTGCAAAGAACTCATCTGTAAATCTAGTAGACTTTGCATTACACTTAGATTGTTTTTGATTCGATGGTGGACTTCTTTCAATAAAATTTCTTTTTCTATTAAAAGAGCAGATACTTTTTCCTCTGCCAGTTTCCTATCTGTGATGTCGTGAATGATCGAAAAAAGTAAACTCTCTCCATCCAATCGTATGGGTGAAGAGTGAACTTCTACATGTTTAATGATTCCGGATGACAAACGGTGTTGGAAATTAAAATGATTTCTCTTTTCGGTGACTGCAAGATTCATTTCGAATGTTATTTCAGTAGGCGAAAGAATATTGATATCACTTATATATTTGCCAATTAATTCCTGTAAGGGGTAGCCATAAAAATTTGATGCGGATTGATTTGCTTCAAGAATTTTCCCATCTAATGGGTTGATGATAAGCATAACAGATGTATTCTTATCGAAGATATCTCTAAATCGATTGTCTACGTTCATTTTGAACTCAGTACTCTATCATCTTTGTCCGATTGATATCAGCGTCTAAATAAACATCTGTTATGGTCAAGCCGCTGTCAACCTCAACGAGTCAAAAATGGGAAAAGAAATTTGAGATCGACGTATTTCCCTAACTTTTCTCAAATTGCAAAGGGAGATCCAAAATGCAAAAAATTGAAAATGTGATCGCAATCGATGGACCTGCTGGTTCAGGGAAAAGCACAATCGCTCGTTTACTGGCAAGTCGACTAGGTTATCTTTATTTGGATTCGGGAGCATTTTATCGGGGACTAACACTTGCACTTTGGGAGGCTTATTTAAAAAACAATTCAGATCCGGATCATTTTCAATTTTACGCAGAAAAGTTTGCAGATGCGGCTCTTTTGGACAAAGAAAGAGAAGAATTTGGCTTTGCTCTTTCGGAGATTCCACTCAACTGTCAGCTCTCGACTCACGGGACGAACCAAATGTATCTAGCTGATCGAGATATTTCAGATGCGATTCGGACTCCAGAGATTACAAAGTTGATTCGCTTTGTGGCACCGCAACGTATCTTCAGAGAGTATGTGAACAAAAAGATACGCGAGTTTGCTAAAACTCACAAACTAGTAATGGATGGGAGAGATATTGGAACCGATGTATTCCCTGATTCCAAAGTTAAGTTCTTTTTGACTGCCAGTGTTGATGTTCGGGCGGAGAGAAGGCATGCAGAACTCGTATCAAAAGGAATCCAAATGGATCTCACCCACCTAAAATCTGAAATCCAGTCAAGAGACCTTTCTGATGAAACAAGACTTGTTGCCCCCCTTCGTCAAGCAACCGATGCAATACTCATTGACACGTCAGAGTCCGACACGGAAACTGTCCTAAATACTATCCTGTCAAGGCTTCCGCAGTCTTGACAAATCTAAGTTTTGTATCCCGGTAACCATTGAATTCAGCCAACCCTTCTTCCTCCCCCAAAAACGAGACCACTTCTTCCTTCGGAGAACTCCTAGAAAAGTGGGAATCACAAACACAAGAACAAGATAATTCCGGCAGTAAAGGACTGCTCATTGACGGCACCGTTGTAGACGTAATCGGGGACACTGTGTTTCTCGATATCGGTGAAAAACTCGAAGCTCGTGTTCCAAGAGAAGATTTCTCTGAAACACCGAAACGTGGTGAAAGAGTCAGTGCGATCCTAAAAAGACGTGTCGATGGATATTGTGTTCTCTCGAAAAAGGAAGCAGACCAAAGAGTTGGCTGGGAAACGATCAAAGATGCTTCGGCAAACGGTTACCCACTTTCTGGAAAGATTGTTACCGAAGTCAAAAACAAAGGTTATCTTGTAGAAAGCGAAGGCGTTCAGCTATTCCTTCCTGCATCACACGTCGGCGTTCGCTTTAAAGAAGCCACTGAATCCGGCAAAGAATTCCAATTCAAAATCATCGAACTCAATGAAAAGACAAAGACTGGCGTTGTTTCGCGCAAAACGCTCCTTGACGAGATCAATGGAGAAAAATGGGAAGAACTACTTGAAAAAGTGAAAGTTGGAGACAAAGTCCAAGGGAAAGTGGTAAAGATCGCAAACTTTGGAGTTTTCCTTTCGGTTCATGAAGTGGTAGGACTCCTTCGCCAAAACGATATTTCCTATAAAAAATTTGCACCTTTCAAACAATATTTTAATATCGGTGCCGAAGTTGATGTTACTGTACTCGAGATCGATAAAGATAACAACAAACTATCGCTTGGCATCAAACAACTGTATGAAGATCCATGGGGTTGGGCAAAAAAAGAACTCGAAAAAGGTATGGTTGTTCGAGGGATCGTTACTTCGCTCACAAACTTCGGAGCCTTTGTTGAATTGAAAGAAGGCCTTGAAGGTCTCATCCACACAACAGAGCTTTCCTGGGCAAAAAAACCACCACACCCAAAAGATGTGCTGAAAAAAAGCCAAGAAGTAGATTCAGAAATTTTAGACATAGATTTTGAAGCAAGACGTCTTTCTCTTGGACTCAAGCAGTTGTTGCCAAATCCTTGGGAAGCACTTTCGTCAAATGTTCGCGCGGGCAATGAACTTGAAGGCAAAATCACAGGTATCACAAAGTATGGTGCATTTGTCGAAGTAGAGAGCGGGATCGAAGGTCTCATCCATATTTCCGATATCACTTGGGATGAAAGAGAAAAAAACCCTCTCTCCCTTTTGAAAAAAGGTCAGGCAATTAAGTATAAAATTCTAGATGTAAATTTAGATGCGCAACGCATTAGCTGTGGTCTCAAACAACTCCAAGAGCACCCTTACGAAGCACTTCGCAAAAAATACCCACCAGGTACTCTTGTTGAAGGTAGAGTGAAGTCGATCGTAAGTTTTGGTGTTTTCGTTGAAGTGGAACCAGGCTTTGAAGGTCTTGTTCATATTTCTGAGATTCCAGATGGTCGCAATATCAAATTGGATGAACTCTACAAAGTGGGCGAACAAGTGAGAACTGTTGTTGTTAAAATTGAACCTAACAATAAAAAGATCTCTCTTTCCATCAAAGACTTTGATAAAGCAGTTGAGCGAGAAGAAATGGCAAAATACATGAAAGAAGACAACCAACCCTCACGGGAATCTATGGGTGCTTTCATGAATCTCAATAACAATCGTTAATCCAAATGGATAAGTTTGTTAAAAAGAATCTCATCGATAAAAAACGAGAGGAAGAATTGCGAGCTCACCAAGATGAGTTCGCAGACTTCCAAGGCAGTAAGTCTGAGCTTTACTTTTTAAAATTCACTCATTTCCTTGCTCGCAATCGTAAACGAGTCTTTATCGGTCTAGGAATAGCATTTGTTATCCTTGCGTCACTGATTGGGTTTTTTGAATATAGAGATTACCGCTTTCAAAAGAATACTGTTCTCTTCGAAGACATTCAGGCAAAACACAAAAAAACCAACGCCACTCCCGATATTCAAATCGCAGATCTTGAATCATTCCTTGCTAACCAAAGTTCGGGGGATATGGATTTGCGAGTCTGGAAAGATCTTTCTCGGCTTTATGCGGAAAAAGCAAACTGGGAAAAGGCCGCAGATTATTTGGAACGTGCTGGCAAAAAAATTGATACACCTAAAGAAATGAAGGCGTATTATTTTTATTTGGCGGGAAATTATCGAGACAACCAGCCTGATCCTGTCAAAGCATTAGAAAATTTCAAAATAGCTTCATCTATTTTAGAAACAAATAGCGAAGTGAAATCCTTCAAAGCTTGGGCGTTTTATCACACTGGGCGTTTACAACTTGCAAGTGGCGATAAACCTGGTGCCAAGTTATCATTAGAAAAAGTTCTCAAAATCGACGGAAGTGATTCTGAAAACTTAGATGAAGTAAAACTTCTCACAACATATCTTTTATTAAAACTCGGGAAAACATAAACCTATGCTGACGCTGGCACTTCCCAAGGGAAGGCTTGCTATGGAGAGCGCAGAAATTCTTCATAGCAAGGGTTGGCTTTCTGAACTCCCTCCCGAAGAATCAAAAGCTCTTACATTTACTTCACCTGACAATCGATTGCGTTTGCTCTTTGTTCGCTCACAAGATGTATGCACTTATGTAGAAGAGGGTGCCGCGGACGCAGGTATTGTTGGATGGGACATAATCAGAGAAGGTAAGTTTGATTTGATTGCTCCAGTTGATTTAAAAATTGGTGGTTGCCGTCTGAGTCTTGCTAGTTTTCCCGATTTTGATTTGTTTGCCATCAGGTCCAAGGTCAGAGTTGCGACAAAGTACCCAGAATTGACCAAAGAGTATTTTTTTTCCAAAGGAATTTCTTGTGAAGTGATCAAACTTTACGGTTCGATCGAACTTGCACCCATCGTTGGCCTCTCTGATTGTATCGTTGACTTGGTTTCAACAGGTGGCACTCTCAAAGCAAACGGATTGAAAGAGATAGAAGTGATCTTAGAAAGCACTGCACGGCTGATATGTAACCGATCTGCATTTTATGCGAAGCAAAGTGAACTAGGTACTTTAATTCAGAGCCTAGAAAATTAAATAGATTGTTTTCAGAATGCACCGCGAAACGATAGTAAAAATTAGTGAGAATTCCATAGAGGATAGCCATGGCAGTCCCAAAGCGACGTAAATCCAAATCGAAAGTTAGAACAAAACGAGCGCATCATGCGATCGGGAAACCTAACTTGAACCCTTGTTCAAATTGTGGTTCTTATATTCTTTCCCACCGTGTGTGCCCTTATTGCGGTTTTTATAAGGGTTCTCTCGTTGTTGCACAGAAAGTAAAAAAGACTACTGAAGAAACTTAAGTATTATGTGGGTCGCCGTAGACGCGATGAGCGGAGATTACGGCCCGGAGTGTATTGTTGAAGGAGCTGTCCTCGCCGTCCGGGAATATGGCCTTTCTGTATCCCTTGTTGGAGACGAACAAGAGCTCCTAGACCTACTTTTAAAATATGACTACGATACTGAAAAGGTTCGAGTCATTCATTCAACAGAAATCATCGGCATGAACGATTCACCCTCTATAGCTGTTCGGGCTATGGAGGATTCTTCCGTTGTTAAAGCTGTACGCCTTGTCGCAGAAAAAGAATGCATTGGTGTATTCTCTCCAGGTAACACAGGTGCTACGATGGCAGCAGCTCTTTTGCATCTTGGCCGTATACCAGGCGTTTTGCGGCCGCCTATTGCGGCTCCCATACCAAGGGAAGAAGGTGCACCTGTCCTACTTCTAGATGCTGGTGCCAATGTAGACTGTAAACCTGAGTATCTTGCTCAGTTTGCCGTTATGGGTGAAATTTATTCACGTGAGCTTTTTGGAATCAAAAGTCCAAAAGTTGGATTGCTCTCCAATGGTGAAGAAGATAAGAAAGGCAATGCCGCCACAGTCAAAGCATTTGAAATTCTGAAAAAAATACCATTTAACTTTATAGGCAATGTCGAAGGGCGGGATCTTTACGGAAGTGGTAGAGATGTAGACGTGGTCGTCTGCGACGGTTTTACGGGAAACATCGTCCTTAAGGCCACTGAAGGTCTTGCAAAATCTATCTTTAATGTTCTCAAAAATTCAATCCGACAATCTAGTCTTGCGCAAACTGGCGCTTTACTCTTGAAATCGACTTTTACAGCCGTAAAGAAGAGGCTTGATTATGCTGAATACGGTGGCGCCTTACTTCTCGGAGTCGATGGTATTTGTATGATTGGTCATGGTTCTTCGAATGCGCTTGCAGTAAAAAACGCTGTTCGCGTTATCTCGGAGTGTGCGAAACATGGAATCAATGAACGGATAGGCAAAAAAATTAGCGAAATAAGAGCCCTTATGGGTGAAGGTCTCAATTTATAGATGGAATTTTTTAAATTTTAAAGTTATATTTAAATTACAGGAGAAAGGGATGATCAATTTAAACGGAAAAGTAGCAATCGTAACAGGAGGCGCTCGTGGAATCGGGAAGGCCACTTGTCTAAAGTTAGCTTCTCTTGGAGCATCGATCGTTGTTGCGGATATGAATCCAGAAACGACCAATGCAACAGCAGAGGAATTAAAGTCCAAAGGCTATAAGGCGATTGCGGTTCTTGGTAACGTATCAGTAGAAGCAGATGCACAAAACTTGATCGATACTGCCAAAAAGGAATTTGGTTCAGTGGACATTTTAGTAAACAATGCTGGTATCACTCGTGATACACTTCTCATGCGTATGAAAAAAGAGCAATGGGATGCTGTAATTGCTGTTAACCTAACTGGAACCTATCTTTGCACCCAAGCCGCCATCAAAGTTATGATGAAACAAGAAAATGGTGGGTCTATCATTAACCTTTCTTCAATTTCCGGAGAAAACGGAAACATCGGTCAAACAAACTATTCAGCTTCAAAAGCTGGTGTGATTGGATTTACAAAGGCAGTCGCTTTGGAAATGGCCTCGCGTAAAGTTAGATGTAATGCGATTGCTCCAGGATTTATCGCAACAGAAATGACAGAGGCGATTCCAGAAAATATCAAAGCGGGAATGGTAGCGGCAATCCCACTCAAACGTGCTGGTCTTCCTGAAGATATCGCTAACGGAATCGCTTTCCTTGCTTCTGATGCTTCAAGTTTTATCACAGGACATATTTTGGATATCAATGGTGGCGGATTTTTGCCAGGTGGCGGTCACTAAAATTTGAAACATGGGGCTAGTCGTGAAGTACGATTCGCCCTTTTTTTATCTTTGTGCCTTGGACTGATACGAAAAGGCACGAGGAATATCACTCGTTTGAACCATTCCTTCCGTTTCTCTTCCATAAAAGTTGATTTCATTTAACAAGTTTAGCACTTCTTCCATATTCTTTTTTGGAATTAGAAGGTCAGCAGAATCTCTTGCAGGAGTATAATCTGTCATGCCTGATTGGAGCTGTAGTATTTTGTTATGTGAGATCGTTGAGCTTCCCACTCCTGCATTTCTAAGAACTGTCAGGACGGATTCGATTTTTCCCTCACTACAATTTAAGTGGACGTTCACTCCGTTAAAATAGTTTCGTGAGCGACCCCCTGGCCTAAACTGATTTGATTTTTTACGCCATTCCATATTTCCATGAAGGTGATCCAATGCTGAGATGATTTGATCCATACTTGCGGTTTGTTTTGCACCTTCCAGACTCACTTTTGTATTGAGTAATCCTCGTTTGATGGGATATTCAAAAATAAAACCCCTTCCTGGTAAATCAAGTCTTCCTAGTTCGATTATAAAATCTAACACATAATCAGTGTCAGATGTATGGACAGCTATTTTTAATATTTCCTTTTCTTTGGGAATCGTAATTCTGAGTATTCCTAGGCGATCTCGCAAACCTGTTCCAGTTCCATAACTGATCGTGGGCACTGCTATACCGTTTTGTAATAACTCGCGTGAAATGAACTCAGCACTCCCTCTTGGAAGGATACAAAAAATGCCTGTAAGCCCAGTAAAGCCAATGGGTTTTACTTTTACTGAACCTCTGAAAATGATTTCACTAAGAATTGGTCGAATCAAAGTGATCTCCTCAGAATAAACCGAGCCATGACCTGGGATATGAAGTTCAGCAGAATCTCGAATTGCCGACAGTATCGTATCCTCTGATTTTGCTTCTGTCAGAATTTCAAAAATAGAAACAGGGGTATCTAAGATTGGTTGATTCGAATAAAAATCAAATAAAAACCGGCCCCTTTTTTTAAGGATGGGGTACCTTCCGGCTTCTACTCGTACGTATTGAACGCCAATATTTCTTAGATGTTCCATCACAAACTCAACGAGATCTTTGTGGAGGATAGCAGTGATACGAATGACCTTTTCGGTTTTCACTTTATTTTACCTTGATGTCATTGTCTTTTAATGATAGTCGTCTGGAATTTTCAATCCAAATGCCCATAAGCAAAACTGTAAGAATCGGGAATATAGATGCACAGGCAAGAATACCGAAGCCATCGATCGTATTTAACTGATTTCCAATTCCCAAACCCATAGCAATCACAAGTGGAACTGTGATTGGACCCGTCGTAACACCTGCACTGTCCCATGCGATATCTATAAAATCGCGGTTGCTAAACAATGTCAGAACGAGCAATATAAGATAACTTGGGACAACAAAAAAAACCATTGGAATTTCAAGAATCACCTTTGTTACTCCAAGCAAAGTCCCGATTCCGACACCTAGGGCAACTGCTTGAATGAGATACTTCTTCTTGAAAATTCCTACAGTCGACTCTTCTACCGTAGTTCCTAAAGCAGAAAGTGCCGGTTCTGCAAGTGTGGCACTGAAACCCAAAAAGAATGCAAATATAAGAATAATGAAGTATCCTAATAAATTGTCTTCTTTTCCAAATAATGGACCATGGATTGGAACATACTCATATAATTTACTTTGGGGTTGGTAATTTTCTGATTTATATGGAATCGCCGTATATGATTTGCGTTCTTTGAGATAAAAAAACGATTCCTCTTTTCCTTCTTCATTGACGGCTTTTAGAACAGACTTTGGATTGAAGTTGGAAATATAACGTGTAGAATCGTTCAATTCGATCGAACGAAATGTAGAAGGTAGTTTGTAACCCACTTGTGAGCCCAATTTATTGAGACCTAAAAAGATACCAAAATTGAAAATGGCAAGTCCAAAGATGGCGAAACTGATTCCTAAAAAAACTTCCGAGAAGCTGGGAACTCTATCTCGCAAAACAACGATTAAGAATAAGAATAAAAAGCAGGTAAGTGGAAGAATGGCTCGAAAGGCCAATTGAAATCCTTCTTTGATTTGCAAAAATAAAAAATTAAATCCCTTCTGCGGGGTAACTGGTTGGGTAGAGGCAGCTTGCGGTTTTGATTCGCTTTTTAAGATGGAGAGAGATTTCCCAAATAAAAGGATCGATTGCTCATCCGATATTCCTTTCCGTTTGGAAAAAAAATCTGACTCGGACATAGGAAGAGGAAGTTTCGGAGAAAAATAAATTCCAATCAAAAACACAGCTAGTATCGGAAACAAGGAAGCGAGTGTCACTACTCCATAACCGCTAGAAGATTCATTGTCCTTGGCTACTTTTGACACTCCTAAACCAAGTGCAACCACGAGCGGAACGGTAACAGGTCCAGTCGTTACTGCACCAGAGTCCCAGGCAAGCCCAGCAATCTGTTGCAGACTATCGTCGAAGTAGGCATAAATAGTGATGGCTAGTAGAATCAAGACAGTCGGTATGAGTAGCCGAGTGAGTGAAAAACCATAAAGGAATCGAAATACACCAAGGATTACGGCAACCCCAACACCGGAAGCGATAGAAACAAATAGAAAGTCTGAGCCCTCACCTAATAAATAGTAGAGGAGAGGAGCCTGCCAGGGCAATACAGAGGACCCACAGGCTTTTAGCACCGCTATAGCTGGTTCTGCCAACGTTGCCCCAATACCTAACAAAAAAGAGAATAGGAGAATGCCTGTTAGACCTAATTTTTGAGGAAGGCGCAGACCGATCATCTCTCCAAGGGGCATTAACCCAAGAAACAATCCTTCCAGAAAAAATGTAAGCCCAAAGATCACAGCAAAGATTCCTAAACTGATGATCGCCGCTTCCTTGATCGGAATGCGAAGAACTAATAATTGAAATAGGGAAAGATAGAGAACAATCCAAATGACCGACTTTGTTTGTTCTAAGAATTTTTTTTTGAAATAAGGAAGAATGAGAGTTAAAGCTTCACGAATTCCAATTTCGATGGATTCTTCCTTTTCGTTCCTTGCCATGATGACATGATTAGAAAAACAATCATGTCAGACAAGGTTATTTAAAATACTTTACCTAATTGAAATCCTAGCCACTGGTGCTGTTGAGGGAGTCCTTTTGCCGATTGGTAATCGATCGTTTGAAAGTTATAATTTAAAGCAAATAGAAAGCCACTGGATGAAACAGACACAAATCCTGCTCGTATGAATCCTACGGCTCTCTTTAGATCTCCAGTGTACGTTTTGTCCTCCCGAAATTCGATCTCTTGCCTTAAAAGTTCAAGCAGAGCGTTTCTTTGAGTAGGATCGAGTATGTATTGCGAAAGTAGTTCATAAGCGTAGTACCGAACATAGGCAGGTTGTGCCCCACCTTGTGGTCGAAATAATGAATAGGCCGCAAGGATGCGGGCATTAGCCGGTAAATTATCCCAATTTTCTCCCAGGCTTCTAAGAATGATTGTCTTTAACACTTTATCCAAATCTTCTGCTCCGTTAAAGATTACATTGAACAAAAGATAGTTCGTTCCAAAGTCTAAAGGATTATTGGAACCCTTGACAAGATATTCATTGAATATAACAAATCTTCGAAGAGAGTTTCTGCCATTGTCTTCAGATAATGTTCTAAATAAAAGCTCTCGTTCTCCTAACTCGTAGGATGGACTATTTAAAAATTTGTCCATATCACTTAGCGCACTTGACCTGTTGAGGTTTTTATAAGTGTCGTCTGAACCAATCTGTCCTTGGATAGTAGCATTATATAATTGTAAGGTGGCTCCAGGATTAATGTAAAAATACCAATATCCTTCACCTGGATTATGTAAGATGGGAGCACCAGACATCAAAGCAGAATACCCAGGACCTGGATTTTTATCTACTTTACCCAATCGAAAAACCAATCCTACTGAGGCGTTTGTATAAATATTGCCAAGATTGACATTATAATGTGTGCCAAAAAATCGATGCCAAAATTTTCTAACATCGGTATTGATTGCAACTGAGTAAGAATTGGGAATTTGTGTATCCCAACCTTGAGGAGTTGGGGAACCAATCAGGTTGTGAAAGTTTATTTGAGCTGTTTTGCCTCCAACAGAAGGGCCAATCATTCCCAATTCTAATTCTGTAGTTACACTAGAAGAATCTGTCCAGGTTGTCAGGGAATTTCCCACATAGCCTCTGCTAGAGTAGGGTCTGTCTCCAAAGGAAACATCTGCCTTTCGGATATTTGTCGGGGTGTAAAACTCTTGCCCCGCAGAAATTCCCATCAAGTGCTTTGAGTTTTGATTTTCATCTACAAAGAATCGATTCCAAAAACCAAAAAGGTTGCGAGTTAGATTGCCCTCACTTGCCGTTGTATTGTATTCCAGTCTCGCGCCGTTTGTATAGTAGCGATCAGAAAATCCACCAAACGCGTCATTCTCCATGATCAGTCTCAATTGAGACTGTTTTTCCTGAGAATAAATGCCAACAGATAAGAAGAGAAGGAAAACTACAAAGACTAATTGTCTCATGATTAAGCTACTCTCCGATATTTCAGTCTACTTCAAAGTAAATTTTTAAATGTTACCTTTTGGAACTGAGATTTGATTGATTTTTTTTATTCTAATTTCATCATTTGTGTTTATGAATCTATTTTATGCACTTTCATTGATTGTTTCCTTTGTTATGATTGGCACTTGCTCACGAAAAGAGAAGATTGAAAACTTACCGAGAATAGGTGAATTTTATATCTACAAAAGTGCGCTTCCAGTCTATGAATCTGCCGACCGAACGAAGATCATTAGTAAAGTAAATGTTGGTGATAAAGTTGAAATCGTTGAGTCGAACATTCCCGACAAAATCAAAGGTTTCTGGTATAAGGTGATCCATACAGACAAAGTGGGATACATCCCATTGAGTGAAGAAACAAGCAAGAATTTGGTAGCCTTTCTTTTCAAATCGGAGCAAGGTCGTATAACAGCAAGTTCTCTAAGAATTAGAGAAACTCCAGATCTCACTGGAAAGGTTTTAGGTTCGGTACCCAAGGGAACGATTGTTCAAATCTTAAGTCAAGGATTGGTCTATGAGAAGATTGATGATAAATTTGATACGTGGATGAAGATTAAAACCGATGAAGGAGTGATTGGATATAGTTACGCTGGTTATATATCTAAAAATTTAGATCCGGATACTGACGAAGTGGATGCAACAAGAATCAGCGCTTATGTGGAAATCATTGAGGAGCCAAAGTATCTAGTGAGACCGGGCGGTCGTGATTTAACTGACCAAGATCCTGCACCCTGCGGCACAAATAGCATGGGTATGATGCCGGGTGTAGGTGGCATACATAAAACAGAGTTTAAGTATACTGAGGAAGGTGTAACTTATTACAAGATTGAATATGCAGAAGATTCACATGGGTGTTATGATAGCTACCGTGGATGGATTTCTGAAAAACAAGTTGTATATATCGATGATATATACAAATATACATCACAAAAGTATGGCTCCGAGTATGATAAGGCTTTTCTAGATGTGATCAACGAAAACTCAAATCGAGAATTGAATGTCAAAACGTTGAAAGTGGAACCATCAGAGTTTAAAGTAAAAGAACCAGGCTATACGTTCTATGAAGTGCAATACGGCAGGATCTATTACAAATACAAAGGTAACTACTATTATGCTGGTGAAGGCTGGGGTGATCTAGTGGATGTCAATAATGACGGAACGAACGAAATCATTTCAGGTGGAGATTGTGCCTGCATGTGTAGTGAAGCACGAGTGACTGTTTGGAATAATGGAAAATTAGAAACCATTTTTAATGAATATCCTGAAGCAAGTTTGCGATGGGAAGTCGGTAACAACTATCTGACAGCGATCCGTTCGGCTGATTATGATTATGAGTCAAAAGGCGTAGAAACGTATTATGAAATCAAAAATAATATGTTAAACCAATTGGCTAAAAAACCATCAAAAGCTTCTATGTGATTTTTTGATCCAAAATAATAACATACTCAACATAAGAATTGTTATGATGATACTAGCAATTCTTATGTTGCTATAGGCAACAGAAACCATTGCCACGATACCTAAGAGAGTGGCGATGAATGGTAAAATAGGATAAAGTGGTGCTGTGTATGGCCTTTCTCGATTGGGATCCTTGATCTTGAATCGGAAATAGGCGAACATACTGATTACATACATTCCACAAGCACCGAAAGCACTAGCTGTAATCAACTCAGATGTATCGCCCACGATCATACATATAAACCCGATTAGTGCGGATGAAAGAACGGCATTTTTTGGCACCTGGTTGTTTGGATCAACTTTCGAAAAAAATTTGGGAAGATATTTGGAAACAGACAATGCATACACAAGTCTTGAGTATCCAAGTATGATTCCGAATAATGAAGCGATCAAACCAAAGAGTCCTATAAAAGTAAATATGACCGAAACCAAAGAGCCCTCTCCATAGATTTGGTTTAATACAAAAGATAGAGGATATTCTAAAGTGGCCATTTCTTCAGTTTGGATCACTCCTGCTGTAAGTATAAATATCGAGGAGGCAAGTAAAATCAGCGTACCAATGCCTGCCGCATAACCAAGCGGGATATCCCTGGGGGGATTCTTTACTTCTTCTGCTGCCATCGCGACACCTTCCACTGCCAAAAAAAACCAAATTGCGAATGGCATGGAAGCAAATACGGCTCGGAAAGAAAATGTTGTCACATCAAAAGAGGGGAACCTATGAATTGAGAAAAAAGGAATAATTGAAAAAATGTATATGAGAAGTCCAAGAATTGCAACAATCGTAACAAAAAGTTCAAACCTTGCTGTCTGTTTTACTCCCAATAAGTTGATTGCTACCAATAAAGAAAAGAAACTGAATGATGCCCATAGAATGGGAATGGTAGGAAAAAGGAAATGAAAGTATCCACCTAATGCAGAAGCGATGGCAGGCGGAGCTAAGGCAAACTCGATTAAAACAAAAAAACCCGAAATGAAGCCGCCCCACCTTCCGAATGCATGTTCCGCATAGGCTGATGGTCCTCCTGCATGTGGGATGGTTGCGGCAAGTTCAGTAAAACATAGCGCAAAACAAATGTAAAAAACTGCGATCATAAAGACTGCGAGCGCAAATTCCCAAAAGCTTGCAACAGACCATCCAAAATTCCAACCGAAGTAATCTCCAGAAATGACAAGTCCGACAGCGATTCCCCAAAGATGCAATGGACCGAGTGTGCGATGAAGTTTTGGATTTTGAAGGTTCATCAAAGCGTCATTTAACGTAATAGGCTTACCGACGTTGGCTGACCCTGAGTCCCGAAGGGGACGTTAGGGACTGGCACGTAGCTTGCGTACGCAAGCGAGTGACAGAAAGCCTATGTGTCGCAGACCGAGCGAGGGCGAAAGACCCGAAGCGAAGCGGTAAGCCGCAGTTAGCCGATGCGCGCTCTGGAATAAGCATCTTTAATCTCTTTTGAAAAATCATCTAAAGATAAATTTTTTAAATTATACAAATAGTTATAAGGATCATTTTCAAAACCGAGTAATTTACAAAAGGCAGGTTCAGTTTTTATTCCTTGATATTTTAGTTCCCTAATAGAATTTTTGAATTCTTCGCCTAAAATCCTTAGTATCTCATTTTCTACCATCATATGAATAAATCCGAATTGTTCACAAGTATCTTGACATTCTCCAAAAATTTCAAAGTTAAAGGATTCTGTTTCAAATTTTGAAACAAAGGAATTATTGATATTTTTTTTACATTTAACTTCAAAAATTAAATTTCTATTTTCATGAATAAAATTATCAAAAAAATTAGAGATTTTGTGATTTGATATATCAACTATTAAGTCTACATCACTATTTGGGATGTCAATGCCAATAGGTATAGTTCCAACTATAATTGGATTAAAGAGAGAGAAAGATTCCATTAATCCTAATTTTGAAATTTCATAGAATAATTTTTTTTGACGATCATTTCCGTATTTAAGATAATCAACTTTTAAATAACTGGAGTTCGAAATTGATTTTTCAAAAGTTAATTTGTTGGATTGCATATATCTTTTAATATTATTTGAGCGCGTTTCGGCTAACTATTTATTTTCGCATCGCGCAAAGCCTTTTGCTTCAGAAGTAGTTCCATCACAATGGGAAGCACCAAACGAGAGAGTGCCGTTGCAACAATGACTCCTGATATCACAACAGTTGCAAGTGGCCTCTGGACTTCGGCGCCAGCCATAGTTGAAATCGCCATCGGTAGAAAGCCAATCGCCGCGATAAACTCGGTTGTTAGGACAGGGCGAAGGGAAAGAATCCCAGCACTGATAACTGCATCCTCAATGGACTTTCCAGATTCGACTTCATCTTTCAAGGTGGATGCATAGACGACACCATTTAACACAGCTATCCCACTGACTGCTATAAAACCAACTGCCGCTGGTATACTAAATGGCAGTCCTCGAATCAGAAGACCTAAAATCCCTCCAGCTGTTGCCAGCGGAACCACCGAGAAGACTCCCAGTGCATAGTAAGCACTCCCAAACGCCAGCATTAACATAAAAAATATGATACCGAGTGCAACTGGAACAACTAGTATGAGCCGATCTCGTGCTCTGACAAAGTTGTCAAATTGTCCACCCCATTCTACTTCATAGCCAGAAGGAAAACTGTTAATCATAGTGCTCGTTTTCTCTTTCGCTTCATTGATGTAGCCGACTAAATCTCTTCCTCGAATATTTACCTCGACAAAAATCCTTCGCTTTAATCCCTCCCGATAAATTGCTGAGGCCGAATCCAATATTTCAATATCGGCAACTTGGGCTAATGGAACTGTTGTCTTCATGGAAGTCATTATCGGAATATTCCGAACTTCATTGATGTCATCCGCTTCTAAATCCAAACGCAAAACTAAATCATATCTCTGCATACCTTCAAAAATTTTGCCAGCACTGGCTCCAATTCTGAGCATCTCTACCGTTCTCAAAATTTCCGATGCGGAAACACCATATCTTGCCATCTTATCATAGTTAGTGTTTATTTGTAACATTGGTAGACCTAAAATCCTTTGGACACGTAAGTCTCCCGTCCCTTCAATCTTACTCAATATTGAGGCAATTAGATCAGCTTGTGACTTTATCGTTTTTAAATCATCGCCATAGATTTTGATC
>JAPZRK010000041.1 GCA_027531445.1 Leptospira sp.
GTAATTTTTACCTTCGATGGCCTCTTCATAAGTTAACACTCGAATAGGTCCAGTTACGATACCTGCCGATGTGCTTAAGTCTGAATCTATCCGTATAACGAGTGTATTTTCACCTTCTAAAATTAGATTGTGAGGGATGGGATAAATTCGCGGTCTACCAAAAGAATGTTCTTGCGGGTTCTCACCAAAAGGTGAATTGCCTTTGCCAATCAAGACTCCGTTGATGAAAACTTCATCAGTTTGGTATACACGACCTAACTGAAGAGCAAGAGTTGTGTCATGTTGATCTTTGGTGATTTCAAATGACTTCCTTAACCAAATTGGTCCACGATATGTGCGATTTAAGTTTCTAAAATTTGATGGAACACTCGTTAATTCGAGTGAGCTTGTGTTAAAATCTGGACTAAGAATATCTGCACTTTGATCGAATAATATTCCCCAATCCTCCCCTGCGAGTGTGACCGCTACAGATTTTTCATTGCCATCACGATGGCAATTGAACAAGGAAAGTATGAGTAGCGCAGAAAATAGAGCAAATTGAATTCGGAATCTCATACTTTGACTCCCTTCTCTGGAATCTTTACTATGAATTTGGCACCCATTCCTTCAGCTGATTTGAGAGTTACCGTACCGCCTAAAAATTCAGCTGTTGCTTGAACCAGTGTTAATCCAATGCCTGCCCCTGGTATTTCACTTTTGGATTCTTTGTAACCTCTAACAAACTTTTGGAAGATTGTTTCCATCTCGATCTGACTCATACCAAGTCCTTCATCAGTAACGATCAGATAATAGTATCCATTTTGAGAGTAGAATTCAATGGAAACATCTGTATGGACATCGGTGTATATGTAAGCATTTTCAACAAGGTTGCGAATGATAACAAACACAAGCTCTGGACTTTGATGAATCTCTAAAGATTCAGGTTTTACTTCTAAAGAAAGATTTTTACGTCTTTGTCCCAAATGGTTCTCAATTGAAGAGACACAATCCTTTATTAATTGCTTCACCGAAAAATTTTCAAATTTAGGCACATATGTTTTTTCTTCCAATTGCTTTAAAAGCAATGCCTCTTCAACCATATAACCCATGTAAGAAATGTGATCTTCTGCTTGTTTTATAATTTCCAGTAAAGATCGTTCCGTATTGGATTCATCTTTTTTCGTTTTAGATTTTGCTTTAGCCTTTTTCTTTGGAGCAAGTTGAGTCGGGTTTGATATACGAAACATTGCCAACTGAATCTTTTCCATGCCTGATTTGAATTCGCTTGATAGGTTCATGAGGAAACCTGTCTTGACACGTTCCATTTGAATCAGATCTTTTTCTTGCTCAATAAAGTTATTTAAACCAAGCACCATATCGTTGGAAAGTTGAATGGAAATCATAACTAAAAATAAAAGGAATCCTAAATAGATAGAACCAGGAAAAGAAATGATCTCTAAGGCAGACAAACTATCAAGTAAGATGGTAGGTAAAAGACAGGCAAGTCCAAATAGAATATAACGTAATTTTACTATCTTTTCTTTACCGTAACGAATGAACAAAAATAAGGCAAGTCCGATGGCAACTGGAAGTGCATAATTAAATAGCGCGATTACGAGTATCCAAGCCTTTGGAGTGCGAAAAAACAAAGTAACTATGAACAAAACAACAAGGAAAACTTCATATCCAATTAGTATCAGATTTCTTTTTACCTTTAAATACTGATGTAAAAAATTGAGAAAAAATGCTGGAAGACAAATTAAGATTAAAAGTTCGACCACATACGAAGTAGTAAAACTATCAAATAGAATGTTCCTATGTTGGGTTCTAATCAACACATAATATCCAATAAACATTGAAAATAGAGCAAAGAAAAAATTCTCACCAGTTCTACCTCTAACGATAGAACCAACGAGAAAGTATATTCCCATAAAGATAAATACGTAACCACAAACCATCGGAAATACTTCGCTAGTGAAAATCTTATCTCTAAGATCCTTTTCTTTGTATATAACGGGTGCTTGTTTGAGGCCGTTTAGATTTGTAGCCGCGTAGATTCTGATTGCGAGTGTATTAATCCCTGGCTTTAAAAGATGAGTTGGTAGAGAATATATTCTAACTTTTTGAAAGTCGACTTCTAATCGAGGAAGAACTTGCCCAGTGGCATCTATTAAATTCCCATTCAAGTAGAATTCATCTATATCACGTATACGTCCAAGTTGGATCGCAACGGGCTCAACAGGAGAATTGAAATTTTCAGGTAAAACAAAAGAACATCTATACCAATGGTAACCTGTTAAATTTTCTGTTTTAGAAATTCCGTAATCCGGAACCGATCTTTTGACCCAAAAGCTTTCTTCAACAGATTCATCTCTCCAATCTAAGTTGTCCCCTTTTCTAAACTGCCAACTTTCATTTAGAACAATTGGCTTCTCCCAAGAAGAGATAAATGTACCGCATGATTCGGCATTCAAGTTCGAGACGAATACGATAATGGCAAATGTAAATACAAACGCCAATACATTGGACTTGAAAAAGCGAATCATATAGGTTCGACGTTTCTGATTGCTTCTTCGATTTCTTTTAGCTGAGTTGAAATTCTTGCATCGATCGCACCCACATCTGTTTCGATGATGACACCACCGCGATCCACTCGTGAGTCTTCGTAAATATTGACTTTACGAAGAGATTCCATAAGTTTGATAAGCTCATCTTTATGGGCTGTTGTAAGCTCAAGGTCAGCAAAGTTGACTCGAATATCGATCCTATCTCTATCTTTGATACGTTTCATTGCTTCGCGAATATTATTAAGTACGATTTCTTTTCTTTCAATGATCTCATCTTTGATTACTTTCCGTGCGATCACAAGAATCATTTCGACCATTTGTTTTTCAGAAGCGGCAATCATTTCTTCTCGAATATCAATCGCCTTACCGATGATAGTCCCAAGTCTATCAATGAGTCGTTTGACTTCTCCTTGGCCTTTTTTGAAACCAACTTCACGACCTGCATCATAACCTTTTTGGTAAGCCTCATGTTCAATCTCAGCCTGTTTCATCTCGGCTTCTTTGATCATTCTTTCGACTTCCATTTTCGCGCGATCTAAGATCTGTTCTGCTTTAGCGCGACCTGAATCTTCTTCGAGTTTGATCTTTTCTTTGGAGTCTTGGATCATTTGGAAGGCTTTCGTTCTTCCTTCTTCCTCAACTTCCTTCGATCTTTTTTTTGCATCTTCAAGCAACTGACGAACTTGTTCTTCAGTTTCTTGTCTATACCTTGAGAGCTCTGCTTCGATCTCTTCTATCGAAGGGCCTTGGTACTGTTCGATGATGTTTCCTTCTTGGTCTATCTCGAAATCATCTTGTTCTTCTGATTTATGAAATTTTTTGTACTTATCTGGAAGTTGAATTTCAACTTCTTCTTGTAAGTCGGCAATTTGAATGGGTTTAAATACTAGCTTTGCCATAACCTTACTTTATTCTCCAAAGTTTCACTTTCCCTTCCTCGATATCGTCTCGCAAAAGATCTAGGACACCTTTTTGGGCCTCTTTGATCTCAAGAAGTGAAACTGGTCCAATGGAATCCCATTCCAACCGAATTTCTTTGACGAGCCACGCTTCCAAATTTTCAAAGATGGAATCTCGAAGTGAGATTTCAACTCCCTTCAAGGCGCAGGCAATTACGAGTGGATGGATCTCAGACAAGAACTTGGTGAAGCTTGTCCGACCAAGATGCAAAAGATCTTCCATTCGAAAGTAGTGTTCTATTATAGTTTCGGCAAACTCGGGGCTTTTTTTCTGAATTCGTTCAATTAAATTTTGAGAATGTTGTAAGGGTAGCCGCGTCAGCAATACTCCGGCAGTTTTTGCTTTTCTGCTCCGGACCTTTCCCATCGGAGTTTTGGAAGCGATGAGCTCAGATTTGAATTTTAAAAATCTTTCTAGCTCATCTCGCTCTTGGGCAGAATGAAAATCAATCTCTGAGAGCGAAAAAATAATCTCTTCTCGAATGGAGTCCGGGTATTGGCCGATGACTTCGGAGGCTTCCTCGGGATTGGCAAAGGCAAGCAAACGAGCAATGACGAGTGGGGATTCATCGTTTGCGAGCAAGGATAGTTCGGAAACAGATTTCGTCTGTAACTCATCCACGAACGAGGTTTTGGCTTGTTCTTCTGCTAAAATCTCCTCTAACATTTTTGCTAGATTTTCTTCTTCCTGGGTGAGGCTTGCTAGATTTGCCTTAGGTTTTTGAGGGAAAAGGGAATACTCTGGAATCGGGTTCGTTTTCGGACTTTTTTGAAGGTACTTTGTGAAGGAGAGGAGGAGATTCTTTTCCTCATTAGCCGTGGGTTTCCGATTGGTGTCGACCTTTTCCAGAAGACTTTCAATTTCCTCCGTTTTGAGGTGATCAAAAACCGAGTCAGGAAGATAGCGCCCCAAAATCTGGTAAGCAAGTGCGGCTTTATTTTTTCCCAGATTCTTTGACATTTAGAAGACATAATATATGACGAGCAATCTCTGTACAAACTAATTTTTTATTCTTTAAAGATTGTTTTTTCTAAGTTTCGAGTGAGAGAATACCCAAAACTCCAAAAAATCCTTGTATCTGATCTAGGATTGAACAAGATTCAGTAATCGGAGAGACACATGACACAAGCCACCCTTTCAAAAGCAAACCGTGAATCCAACATCCAAGCTAAGACAGCATCTCCAGATCTCAAAGAAATTGGAAGTGTATTTGCTTCGCAAAAGAAAAAGGCTCTTGAGCTTCGTCTTTCTTCGGCGAAGGAAAGAATTTCTAAACTTAAACGGCTTAAGGATGCGATCAACAAATTCCAACCAGAGATTCAAAAAGCATTATATGCTGATTTTCACAAATCTCCGGACGAAGTAGATATCACAGAAATTCTTCCAAGCATTGCTGAAATTAATGACAACCTACGCCATCTTCGTTCTTGGATGAAACCAAAAAGAGTTGGCACACCGATTACTTTGTTTGGTGCGTCGAGCCAGATTATTTATGAACCGAAAGGTGTTTGTTTGGTGATTGCACCATGGAACTATCCATTTTACCTCTCTATTGCCCCGATTGTGGCGGCCATTGGAGCCGGAAATACAGTTATATTAAAACCATCAGAGTTTACTCCGAATACATCCCTGGTCACCAAACGAATGCTTTCTGAAGTTTTTGAAAAAGATGAAATAGCAGTTTTTGAAGGAGATGTTGGAGTTTCATCTGCACTTTTAGAACAGCCATTTGATCATATTTTCTTTACTGGTTCAACTCCCGTTGGAAAAGTTGTGATGAATGCCGCGGCAAAGAATTTAACGACGGTTACGTTAGAGTTGGGCGGCAAGTCGCCAACATTTGTTGCTGATGACGCAGATATGAAACTTACAGCACGCCGTGTTATGTGGGGTAAGTTTTTGAATGCTGGCCAAACATGTGTGGCACCAGATTATATTCTAATGCCAAAATCAAAAGTGGATGAGTTTGTAAAATATTCCAAAGAAGCCATGGAAGAATATTTCAATTCCAAAGATGATCAATTCCAAACTAGCCCAGATTTTTGCAGAATCGTAAATGCGAAGAATTTTTCACGCGTATCTAGCTATATTGATGATGCAGTAAAACAAGGTGCAAAGGTTGTTTACGGAGGTAAGGTAAATGCAAGTGAGAATTTCATTGCACCGACTTTACTCGTAGATGTTCCACTAAATTCAAAAATTATGGAAGACGAAATTTTTGGACCACTTTTACCGATTATCACGTATGATCGTATGGATGATGCGATATCGATCGTTAATTCTAAACCAAAACCTCTCGCTCTTTATATTTTTTCTAAATCATCAAAAACTGCAAAATACATTCTTCAACGAACGTCTGCTGGTGGTTCGGTGATTAACGATGTGATACTTCATCTTTTAAATTCCAAACTTCCATTTGGTGGCATCAATCATTCAGGACATGGAAGCTATCACGGACATTTTGGATTTAAAGCCTTCTCACATGAAAGGTCCGTCTTACATCAGACTAAATTTCCTATGTCGAGTCTAATGTATCCTCCTTATACAAACTTTGTGAGATTCTTGGTAAAACAAACGACGAAATGGTTTGTCTAGCTCGAAGTTTTTATTGAAGATATTCCATAGTATTTGATGTCTAAGGATTCAAATCAGAAAATAGAAGATCTTAAAAAATTCTGGTTTAGCCAACCATTCAGTCTTGGGATCCCAATCATTGATCTCCAGCACTTGTGGTTGGTTTCTACAATTTTATCTTTAGAAGATGCATTGAATGACGTAACTTTGGATACGTTTTCAAGCGAAGTGAAAACGTCCTTTACTAAGACTTTGGAGTATGTCTCTGAGCACTTTGCATTAGAAGAAGATATATTAGAACATTTTCATTATCCAAATTTAGTAGAACATATTGAGGGCCATCGTGCATTTGTTTCTAGACTTGCTGAGAAATTTTCGAGTGCAGAAAATGACGAAGTAGCCGCTTTAGGACTGCTCCAAATTTTAAAAAAATGGCTCGTTCAGCACATCTTAAAAGAGGATTCTGATTATGCAGATTTTTTTGAAAAGCAAGACATCAAAGTCAATAAATACGCAAATCAGATACTTAAAGAAAAAAAATATCGCATAACCAAAGAACAATTATTGTTATATCAGAATTTGTCCGCATCTGAAGAAGCCGGCATGGTCCAAGCGTCAGATTCTAAAGATTTGGTTTATGAGATTCGTAAAATTTGGAAGACTTACAATCTTGCGACCAACATTCCAATTATAGATCTTCAGCATATTTGGCTTTTGAAGATAATCGTTGTATTGGATCAAACACTTGCTAATGGTCAATTAACAAAAGAGGCCATTCAAAAGATCTTACAACAGGCAATCGAATACACAAAAGATCACTTTTCCGTCGAAGATCGAATCATGAGGCAGTTTAGATATACGGATTTTGCAAATCATATGGCCCAACACAAACGATTTATAGATTTTGTTCAGCTTCGAAATGAAGAAAACAAAAATGGTGATCTTCTGGTTGCCGCCCACCTCGTCCAGGATTTGCGAAACTGGCTTCTTTCACACATTGCCTTCGAGGATCGAAAGATTGGAAATGCATTCAAAAGTAGAATCAGAGAATTGTCAGAGTTTACGAAAAAAATGCATCAAAATGGGGAAGTTACAATTACGCTAGAACAAAAAGACTTATACAAAGCAGTTTTGGAGCAGGTGACTGAAGAAATGAATTAGGGTTTTTCAATTGCCACCTGGATTTTTCACAGAAATCCTGTTTCTAAGACCATGGAATACGAAGTAATCATCGGACTAGAAGTCCACGTTCAGTTAAACACCCAATCAAAGATTTTTTCTACAGCTACCAACGAATTTGGTGGTTCTCCTAATACGCACATTTCCACACTTTGTGTTGCATTGCCAGGCACATTGCCGGTGCTAAATGAAGTTGTGCTAGAAAAGGCAGTTCGCGCAGGATTGGCGCTAGGTTGTGAGATTACCCAATTTACTAAGTTTGATCGCAAGAATTACTTTTATCCAGACCTTCCAAAAGGTTATCAAATATCACAATTTGACAAACCTTATGCAACGAAAGGTGGACTCCATGTAAAATGGAAAGGACAAACAGAGGAAAAATTTATTCCACTAACACGCATTCATATGGAAGAAGATGCTGGCAAATTAATTCACTCTCACGACTCCTCAGTCAATAGATCCTATGTTGATTACAATAGAGCCGGCACACCACTCATTGAAATCGTTTCTGAACCAGACATCCGTTCGTCGGATGAGGCTTATGCATATTTGAATGAATTAAAAACTTTGTTACGTTATGTACAAGTTTCGGATTGTAATATGGAAGAAGGTTCACTTCGTTGTGATGCCAATGTCTCTATACGTCCAAAAGGTGAAAAAGGCTTTCGCACAAGAGTAGAAATCAAAAACCTAAATTCATTCAAGGCAGTTAAACAAGCGATAGATTATGAAATAGAATGGCAAAAAGATGTTTACTCGCGAGGCGAATCCTTTAAGCAAATGACAAAACTTTGGGATGCGGCGTTATTAAAAACCATTCCGATGCGAAGCAAAGAAATGAGCCATGATTATCGTTATTTTCCAGAACCAGATCTTCCTGCGATTGTTATCACTGATCAATACATAGATGACATTCGCCGTCATTTGCCAGAGTTACCAAGGGCAAAAAAAGAAAGGTACATTACAGAACTTGGATTGCCGGAATATGATGCGGAAGTATTAACCAGCGAACGTGAAATAGCTGACTATTTTGAAAAAGCACTAATGCTTTCTAAAGATGCCAAAAAAACTTCGAACTGGGTGAAGGATGAAGTTTTAGGAATAGTAAACAAAGAAAACATCTCTATACAAGACTTTAGTGTTGGACCAGAACGTATCGGCAAGTTGGTCGCTCTGATTGTAAGCGGAGAAATTAGTGGAAAAATTGCAAAGACCATTTTTGAAGATATGCTAACATCTGCAGACGATCCAGAAAGTATCGTTCTTGCAAAAGGGCTGAAAGTGGTTCGAGATGACAAAGCTATCGAAGAAATAGTAGATCGGGTACTTACAACCCAACAAGAATCAGTTGATGCATGGAAAAATGGTAAAGATCGAGCCCTTGGAGCAATTGTAGGTGCAGTGATGAAGGAAACTAAAGGAAAGGCTGATCCGAAATTAGTGAATGAGTTGATTTTAGCGAAACTAGGGCCGTTGGGAGAGAAAAAAGCGAAGGATTAGTTTCATGGAAGATTTTACTCACCTTCACTTACATACCACCTACTCCATGTTGGATGGGGCTATACGCATCCCAGAACTCATGAAAAAAGTGAAAGAGCTTGGAATGAGTTCCGTAGCCATCACCGATCATGGTAATATGTATGGTGCGATCGAGTTTTATAAAGAAGCGGTCAAACATGAAGTAAAGCCTATTATAGGTTGCGAATTTTATGTGACACCCTCTCGATCTGCCGAAACTGAATTAGATGAGATAGCGGACGGTGGAGCCTATCATATCATATTACTTTGTAAAAACGAAGTAGGTTATAAAAATATGATTCGGCTTGCCAGTCGATCATTTACCGAAGGATTTTATCGCAAACCTCGCATCGACTATGATTTGTTAGAGAAACATAGCGACGGTCTTGTCTGTTTGACTGCGTGTCTTGCAGGCGAAGTGAATCGTAAGATATTGGAAGGCAAAGAAGACAAAGCTTTCGCCCTAGCAGGAAAACTTCACGAAATCTTTCGTAAGGAAGATTTTTATCTCGAGATTCAAGATCATGGGATTCCCGAACAAAGAACTGTCGCTGAAGCAGTTATAGGTTTTTCAAAACGCACTGGTATCCCACTCGTATTAACGAATGATTCACATTTTTTAACAAAAGATGATAGGGAAGCGCAAGACATTCTCTTAAGAATCGGTATGCGAAAGAATATCGACGATGAGATGCGTTTTGGATTCAATCAGAATTTTTATGTAAAGAGTCCTCAAGAAATGTTTCGTTTGTTTCCAGAGCACGAAGCGGCCTTTTACAATACACTAACGATTCGAGATAAATGTTCGCTTAACTTTCAATTTGGAAATCCACTTCTTCCACCTTTTGATGTTCCAGCAGGTTTTGATACAGATAGTTTTTTGGAAAAACTTGTATGGGATGGGATCAAAGAAAAGTATCCCGATATCACCCCTGTCATTAAGGAACGTATCGATTTTGAAATGCAAACGATACGTAATATGCATTTTGCAGGATATTTTCTAATCGTTCAAGATTATATCAATTTTGCAAGAAACTCTGGTATACCTGTTGGACCCGGACGAGGTTCTGCGGCGGGCAGCATTATTGCTTACGCATTAGGAATTACTAATGTAGATCCTATCCGTTATAATTTACTTTTTGAAAGATTTTTAAACCCAGACAGAAAGGACATGCCAGATATCGATACTGATTTTTGTGTCGAACGAAGGGAAGAAGTCATCAATTACATCAAACAAAAGTACGGCGAAAATCGGGTTGGTCAGATTATTACGTTTGGCTCGTTAGCCGCAAAAGCTGCAATTAAAGACGTTGCTCGTGTTTTTAATGTTCCATTTTCTGAAGTCAACGAGATGAGTAAGCTTTTCCCCAAGAAACTAGGGATTACCATTCAAGAAGCGATAGATACCTCGAAAGATTTAAAAGATTTGAGCGAAAAAACAGAGCTCAACAAAAAAGTTTTCGCAATTGCCCAAAAATTAGAAGGAAACTACCGTCAGGTGGGCAGGCATGCCGCAGGTGTAGTCATTGCGCCAACAGCGTTGGAAGATATAGTTCCTCTTTCAACGGTTAGCGAAGCAGGCAAAGAAGGAAGATCAATCGTAACACAATTTGACAAAAATATGTCAGAGCAGGTGGGACTGATCAAAATGGATATTTTAGGTTTAAAAAACTTAACTACGATCCAACATGCGGTGCAGCTCATCAAAAAACGACATGGTATTTTGTTGGATTTAGATAAAATTCCACTCGATGATCACAATACATTCAGTTTGTTACGTAAGGCAAACGTACTTGGAATATTCCAGTTGGATTCTTCGACGGGTATTCGAGATCTATTTGCTAAAGCTCAAGTTCATAAATTTGAAGAGATTGCCGCTTTACTTGCGTTATATCGACCGGGCCCAATGGGCTCTGGAATGTTAGAGGATTATTTAGATCGAAAGAGCGGTAAAAAGAAGGTAATTTTTCCTCATGAAAGTTTGGCGCAAGTACTTGCTGAAACTTACGGTGTGATCGTATACCAAGAGCAAGTGATGGGTATCTCACGGATAATGGGTGGCTTTTCCGTAGGTGACTCCGACGTTCTCCGTAAGGCGATGGCAAAAAAAGACAAATCAAAGCTACCTGCTCTGAAAGAAAAATTTGTAAAAGGCGCGATACAAAACAAAATCAATGAAAAGTTAGCGATCGAACTTTTTGAGACATTGGAAAAATTTGGAGAATATGGATTTAACAAATCACACTCGGTAGCTTACGCCTTTGTCACGTATCAAACTGCTTATCTAAAAGCCAATTATGCCATAGAATACCTAACTGCACTTCTCTCTGGTGATCATTCTAAGATTACCGATGTTGTAAAATATATCAACAATGCTAAGGAGATGGGCATTCGAATTTTAGGACCCGATTTGTGTGAATCTGGATTGTCGTTCGAGATTACAGATGACAAGACCATTCGATTTGGTTTGTCATCGTTGAAAGGTGTGGGAGAACTTGCCGCCGAAAACATCCTGGCCAATAGAAAAAAGTTAGGCGAATATAAGAAAATTGAAGATATCGCTCAACATCTAGATACACGACTTGCAAATAAAAAAGTCATGGAAGCACTTGCCCAAGGTGGAGCGTTTGATTCCTTCGGCTTTACGCGCAAAACTATTTTTGAATCAACAGATTCAATTTTATCCTATGCCCAAAAAAAGCAATCGGAAGAAAAAGAAGGCCAGTTTTCATTATTTGGAGGATCAACAGGAGTTGATGATGGTTATGCGCTCAATCTTCCAAAAGATGGAATCGAATGGGACTTTGACGAATTATTAAAAAAAGAAAAAGAAATAACAGGCCTTTACCTTTCGGGCCATCCATTAGACAAATATACCGACCAGCTTCGCTCCCTCAAACCCATTCTTATTGAAAATTTGGAAGATGTTCGTCCAAAGTCAAAAGTAGAAATTGCTGGTGTTCTTTCCAAAAAGCAAATCAAACTTACCAAAAAGAAAGAAGAGTTTATAAATTTTGTAATTGAGGATCAAACGGGAGAAATTGAATGTGTCGCCTTTCCAAGAACGTATGGAGATTTTAAACCGTTATTTTTGGATGATAAAACTTTGTTTATCAAAGGAATTTTAGAGCGAGTTGACATCGAAGAATCCGAGTTAAAAGGCCAAATCATTGTTAATCACGTTGAGGAGCTCAATAAAATAACCATTGAAAAGAAAATGGAAAAATCTCTTCACCTAACGATTGATATGAACGAAGACAAAAATCGAGAGATTATTTTAAAATTGCAGGATATCTTTTCTGTTCATAGGGGAAGTTCATCGGTTTTTTTCCATCTTTTGGGAATGCCGGAAGGTAAAAAAGTAATTCGTGCACATGATCATTTTTCGATTGAGATAACGAGTGACCTCATGATGATGTTATCTGAAATCCTCGGAAAAGGTACCGTGAGATATACAATCGGTGAAGAAGTACGCGTATTCGGTTAGAATAGCCTAGTTCCCTGAACTAATCCTAGTTACATTTACACTGAAAGTTCTTTCAGAGTTCTGACCATTAAAATCACTCGCCTTAACCTTGATTAAGTTTTCCCCTGTTTTCAAATTTACCAAACCAACTAGGTAGCGATCCTTAAAAAATAGATCATCGAAAGTATATCCATTATGGGTTTTCCATTTTCCTTTATCAAAGATGATAGAATCAAAATTGGTTTTCTTTTGGGGCTCACCATTGAAAATAAACTCTACCTCTCTTATTCCTCGCCTTTGGCTATTTTTCATACCGCCATCGAATATGCTGACAGTTAGAGGAAAAGCTTTTGAAACATTGATATTGTCTCCATCATTGATATTTGTAAAAGTTTCACCAACATGGATAAACAAATTTGCAATTTGAGGAGACATGATGTCTTCAATTTTTGGAAGGTGGGAAAGCGGATCGAGAAGCGTTTTTCCATAATCCTTTCCCAAAACAAAGTGTAAGTGCCCACCACTCGAGTGTCCTGTATTGCCTGAAAGACCAATAGGATCTCCAGTTTTTAATGTTTGTTTTGTTCGAATATTCTCATGTCTTGATCCAGCTAAATGGTAATATCCGCTTATATAACCGTTGTCGTGGGCGATCCATACAATGTTGCCCGATCCACGTTCATCTTCAAACGGATTGTCCTCAGAATACCGTGAATAAAGGACATAACCGTCTGCCATAGTATGAACAGGTTGTAAAACGGAGGATATATCCAATCCATTATGGAAATGATCTTTTCGTGACTCCCCGAATGTGCTCGTAATGAGGCCTGAAAGTTCCAATCCTTGGATAGGCCACTGAAAGTTAGGTTTTGAAGCCTGAGACAAAAGGGAACGGTCTTTAAAAAAAACGGAAATGAGAGTAAAAAATAAAAGAAAACTTGCCAAGCCTATTAGATTTCGAACAATACTTTTCATATTTATGAAAAGTATTTCTTTCGGTTCTATACGGGAAAGTAGATAATGTCCCTCACAACTCACTCCAACGAAGAAATTCTCGGACTCATAGAGCTATGCGGAAAGGGGGATGCAGATTCTCTACGCCAGTTTTTCGACTTATACTCCAAAGATATCTATAATTTTCCGATTCGCGTTTTCCACCTGACCGAAGATGATGCTTCTGATTATTTTATCTATGCCTTCGAAAGACTCAAATCCGGAAAAAGATTCAATAGTTTCGTTGGAAAATCAAGCTTCAAAACTTGGTTTTATTCAGTTCTCAGAAATCTTTTGATCGATTGGCAGAGAACAAAAAGAGAGCTCAAAGTCCAGACGATACATAAAATCAATAAAGAAGGAATAGAATATAGTACGATCGAAGATGAACCAGATCGAAAGCCAGAAGCCCTTTCTAAGGCGGAGGATGAGTCTCTAAAATTTAACTCTGTCCTTCGAGATATAAAATTAGAAAATAGAGTCGTTTTTAAGTTATCCTTTATCTATTATTTGCATCTAGATCCTGAAGAGATACTATATATCGCAAGCAGGAACAACTGCTCAATTGAAGACGTAAAAATAATGATTTTAGAACTGCGAGAGGGATTGAGCGGAAAAGAGGAAGACAATCTCAAAATGGAAGATAAGATTACATCTCTATATTTGAATATTCTGGATTTAAAAGAACAAAAAAAACTGAAGGCGAAAGAAGATAGTATTGAAGCAGTTTACTTAAGGGAACGGCTAGATCAGTCTTTGACGAAAAAATACGACCAAAGAAAACGGCTGATCGACAAAAAGAATAAAGGTCTTCTCCTTGTTCGCACACCCTACCGAGAAATCTCTCGAATCCTCAAGGTTTCGGAAGGTGGTGTTAGCGTTACCCTCCTTCGAGTTATGGAAAAAATTCAGAAAAAATTTGAATATATGACGGCTGAAGAGTAATTTTTTTCGTCTCTTAGAAGAGAAGGGAGTGTGCATTCGATGAAACAAGTGGAATCTTGCGGATCAGATTGTTCAAAAAGTTTGATCAGACAGCAGTTTGCCGAGGGCAAAGAAATAGACACCGCATTATTACTCTCTTGCGATGCTTGCTTTCAAGAATATGTCACATGTGAGGAAGCTGTGATATCCTTACTTCCAGAATTTGGAATGGTTCTAGAGGCACATGAAGATCCGTTTCCTTCTTTTTATGAAGCCCTAGATTTAGCCAAGGCTGAGTCTGCTTTGGAAGGTGGTGGATACGAGCTACCAGGTTTCCTAAAAGCCTACACCGAAGCGAACCTTTCCTTACCAGAAAAAAAGGATCAGCTACTCATCCGACTTACGAATCAAGGTATGCAAGTCATACAATCCTTCTTAGAAACTGTCAAACTGACAGAAGCATTTACCGTGATGCCTTCGTATCGATCGCCAGAAACGGACATTTCTGGAAATGCATCCGTCATTTTTCAGGAAACTGTTTCCGAAGACCAAACCTTTTACTATCAAATTGTAAAGGAAACAACAGAAGAAGTTTACCTCAGCGTAAAAGCGGAATCAAGAATCCCTGGATTCTTCCATCAAGTCAATTTACGGAAGGATGGTAGATTCATTCTTTCGAACAAGATTGGACTGGATGGCATGGCTAGTTTTTCAAACTTAAAGGCTGGAAATTATACCATTGAATTCCAAGGTGAGAACCATCCAAAATCATTTGACTTATCCATTCTAGTAGGTTAATCTTTAGTGGATGCTTTCACTAATCATCGACAGAGTTGGTAATGTAAATATATTTAACCTTCTTGAGGGAAATATCCCCGGTGAGGAGTCGCACCTTCAGTCAACGATTGATGACGACTTGATTCTAGAATACATTAGCGAAGTGGAAAGGCTCGTACGTGTCTCCCAAGCACTTTTGAATCATACAAACACGATTGTTAATGCTGATGTTCTTCAGGATTTGCGCGTCTTAGGTGAAACATTTTATAAGCAGTTTTTCCCCGATCAAATCATCTCAAAACTTAAAACTACCCACAAAAAGAGTATCCATTTTAATATTGATCCGCAGCTCGCGCTCATCCCGTGGGAGTTACTCCACGACGGAAATTCTTTTCTGTCAGATCATTTTCGGATTGGAAAAACCATTCGCGGTGGAGTTCACCGCTCACCTCATCGGCCAAATGAAAAGATCAGAATGCTGATCATAGCAGATCCGACAGAAGACTTAAAAGGTGCGCAAAAAGAAGGAGAAACTCTTTTTTCTATTTTGAGTCAAAAAGTATCGTCGCAATTATTAGAATTGGAATTCATAGGTGGCAAACAGGTCACCAAACTAAAGTTACTTTCTCTTATCAAAGACAAACATATCATTCATTATTCAGGACATTTACATTTTTCAGAAGATTCTCTTGAGAATGGCTGGTTGCTTTCAGATAACAAAATTTTAAAGGCAAGGGAAATAAAATCCTCAGGCATTGATACAGATCTTGTATTTTCAAATTCTTGTATGTCTGCAAAATCGGCAGGCAAGTCGATTAGCACCAATATCTTGAACCAATATGCAGGTGCGTTTCTTACCGCAGGTATAAAAACTTTTATTGGAACAAACTGGGAAATTTTGGATAACGAACGAACGATTGATTTCACAATCCGGTTTTATACATCTCTTTTTACTCAGAAAACAGTCGGAGAATCCTTATTCTTTGCAAAAGAATTTGCCAGAAGAAAGTATGATTCCAATGACCTAACATGGGCTAATTATTCTTTGTTTGGAAACCCGGACTTTTCACTTGTTTCCCAAGAAAAATCAATTTTACCATCCCAAAGATTGCTCAACTCAAGTTTTATTTGTGAGTATTATCCATCACCAATCGCTACCGCTTACCAAAAATTCATTACCAAACAAACTATGGGTGCATCTCAAGAAGAATTATTGCGCCAGGCGGTGACGGTCTTTGAGTCAATTAGTCAAGTGGTTGGAATGATCGTTTTCAGTGATCATCGTTTTCATTCTATGAACAAAGCGATTCCAAATAATCCGGATGACTCCCTTGTGATTCGTAAGTGGTGGGAACTTATTTATATTTGTCTCTGGGATTTTCAAAAATTAAAGATAGCTACTCTCCTTGATTCCATAAGTGATAAATTAAACCTTCAAAAAGAGACAATCTTTAAAATCATCAACTGGTTAGAGACCTGGGAAGAACTGAGTCCATCAAAAGAAGAGTGCGAATCTTATCTAATCGTATTTCAATTTTTTCTAGATAGTCTGCTCTTGGAGTTGAGCGAGTTAGAATTGGTGAGTATCCTCCTTGTCTCTGAGAATCAAAGCTCCCATTTTACGTTTCGAGGCATAAGACCCAATTACAATTTGATTGACCAGTCAACTAACCGAGATAAAACAAAAGATTTACTTTCCTCATACAAAGGGTCACTTGTTTTATACCATGAAAAGAAAAGAACTGTTATTCCATATCTAACTTACTTTAAAGAAAAGAAAGACTCTGGCGATTTAGAGTTGGTTTTTAGTGGATTGAAGCTAACCAACTTGGAGAAAAACGTCGTTTGAGTTTGTGTCATCCTTCGGATGGACAAGTTTCGTGCGGAGCTTGCTGTGGTTTGTTCAATTTAAAACTGAAACCAAGAGAATACAAGGATCTTCTCTTAGAAAGGACATTGGAATTTAAATCCAAAGTTGACTATAATACGCGCTATACTGTAGCCGCTTACCGACAAAATCGGGAATCCATTGAAGCAAAATACACAAAACAAGATGAAATGACTTACAATTGTCCTTATCTAGGTTATGTGGACGATTCAAATTCCAAAATAGGTTGTATGATTCATCCGATATTCACGGGAGATCCAAAAAGTCAGAACTTTTCGTTTTATGGTACTTCAATTTGTCAAGGATATGATTGCAAGAATAAAGAACACATAGCTTCAAGTTTAATTGAATCTTTGATCTTGAAAGTAGCAAAGAGTAGCATTGAATTTTCTCATTTAGCATCAGATCATATATTAATTTTTGCACTCGAGAAGTGGCTTAGTTTCAAAGGTTGGAGTATCTCCGAGGGAATTGAGAAAATGGAATCATTGCTTATAAAAATTTTGCAATTGAGACTTTATGTAGAGGATTCATTCTATCCTACGTCATTTGAAATTCGTTACGAACAATTTTTAGATGAGTCAGACGTATACAAGTTGATTGAAGATTATGCGTCTATGAATGCGATAGAAAAAGAAGTAGATGAAGTAAAACGGTTAGGCGATGAAATCTTAACGGAGATGAAAAATACCCCAGCGAGGATTTGAACCCACGCCAAGGTGCATACTAGTATTGGTAACTTATTATTTTGAAGTTACAGAAGATACTTTTTGTTTTGCTTCTTCTACAGTTGAATTTACTTTTCCTGCAAGAGCTTCTAATTGAGTGATGCCTTCTTGAAGGTATTTTCTCAAAGTTACAGAAGTTTCGCTTTGGTCTTGTGCACCTTTTGCAGCTAGTGTTTGAAATTCAGCGTTCAATTTTGTGAAGGCTGCTTCAGTTTCAGTTTTTACAGTAGTTACTGCGCCTAAGATAAAGTTTAATCCGTCTTTAACAACTTGTTCCATTTTCGGTTCCTCGTTTTTGTGATTGTGCATTGCACTATTCCTTTTTGTGCGGTGCACCTAAGATGTCAACTTTTTTTTATGTTTTTTCGCCTGAGTTTAGAAAAAAAATGACTTATGCCTTCTTCACAACTCCAACCTATTTCTTGGAATCAAGGTGAACTCATCCTCCTTGATCAAAGAAAATTACCGAAAGAAAAAACCTTCCTCCATCTTCGGACACTAGAGGAAACCATCTTTGCGATTCAAGAGATGGCGGTACGAGGTGCACCAGCAATTGCGATTACAGGGGTTTTTGCATTGGCACTTGGAGTTTCTGGAAAATCTGGGGAAGTCGATCGACTTGAGCTGGCAGAACTGATTCGCAGAGTGTTTGAATCACGACCTACGGCGGTAAATCTTTCATTGGCGCTTAATGAAGTGAAACGAATTACAAGCGAGCTTGGCCAATGGTCGGAAATCGCAAAAGCAATCGAAGCATTGGCAATCAAATTGATGGCAAATGATCTGCGAGACAACCAGATCTTAGGGAAAAATGGGCTCACTCTATTTGATTTAAATCAAAAAGAATTCCATATCATTACTCACTGTAATACGGGAGCATTAGCTACTGCGGGACACGGAACGGCACTTGGTGTAATCCGGTCCCTTCGAGATGCAGGAAAGAAGGTAATCGTCTATGCAGACGAAACAAGACCTTTTCTACAAGGATCACGTCTTACTGCATTTGAAATGCAAGAAGAAGGAATCGAATGTTATGTGATAACTGATGGAATGTCAGGTTGGCTCATGTCATCTCGTAAAATAGACGCAGTGATTGTTGGTTGTGATCGAGTAGCAATGAATGGCGATACTGCAAATAAAATTGGAACATACAATCTCGCAATCGTTGCAAAAGCCCATGGGGTTCCCGTTTTTGTTTGTGCGACCAGGGATAGTTTTGATCAAAATCTTTCGACAGGGAGTTTGATTCCGATCGAGATGAGACGAGAGGAAGAGGTAACAAGATTTGATTTTATCAAAGGAAAGGATGGTTCTTCTTATTTAGAAGAGGGAACGACATCTCCCATCGGCGCAAGAGCGCTAAATCCCTCTTTTGATGTAACACCCAATTCTTACATATCCTCATTTGTTACTGAATTCGGTTGTTTTTCACCTTCCGAAATTGAAAGTCGTCTAAAAAAGTAAGGAGATAGTTGCAATGCAAGAAATAGCAACCCTTGGTGGTGGATGTTTTTGGTGTGTAGAGGCGGTTTTTGTTCGGATACCAGGTGTTATATCTATAAGTTCTGGTTATGCGGGTGGACACACTACCTCACCTACCTATAAAGATATATGTACTGGTAATACTGGTCATGCAGAGGTGATCCAGATCACATTTGATACAAATCTGGTAAGTTATTCTCAGATTTTAGATATTTTTTGGCACGCACACGATCCGACTACTCTCAATAGACAAGGAAATGATGTCGGAACTCAGTATCGTTCTGTTATCTTTTACCATAATGAAAATCAAAAAGTTTTGGCGGAGAAATCAAAATCGGAATCTGCTTACTTATTTCCGAAACCAATTGTAACCGAAATACTACCACTCCCTACTTTCTACAAAGCAGAAGAGTATCATCAAAGTTTCTTCGAAAAAAATCCGAGTAATCCTTATTGTAATTATGTTATTTTACCAAAATTGGATAAGTTAGCACTTAAACTTTAAGTAGATACTTTTTATTTACCAGACTTAAATGCAGTCATCATGGCTTTTTCCTGTTGTGGAAAAAAGTTCATGACGAATGCAGTTTGTGCTTTTACTAATTTATCAATTTGTCTTCGGTATTTGATAATGGCACCTGGATGTGCCGTATTACGCACAACTAGTTTGACGTTTTCATTATTGTATCTTGAAGATTTAAGCTCTTCTACTTTTGATTTTAAAAGTTCAAGAGTTTTTGATTTTTTGGAATATGCGTCAAAAACATCTTTGAATTTTTGTTTTCTTGCTTCATCTAGTTTTCCACGAGTTCTTTGTACAACTTCTTTGATCTTTTGAATTTCCGGAAGCACAGCTTCCAATTCTTTGTCCAGCTCTACGATCATCTGTGTACCTTCATTCAACAAACGATCGTTTTTGTAATGAAACCCAACTTCCACACTTGTATCCATTTGTGCAGAGGAGCCTAGTGATGCGAGAGTGATACCCTTAAATGCGATAACATCTGATCCAATCAGAGATGATGACTCTCCCGTTAATACAATATTACCTAAACAAAGTATCTTTGAACCCAAGATAAAGTTCTCAATGATACAATCACCATCCACTTCAATTACTGCATTTTCGATAAATTTTGAGTGGAGGTCACCTTTGATGCGGATTACACCTTTGCCTTTTCCTTTCACACCACCCTTAACTTCGAGATCTTCACCGACTGTGACTTCGGATGATTCAACGTTGCCATCTAGATACAAGGAGCCTGTACAATTTACAACTGCACCTTCCTCTATGGTGCCTTTGACACGGATTGTACCTTCAAAATTAATATTTCCGGTCCCTAGACCAATACTAGAATCGATTGTCAATTCGGGGGAGACTGTGAGTGAATTGTCCGTGGAAAAAACAACACCACTTAAACCTGCATAATATTCTTTGATTTGTATGTCGGGGTTTTCTGGATCCTGAACTGTTTTTGGTAGAACGTTTTTTCCTAAAGTCAGTTTCGGTCGGTCGATTGGGTTGGGATAAATAGGATTTCCCTGAACGTCTATCCCTTGTTCGCCGGGAATTCCCTCAAACAAAGTAGCGAGTTTTTCTCCCTCTTTGATATGAACATATTTATTGATATTTCGAAAGTCTGCACTACCATCTTCTTTGAGTACAACACGTTGGGCCCTTTGGAAAAAAAATTTGATCCAACCGCTTTGTCCCTGTTTGGCTGGAATCCCGCGAGCGATGATAAATTCAAGTTGGGATTTCGTTTTGTCACTTTCTTTGATGGCAGTCTGAATCGCTATCGCTGCCTCTTCTACTGCTTTGACATCGATTCTATCCCTGTGAAGACCGGCCGCTTCTACGTACTCCAAAAGTAGGATGTGGTTTAAATCACCACCTACAAGCCAGCCGAGTTTAGCCGACATCGTGGCAGTAAGCCGGTCGTCGGAAATTTGAAAATGTAGACCCCGGCTGGGATTGAATTCTGGTGAATTGGCAGGTGCGGAACTCATTCTCTATCCATTATCGGCACCCGCTTGGCAAAAACATACTAGAATCTTTTAGGGTTTTAACCAATCAAAGAAACTTCCGAATGTTTTCAGTAGTCCGGGAACCCCGGTGATTTGCTCGCTAATGGGAAGGTTGTCTCCGTGAGTTAGGGCGGAAGAGGTGCGAAAGACATATTTATGGCGTTTTTCTTCGAAAAAATTTGCCAATTTGCGAGATTCATCAGGCGAAATGACTGGATCCGCCACCCCATGGAGAAGGGAGACTGGCGTCTTCAAACCTTCCATTTGGTAGTATGGCGAAAAAGCCTTCGGGTATTCAACAGGAAAGGTATTCTGGAGATCCACCGCCAATTTTGCTCGGAACCCAGCTGAACTCACCACCTGATTGTAAAAATCTTTTGAGCTTTTTGACACATTTGCAAGTAACTTGGGTGCTATTGCATCCGTTCCTGTACGATGATAAGTGTTGTCGCGTGCGGCTTCAAAGAAAACGGGTGTCAATTCTTTGCCGAGTTTTTTATCCAATCTATCGACGAGATTATAAAGCAAAATCATAACGCCATAGTTATCTCGATGATAATTTTCAAAAACAAATGGAAATGTATCTAAAAAGTCGCAATAGCCACCGACCGCCATAAAGGATGAAACTCGATCTGCTAATGGTGTTCGAGAACAAGCAATTAAGCCCATACCGCTAGAAAAGCTAACAGAAAAAAATCCAAAATTTTTACCGTCAAACCATGTAGGTTGGTCAGTTAGCTCGAGTGCAACGGATTCGATATTATTGATTGAGTCTAAAGACATTCGCAATTCTTTAATCTCCGTTAACTCTGGAGTGACAACAGCGAATCCGCAATGTGATAAATTTTCGGCTAGTTCGATGACTCGTCTATCATCTATACCGTCAGCATTCAATCCATGCTGAAAATAAATGCCAGGTAGCTTTGATTTTTTTAGATTGATGGGTGAGTAGACTTTGGCTCGTCGATTGCCTTTTAAGATAACAGTTTCTGACTGTATATTTTTATTTTTGATTATACCGCCATAGGTAAATAACATTGGGACAGAAAGAAAATAAGGCCTCATGAATTGACATCACAGTATCTTTGGAAATTTTTCCAACAATAAAACACAGTAAAGCCTGCCAAGATATTCCTCTTCTCTGCGGTCTTTTAAAAAAAATATGAGGATATATTGCCTGTAGTTTTCGAGTGATATTGGAACAAGTTTGTTGTTGAGATTTTCTGGAGTTAGAATATCAATTTGATACCTTCCAAGTCTCATTTCGCTAATCAAGTGTCCACTGATTTGGTTTGCAAATTCCATCATAATCGAGGTGGAATGTGCTTTCGAAGTGGGATCAATTTGAAAGGTATTAGCAATTTTTGGAAGTAGCTTAAGCTTTGTAAAGCCATCTAATCCGAGATAAATTTTCCCATTCAAATCACCTGCAAATTTAACACAGGTACAATTTTCAAAACATAAGCCTTCATTTTTTGATGGACCATATGCTTCTCTTTCCGCCTGAATTTGAAGAGTTTTCTGAAATTGTTCCGGAATAATCTGCGAAACAATCAAAATAAACTTTTCATCAAGTAATGGATCCATTATGCGGCGTTAGAAAGTATGCTTGATTCCAAGGATGCAAAAGTTTGTTTGATCCATTGGTCAAATTTTCCAGAAACATTTTTATTTACACTGTGACCTAATGCGAGTTCACAATCATATCCCATCTGATCCAATTCTTCGACAAAACTTTGAATGAATACAGAAAATTCATAAATGGACTGATTTGGTAAAAAACATCCTAAAATCTGGTCTTCGATTTGGAACAAACCATTGTCGGTAAAGCCTTTTGCTTTTGTTTTTTCATTGAGGCAGACGGCAAATTCAAAATGATTTGAAGTATTTATAAATTTTAGTAACACCATTACCTGTGAGTGTTGTGAATAAAATCGATCCTTAGCACTCATATAAAAATGAGATCGGTTTAACAGACCTGTTTTTGAATCCTTAAGTGCTTTATCATATTCTCTTTGCTCCATTAACTTTTCTGAAAGAGTGATTGTCGTTAACCAGAGTGGATTGATTTCTGATTCAAAAAACTGATCTTTTGTTTGCATACAAACTAAGCCAAAAACTTGAGAATTCAGCATCAAAGGTAAATACAGTTTTTGGTTGTCCTTTGATAAACTCGGCAATCCGCGTTTAAGATTTGATTCATCAGATGTTTCCCATTCGATCTCGTTTGGCTCGGAATCGATTACGATTGATCCCTTCTGCCAGATACTTTCTGTAAAATGGTTCCCATCAAAATAAGCATATAATATAGAACTAATTTTACTATTTTGGGAAGGTAAAATGAAATCTTTCACCACTTCTGAAAATCGAAGCCGAGCATGTTTTGCCTTGATTTCTGCCGAGAGAGTAATTGGATCCTCATCAATAAATATGGGTTCATGATTAGAATCAGTCATTTCATGATTTGCTTGGAGTGAATCAAGATTTGGAACATCCGTCAATGAAACGACTACCGGTTCAGGTAGAGTGACCGTGGTTCTGTCCGAACTTTCCACAATCGGACTACCCATCTCACTTACACTAAAAATCAAGAGGCAAAGAAGTAATGTTGATGAAACCAGTAATCCTAGGGTGATCCAGGAGAAATAGAGCCAAAATTGGAGAAGCAGTCCGACTGTGAAAAAAATAATAGGAATTAAATATCGTTTCATGGTATCTTTGCCGTTACTGTATATAACGGGCAAAAATCTATTTCTCTGAAATGATTTTCGCAAACTGCCAGTAAATGAAACTATACACCGAACTTGCTGAATATTATTTCACGATTGAAGAAGCTGGCAGAAAGTTCCCCGAAGAGGTGGAATTTCTACGCGAAACTTTCAAAAGACACAAAATTCAAACGATCGTAGATATCGGATGTGGAACGGGCGAGCATGTGAAAGAAATGCAAGCAATGGGTTTCAAGATCCTCGGCGTTGATGGATCAAACCGAATGCTAGAAATCGCAAAACAGAGATATCCGCATTGCTCCTTTGAATATGGGCGATTGGAAGACTATTTTGCGAAACAGCCTGTGGATGCTATTACATGTCTTTTTGGAACATTTAACTATCTATTAGACGACAATGCAGTAATTACTTTCTTAAGAAACACACATCGTAATTTAAAACAGGCGGGTCTTGCCATCTTGGAGATTTGGAATGCGGATCCAATCTATCGTATCAAGCGTAAACCGTTAACGACAGTTAGCAATGTCAGACAAGGCAACGTTTCGATTCGCCGAAATCGAGGATTTCGTATGACAAGAGCAGATGACGTTGCAATTGTTGAGGTCAATTACGTTTACAATTTGAATCATAAAGATCTTAAAGATCGTCACACCATGCGAGTTTTTCATTACCCCCAAATTCAAAATTTTCTGGAAGATGCAAAATTTGAGGTTTTACATGTGTTTGGTAGCTATGCTGGTGATAAATACTTAAAAACTGGTGCTCGTATTCTTGTTGTGGCGAAAAAGAGATCTTGACTTTCGTTTGAAATCGGATATCTCAATCTATTGGGAGATCATATGGCAAATACAGCAAGTTTTCAAGTCATCGTAATCGGCGGAGGTCCAGGAGGTTATGTCGCAGCAATACGAGCCGCACAACTTGGCCTATCCACAGCAATTATCGAAAAGGAAAAACTAGGTGGTGTTTGTCTAAATTGGGGTTGCATTCCCACAAAAGCACTGTTAGAGAGTGCGCATGTGCTTGAACATTTAAAAAAGGCCGCATCATTTGGTCTCAAAGCAGACAATGTCTCTGCGGAATTCGAATCAGTTATCAAAAGGTCGAGAAACGTCGCTGACCAGATGGCGAAAGGCGTTGAGTTCCTAATGAAAAAAAATCAAATTACGGTCATACCAGGCACTGCTACACTTACAGACAAAAACACCATTGAGGTCAAAACGGATAAAGGAGAATCCGCAACTTACGGCGCCGATTTTATCATTATCGCAGTTGGTGCAAAAAACAAGGCCCTTCCATTTTTGCCTTTCGATTCGGAAAAAGTTTTATCTGCTAGAGAAGCTATGGTCCAAAAGACTGTTCCCAAGACGCTTGCGATCATCGGCGCGGGAGCAATCGGTGTAGAGTTTGCAGACTTTTATGCATCAATGGGTGCAAAAGTTACGCTAATTGAATTCCAAGAACATCTACTTCCCAATGAGGATGCAGAGATCTCATCGATTCTAGAAAAGTCATTCAAAAAAAGAGATATAGAACAATACTTAAGTTATGCGGTCGAATCTGCTTCTATTTCGGGTGGTGCAGTTGAGTTAACTTTACAAGATCGAAAGTCCGCCAAAAAAGACAAACTCAGCTTTGAGCGTGTTATCGTTGGAGTCGGCATTGCACCCAATACAGCTGGAATGGGATTAGAAGCCTGCGGCATAAAAACCAAAAACGGATTTATCGAAATTACTTCGGGATACCGAACTACAATGGACAATGTTTATGCGATCGGTGATTGCATTCCAACGCCGTCATTAGCGCATGTAGCTAGTGCAGAAGGCGTTCGAGCCGCGGAAGATATTTCGATTCGAATCGGAAATCCTCATAAATTAGAAGTTCATCCATTGAATTATGATTATATACCAGGATGTACCTATTGCCATCCTGAAGTTGCGAGTGTTGGGCTCACTGAAGCTAAGGCTCTCGCACTGGGTTTTGAGCTACAGATAGGCAAGTTTCCATTTACTGCTAGTGGCAGGGCACAAGCACAAGGTGACACCTCAGGTATGGTCAAAATTATCTCAGATAAAAAACATGGAGAGATTTTGGGGGCACATATCATCGGTGGTGCGGCAACAGAAATGATCTCAGAATTGACATTGGGCGCAAACATGGAGCTAACTGTAAAGGAGCTTGCGACTACGATTCATGCGCATCCTACCCTTGCTGAAGGAGTCATGGAAGCTGCAGCTGCTGTATTAGGTGAAGCAATTAATATTTAAAGTAAAGCACTAAACGGAAGTAGAATGGGGCTTCTTTACCAGGACGGCTCCATTTTGAATGCGTTCATAGATCTTCCAAAATTTATCATTGGGAACAAATCCTTGTTCATCTCGTGAGAACTTGGGTTTGAGTCTCCTGACAAAATACATATCTAAAGTTACTTTGTGTTTTGCTTCTACCTTTCCACGATATTCACAATCAAACAAAAAGCAGATTTTGTCGTACGTGGCTTGAGAAATATTGATTTCGCCGACTACGCCTGAACTTTCCATCCTTGAAGCGGTATTCACACTTTCTCCCCAAATATCGTATGCAAATTTAAATCTACCAACAACGCCAGCAATAACTGGCCCCGTATGAATTCCGATTCGTAATTCCCAAAATGGAAATCCTAAACTTGTCTTTATTTCTTTCATTTGATCCATAAAGGATCTAATTTCAAGAGCGGCAAGACAGGCATCTAACGCATTTGTTCTATTTGCTGAAGGCAATCCACCCGCACACATATAAGAATCACCAATCGTTTTAAGCTTTTCCATTTTGTTACGCGAAACGATTTCATCAAATTGTGTAAAACAAGCATCCAAATCTGTGATGAGTTCTTTTTTGTCCATCGTCTCTGCAACTTTTGTGAATCCTCTAAAATCAGTGAAAAGAATTGAGACATCTTCATAGGTTTCAGGCTCGTAGAATCCCTTTTTCTTAATTTCTTCAGCAATTTTTTTGGGTAAGATATTGAGAAGTAATCGTTCAGATACTTCGTTTGCAACCTCAGCTTTTTCTTTTGCTTCTTCCAATAAAAGATAATTTTGATCTAGTTCTTCTGCAAGAGGCCGTGCAAAGACATATACCAATAAATAATTAAACAAAATGAGCGGAAGTGTAACCAGAGATAGATGAAACATCGATTCTTCTATTGCAAAATCTTCTAAAAATTTTGGTAATTGTAAAGCGCTCGCTATTAAAATGGCGAGTATCCCAAGATTTGCTAATCTCTGACTGAATCGAATAGTCCTTCCTTTGATCGAAAATGCTCCATATTTTAATACAGCAAAACCCAAAACCGTGGTGGGTATAAATTGGTAATCTGAAAGCAAAGGGAAATAGATACCATTCGATGGAAGTAAGGCTGTCAAAAGTAATAATCCTGAAACAGTAATGGTTCCAATAACAACTATTGATAGTTTTGGAATGGATTTCCATTTGATTTTTAGCTCTCTAAAAACAATATAAAAGCATATAGATGCATTAAGACCCAACAGATATTGGACAAGGTAACCTTTGTGAATTACAGACTGTTCGTATACAAAATATCCATTATAAAGATAAGGAGTAATAGAAAGAGAGGCGCAAATAACACTAATGATATCAGCTAACTTTAGAAGTGGTGGTCGCTTGGAATCTATAACTTTTAAGACAAATCGAGTGAGTATGCTTGGTGCCAAAGAAAAAACAAGAAAACAAACCTGAGAGATTCGCAGCATAACGATGTAATCAACAGAAAATTTTGTGGGTATGGATTGTAGATTGTAAAAGGCAGTGATAATCAGTGAAAAGGCACAAAGTTGATTGAGCTTTTCTGAAGGATTCGATCCCGCAACGATGATCGCCATAAAAATAGAACAAAAAAAAGAGAGAGCGGGTGGAATAGCATAAGGCAACCATTTTTGGTTGTTATATGCCTCATGATTCATACCCAAAGTAACCGCACCAGGCAATAAAATTAGCGAAAGCGATACCAAACCAAATAAAATGTAGAAGAGTCCATTCTTTTGGAACAAAAGCTCGTTTACATCAAAGAAATCTGACCGGAACACTCCGTAAGAAATAAGAAGTAAAGGGATAAATATAAAGAAAGATCCTGGATATACATTGTATCCTAATAAAACGGGTGCATTCGATATCGTGAATATGAAAAGAATATTGTATCCGATAAACAAAGACCGATGAATTTTTCCTGATAATTCCTTCCATCGGAGAGTAAAAAATGGAATTACAAGGGTAAAATAGCCAATTAACGGAATCACTCCGAATGGTTTTATATAGTTGGAAGCTTTGGGGTAACTTCCGAATGAGTAATCAAACCATTCATTGACAAAACCTTTTCCCTGAAGGATTCCCACATAACCAAACACGACGGCTATCCAGCACAGGTAGGTATAATATAAGAAAATCTTCTTTCTAGTTATAGAATAACAAATATAAAAATTTGTAGGTAGGATGAGTATTACAAATAGATAGAGCCAGTTGTTCAATTGTAAAAGAGTGCCTTTGTCTAAAACCCATGCTCGTAAGGAAAGGATTAGGCCAAGTATGCTATAACCAAAAAAAGATAGAAAGAGATTGAACGCGAAGATTCGATCATCTCCTCTTTGGTTCAAAACTCTTTGAAATGAAAAATAACTGAGGAATAAACCGACTATAAGCGAGATGACACCGGGAACTCCATAGGGTAATTGGAACCAAAAGTAATCCCAAGCATTGGGATTTTCTGAAATTTGAGGAGTGGGAAAGGGAATAAAGGGATCCATGTTGCCTTTAGAACCTTACTTTTCAAATAAAATCCCTGGCAATCATTCTGCAACATCCCAAGTAAATTAATTGCCTAAGGATGTTGCGAAAGGAAAGTAAAAACTAAACTTCTGTGCTGATTGTACCTGATTGTTTGATCGAGAACCAAACGACCCCAGTTCCAATAATTCCAGCTAATAGAACCACTACGAGACCATCAACGGACAACATTGGAACTCCTGTTCCTACATGCCTTCCAAATCCCATAAAAAATAACATTGGAACAGAAAGGAAGGTATTGATGCGCGAGAACAAAAGTGCTCGTTTTGGAATCGAAGCATCTGCGGCATTTCCGGATTTTACACCATTGATGATTTTTCTTTGTGCTGGCCAAATGACAAACCATACGTTGAACCACATGATGCTTCCGAGTAACATACCAAGAAGAATCCATGCTGTCCAATTCGGAGCGCTAGTTCTAAGGCCGCCTTTTTCAAAAAGAAGAGCATAGTAAGTGAGTCCTGAAAGGAAAGTTACCATAGCGCCCCAACGAAACCAAAAAAGAACTCTTGGCATAAGTTCTGGTGTTAGCACTTTTTTCACACCTGCATCCAATTTACCTTGTACTGGTACGTTCACAAGGTTTAAAAAGTAAAGAAGTCCAATCCAGCAAACGCCAGCTACATAATGTATCCAGCGAACTGAATACAAAGAGAGGGCATTAAAATCTAAGTTTTCCATCGGTTGCTCCAATAAGTAATTCGAAAGTATTCATATTAAATTTGTAGAATAATTCTAAATTTGACAAGTTTTTAAAATTGTAGGGATGAAAAAGCGTTTTTCATCCCAAACTTTAAATTTGAAATTCGGAGGTATGTAGATAATTGATTTCTTAAAGGGGATCCGTTTCCGGGGGTACGTTCGGACCATTGGAATCTTCCCCTGATTTGACTGGTTTTTTATCCAAGTCGGATCCACCTGGTGAATCTGTATTCTCCGAGTTCGGTGAAAAAGGATTTTTAAACCCGTCGACCGTATTTAGCCACGTATCGCTAGAAACCGCGGAAGTAGGTTTGTCGCTTGGATAGGAATCAATCGGACGTATGGTGATTGAAATGTATTGAATCGCCTTCTCATCACGAATTGGATCAAGGTAGGCAAGGCTATCGTTTCTCCATCGGGTCTTGACTCGAGGTTCGAGTCGAAAGGTTTTCATGATCATGTCCAAGTCGCGGGCATAGAGGGAAAATCTAGATCTAGCGGTCTTTGCCTGCAGAACGTAATAGATGTTTCCTTTTTTGTGGAAGAGAAAACGATTTGAGATGGAGTTTTTGTGTTCCGTATAATGAAGAACTAAAAATACGGATTCATCAAAGCCCTGCATTTCTTCTTCCAATACTTTTTCGCGCGCAACTTTGAGATCAGGGTATTTTTTGAGGAATGTGTCTATGGTCTCCTCAATGAATCGATCCAGATCATAATCTTTTGTTCTGCGAACCGTGTCAATTTGTAGGATTGCGTCTCGATTGGCTTTCGCAAATTGAATCCTTGCAGATTCCGAATTTCGTAAGACGGCCTTCGACCAACCTCTAGGAAATTCAAAAGCAAAACCGAGTGAATCTTCGATCCAAGTCCCTGCCATGAGTGAACTGGAAGTGGAGAAAGAGAGGAGGACTAGGACTAGATACTTTTTCATTGTTACCATTATCGGCATCTTCTACCTGAATTATTTATACTGAGAGATTCCTTTTCTCAAATCCCAATTCGGTTTTATTCCTAATTGATTCCAAGACACCGCATCATAGATTTCGATCGAATGCAAAAGCGGAGTTAAGGGAGAGCTGTGAAATGGCAACTTTCTTAGTTTTCTTTGGAATTGATAGAATTGATCAAAAATAGACACGGCAAAGTTAAACACGGGAATGGGTAGACGACGAAATCCCTTGTTTTGACCTTGAAACATTCCGACGACTTCTCTAATGGTGACAGATTCCGGATGAGAAATGACATAAACAGGTAGCACAGATTCACCTTTGGAAACCTTTTCTACCCAGGTAACCAATACTTGGACAAGGTCTTCAATATGAATCAACGACTTTGGCTTCTCTGTTTTTATAAAAGGATAGATTCCTTTTTTATATAGGGAATATAGCTTCGAAACAAAACTTTTGGTTCCATTCCCGTAAACGGAAGCAATACGAAAAATTGAGGTATCGAGATTAGCTTCAGAGCAATACTTCTCGGCTTGAAGCTTGGACCTAGCATATACACTTTTACCACTTAAAACGGACACAGAACTAGCCAGGGCAAACGCCTTACACGAATTTTTGAAAGAAAAATCTAAGAGTAGTTTGGTGGAACCTGCATTGATTTTGAAGTAATCCTCTTCTGATCTGTTATTGCCTGAAACCAAACCGGCAAGGTGGATTACGATGTCGATCTTTTCTGTGATTTGTAAATCGTCGACCGATTTGATTTTGAGAAAATCTCTTTCATAGAATTTGAAATTTTTATGATGACGAATGAATTCAGGGATTCTAGAATAATCTGTTCCAATGCCGATGATTTTGTGAGTATTTATTAATCTTTCACATAACGTGCGTCCAATGACACCTGAACCCCCAGTAAGTAGAATTGATTTAGAAATCATTTTCGCTTCCTTAAAGTAAATAAATCTGACAAAAACCGACAATCGCGCCCAAAGCTGCGCCGACTAGAATTAGCAGCATCTCATCTTCTTGAAATGCTGACCTAAGTATTGATTCAAATTCAGCGGCAGGAAGTGCTGCCATTCGTTCTCCCATGGTTTGTTCCAATTGGAGGGCCTCTCCCAAATAGGCTTCAAGTTGAGAAGAATTTTGAACAGCATCTGCAGACATTCGCAATGCAACCCTATCTTTGACTAATTCATAATTTTCCCATTTGCCCGTTGCAAAAAGAAGAGGCTTTGCTAGAAGTGTCATTTGATCCACTTGTTTAATAATGGCTTCTTTGATGAGCTTAAGAATTTCTTCTGCCGCATTTCCAAATATTAATTCTTCCATAACATTTTTTGGAGTTAGAATCTTTTCCGCAACTAACTTTGCATAAAGATAAGAAACTTGTTTTTGTCTCTTTAAAAACAATCCTTGATAATAATAGTTGCCAATGATTTTTTTGGGGAGCAATGGTCGAAAGATCATTTCGAGAGCTAGATAATTTGTAAGGTATCCAACGATGACACCTTGCAGAGGTAAGGTCCACCAAATTGGAAAGTAAATATAAAAAACCATCTGAATGAGTCCGAGTAAAAATCCAAAGTAAAATCCTGAGCGTTCGATGAAACGAAACTCTGGAGCACCCACTTCTTGAAAGAGTTCAACGACTAACCCAACATTATTACCGGAAAGCTTTTTCAAAACCAGAGCTTTCACATCGAAGAGAGTCGTGATATCTGCTTGCAGACGTCTGATTACATTTCGAATCGTAAACCCACACTCCCTTCTTACTTTATGGTAGATTTCCTCTTTTACAATATCTGGTATCAAATTCCAAAGTTTTGGATCAACGCTGTTTACAAATTCTTCCATCGTTTCTTTAATAGAAACATCTAACGAAGGCAAAAATTCTTTTTCGGCACGAATGGGATCAACACGCGAGAAGACCTCTTGGATATTCATTAACCTTCCCGTAATGATATCCACTGACTTACTTGCCATTTTGTGTGCCTTTCTTGGAATGATACCCTGCCATCCCAAATAAGGTGGTATTCCCCAGAATTTGATGGGGTAAAAGGTCATTTTTAATGCCAGCCAATTCGTAACCCAACCCACGAAACCATATGTAAATGGTATGAGTAATGGTTTAATCGAAGGTAGGGACTGAAAAAATTCCGGCATGCGCTACTATAAAATGGATCAAATTTTAGAAAAGAAAACCTTTTCTAGCTCCCAACAACGGAAAAAAGAGTCAGTTTTAAAACTATGTGACATAATAAGTACAATTTTTTTATCGCAGAACAAAAAAATATGTTTGATTCGAAAATTGTAACATTTAATTTTTGCCAGGCGAGGGGATTTCTTAGGCATTTCCCTCGATTTAATTTGTAAATGAAAGCGAACTTAACTGAGGTGAATTTATGTGTAAACGAGGGATCTATTTTCTCGTCTTAACCCTCTCTTTTCTTGTGGTAGATTGTTCAAAAAAGAACAAATCGGCGCCATTTTGGTTTTTGTTGGGTATTGGTGGTGCTGGAAACGCGACGGGTCTTGCTGATGACTCGACAAGTCCTCCTGATTCGAATGGAGTCCCCCTTCCTTCCTCCAGTGATTCTACCACTCCCGGTGGATCTGGTGGAATCCCTGAAAACAATGCGATTCAAGAAGTACCCACATCGGGACCTGCTCAAATTTTCGGAGTAATTCGACCAGTAACTTCGGGCGTACCGGCGACAGACGTTTGTGGAATTCCCGGTGCTCCTGCACGGCCATTGTGTTTGGATCTGACTCAAATCATTGTTAGGATAGAAGTTGCAAATGGTGGAAGCTATAGCCTTGTTTCATCAACGAATGCAAATGCAGATGGAAGTTTTCGATTCAACATTGCTGATCTTCCCAATAATAATTATCGCGTCCTAATCAATACAGCAAATGGATTAAATTATACTTACCAAGATTTTACTTTTGTATTTGATCCAACTCAACCTAGTTATACCTCAGTTAACGTAGGTGATCTTTTTGCTGAAAGATTGTATTACACATCTGGTCCAGCGATTATTTCGGGAACCGTCTCCACGACTGGCTTTAACAGTGACGGAGTCGTTGTTCCAAATGGAAGTTTAGGATCAGTCGTTGTCATTTTAAACAATAGCGAAGGCAATCCGGTGGCCCAAACGACGACCGCTGGGGATGGAAGTTTTGTTTTTAACCTTCCAAATCTTCCTAACGGAAATTATACGGTTGTTTATGACGGATCCTCTGTAACTGCAAGTGGACAGACGTTTGCACAAAACTCAGATTTTATTCATTTTACATTTCAAGGAACCAACCCGTCGGTTCCAACCATTGTTGATTTAGGCGATACAAGTCTCCCATGGATGGCTGCTACAGAAAGCAGTATCGCCTTGAGCGGCAATGTGTTAAACGGAGCCGTTTTAAATGACACGTCTACCGTTTTTACAATCAAATTGAAAAACGAATTAGGTGCTGTAATTGACACAATCACAAGAACTGGGAGTGGAGCGTTTCAACTATCGGGAAGCGGGCTTCCTGGCGGTGTGTATTACATTGAAGTATCGGGACCGAACTTTTTTACGGTATCCCAATCCTTTCTCTTTTCTCCGGCACCAAATGCAGGAACAAAGGTAGTCGCTATTGGTTCTCCTATTGGAATAGTTGCGAAACCTTCGAATGTAGTTGGTTATGTGAGAGATGGTAACGGAACTCATATATCTGGTTCTGTGATAAACTTTCGTCCAGACCGCACGCAACCACCATCAAATATAGTTTACTTGTTGAATGACCCAACGATAGGAAATGGAGTTCGACTCTGGATTCTGGAGGCGATGAGCGGAGTCGCGGGAGTCAATTGTTCTACAAATGCCGCATCCTCACCATCAATTTGTGGTTGTGCCGTTTCGCCTACGACTTCTTGTTTGGTGGCTAACCAAGGAAATGGACCGTGGAACTACAATACCTATGGAAACAAAGTGTATGAGATAAGACCTTCCGATAGCCAAGTTTTTTTCACAGCCGCGGCAGGTTCTTGGGCATATTACATTTCTGCTCCTGGGTACGAAAATTGGTGCAATGGAAATGCAACACCGTGTTCATCAAATCCGCTTTCCATCGTTTTAAATGGAAGTGATTTCAATGCAGGAAATATCTCCATGACTTCCATTCCGAATCGATCTCAAATTGCAGGAACCATTGCAGTTAGAGACACTGCACCTTCCAATCCAAGCATTCATTCAAACCAGTCGGGCCTCTTTGTTGTTTTACTCGGCAATACGACTACTTCGGGGTCGCCTTTAGCGCACATTGCAATTACTTCGAATGGGTCGTTTGCGTTCAATGGAAACTCAAGGGTAGTTTCGCTGCCAACTGGTCTTACATCCGACTCTGAACGAGTTGGTTATGCCTTACAAACATTACTTGCTGGTGGTGCTACACTATTATCGCAAGCGGATGCAATCGCAGTGGATAATGATGAAAATGCTTCGATAACAGTTAGTAATGGGGATCAATATAATTTCAGACAATCTTCCTACCAAGCTGTTGTTGTGGATCCAACGGTTGCTAGTCCTAGATTGAGTTACTTGGCACCCACTTCCATTCGCGTAGACAACTCAGCAGTTGCAACGAATCAATTTGGAACAAACCCTGTTACTTTTACAGTAGCGGGAACAGCTGTACATGCTATACGTGCGACTATTTCAGGAACTGTAACTGATGCCATTTCTACCTCAGCTGTCTCGGGAGCAACTTTAACTCTAGGTCGATTTGAAGGTGGCAACTTTGTAGCAGATGTAAGACGGGATTGTTCTGGCACTTTTGATAACGGGGTCTGTTCCGTTTCCGCATTACGTCAGTCAGGCCAGGATCAAATCATTGGTTCCTTAACATCATCGACCACAGGATCCTATTCATTTCTTCATGTGCCACAAGGTACATATAGTCTTCGGGTTGAAAAAAATGGGATAACCACATACTTTCCGGTGGAAGTTGGTCCATCTGGTGGCACAGTATCCGTCAATACACCTGTGATCACAAATAATGGTCGCGGACATCTTTCAGGTTCTGTTAAGCTTCCTGGTGGTTTTTCATTTAATGGTGCTTACTCGCTTGAAGTAGTTGATCCAAATTCTGGCACCATTCGACCAACGGCGGGTGTCCAACCAGCTTCCATTGAAAGTGGTTCCACATCCTTTTCTAACGCAAGCCAGTATACGATTTTTAATATCAATGCTGGTCGTTGGAGAGTGAGATTTGTTTCGGCCGGCTACAAAACTGTAGAAGGTATAGTAGATATCCAAGCTAATGCGACAACCAATTTTGATATCATAACTTTTGTTCCTGGCACTCAAACCCCAGCCGCGATTTCGGGAAGGGCATTATCTGCACTTTACAATACAGGAGTTTGTGACCTGACGGCACGAATCCGTCCGGGAGTAAATGTAAAATCAGGACCATATGCAATTGATGGCAATGGTGTAACGATTCCAGCCGTAAAAACAGCAACGGATGGATCATACGCGATACCAAATGTTCCGCCAGGCAATTATACATTGGAAGTGTCTGGCAATGGTAAACGTGGAAACTGTACAAGTAACTCGGAGACGTATGCTACCACTTTCAGAACAGTGATTGCGGCAGGTTCGGACACTCCACCAAACCAAAACATTCTCGTTTCACCGTTGCTTGGTGATAGTGAAATGCGAATCGTTTTATCTTGGGGGGCAAAACCAAGAGACTTAGATTCACATGTCCAATACAGTCCGACTGATTCTGCCCAACGAATCGTATGGAATCGTAAAGCACCACTTGGAGCTCGAAATGGAGAGCTAGACTTCGACATTACGACAGGCTATGGACCTGAAACGATCACCCTCCAAGGTGCCATTTGGAACCAACCAGTGAGATATTACAGTATTTATAACTGGTCTGGTGAAGCAGATATGGGTGTATCGGGTGCAACTGTCAGAGTATTCAAAGGAAGCATCGGTGAGGTGCGAAATTACTCCATCAGCCCGAGCCATTCAAATCGTTGGTGGAAACTATTTTGTGTTTCAGCTGAAAAAACGATTACGGATGTCGGCGGTGCAGGATGCAATGAATCTGCATTTCTTAATAGAACGAAGTATTAAAAAATACTTCGTATAACTTCGATTTTGGTGTTACCTGATGCCAGAGATAAAAAATCTCTGGCTTATTTTTTTTAGATCTAATTCCAATTCATATAAATCTGAAAGTGATTCCTTCGTAAGCACATCATCCTTATCGCCATACGAGAGTATTTTCCCTTCTTTCAATAACATAACTTTGTGGAAGTCTTCTGGTATTTCTTCTACACGATGTGTAATCAAAATTCGAGTGAGGTTCGGATTTGCATTTTTGATCATTTCCATACTTTTCTCAAGATGATATCTTGCAGTGAAGTCGAGGGCGGCTGTTGGTTCATCCAAAATCAAAAGTTTGATACCAATGCCAAGTGCTCTGAGTAAAAGAATTTTTGATTTTTCTCCCGATGAAAGTGTTGAAAATTTCTGATCTGCTTTTGCTTCCATTTGTATGGATGCAAGAGCCTTATATGCCAAATCCAAATCATTTTCTGTTACAGGCTTATACAAGCCTAAGGTTCTGTGTATTCCAGTAATGATCACTTCCGTGGATGAGAGAGATTTTTGTAAAAGCTGATCTTGGTGGTTTGATTGTAATATCCCAATCGTATCTTGGATCGGTTTGATCGGAGTAGTTCCATATTCCTCACCTGATACGAATATCCGGCCGGATGTTGGCCAGAAGTAACCATACAGCAAATTGATGAGTGTTGTTTTGCCTGCACCATTTCGACCGAGGATGGCAAGGCTTTCCCCTGAATTGAGAGTAAAAGTGCATTTGTCTAAAATAGTTACACCGTTTCGAACGTAAGATACATCTTCGAAACGGAGAAAATTATGCATTGGAGTTTTTGTAAAGAGTCTCCACTTTTTTCACCGAATTTTTGAAGGTTTCAATATCATCTAAGCCAAATTTGGCGAGAAGGTTTTTATCAATTGCATAAAAACCTTTTTTCGATTCTTGGAAATCGCTCATCATGTTCGCCATGTAAACTATTTCGACTAGGTCGCGTAATTCAGCAGGTGCCATAAATGGTTTGTGGTGGTATTCAATCGCAACACGAAGATCAGCAGGGAATTCCCACTTTTCAGCAAGAAGTGCACCTAACTGCGGGTGACTGAGACCTATCGCCATCTCCTCAAGGAGGGTTGAATTGCCAGAATCGGAACCTCTTTGATAGGTCTCTATTTTTTTGAAAAATGCTCTATCAACGGAAAGCAACAAGAATTTACCGATGTCGTGTAACAGTGCACTGACGGCAATAATATCCACAATCTTACTTGTGACAGCATGTTCAGATGCAAGGAATCTTGCATAGTAACTACAACGATTTGAGTGATCCCAAACATCCATCATTTTTCCATACTGGCCATCCATAATCTTTCTTACGCCCGAAACATAGAGTAGGTTACGTAAATTTTTGAGTCCTACTACCTTGATTGCTTGGATGATCGACCCAACTTGGCTTCGGTTAGCGAAAAATGCAGAGTTAGATAGTTTAAGTAAGTCAGCAGAAAGTGCAGGGTTCTTTTCAATTTCGGTAGCAATGATATTTAAGTCTGAATCTGGATTGTTACAAAGCTGAATGATCTTTGTAAGTGAATGAGGTAACGGAGGTAATCCGTCGATTTCATTCAAAATTTTCGTTTTGAGTGTAGTAGTGATTTCCTGAGGAGTAGTGATCTCAGGAACAGTAAGTGTGGCACGTGTTAATTTATCGTTTGTGTTGAGGCGAAATTTATCTGAACCGATACCCGAATTTTTGAGGAGAAGTTGGATGAGAACAATACCGAGTCCTGCCGATTCGGTGCTATCTGAAACATCTGCAAATGCATCTGAAAGATCATTGTAGTTTTTGGCTACTTCAATTCTTTTGTTAACGCGTGCTAGTTCTTCAGATGTGATCGGTGCGTTGTTTTCAACTGCAAAATGTATTGTTTTGTTCTCAACTTTCATGAGAAGGCTGATGTAAAAAGCGCCTCCATCCAAATGTGCTAATTGTTCATTCCATTTGAGAATGATGTTCTCTTGAAATTTGGACATCCCTTTTTCATAATCGACAGGGTTTTGAATGTCCAAGTTTTCTCTATTGAAATAATCTCGCTTTGCGTTCGCCTTGTTTGCATTCATAAGAAGTTCCTTCAAAACCGTGAAGACAACTTCTACTAGATACAATTTGTCCATATATCCCATCACATGAACAAGTAGTGCATAGATTTCTTGATTTTGTTCTTCCGTTACGAAGTAGTAGTTGATTCGGGATTCTTTGGAGGTTTCTAATTGCGAGATGATTTCTTGGAAATTCACTATGCTATCCTTTCTGAAGAAAACTCTCTTGTAAATCGTATTTGGTTATTTGGAAATCAAATATTTTATTTTCCCCTGCACACTATTTTGTCCCAGTAATTTGTTATGATACATTCAATCAGGAGAAAGGCAATGAAGAGATTGATTGAATTAGAAAAGAAACAGGAATGGATGGGAATGGAGGATCGGGAAGAATTGCACCAATTGATGCAAAGTAGACTAGAACAAATCCTAGTTTCACTCTCCCAAGCACAAAAAACTAAAAAGGTGACTTCCCCAGGATTGAAAGCTCCATCCAATCGGGAGAAAGCAGATTGGAATCTTAGTGAAATACCTATTTTGTTTGGGGCTTAAGAAACCAACGAGAGATGGTGTCAGGTGAAATGACATCGGGAAAAGTTTGGAAAGCCTGTTCCCATTCACCGAAACCAATTTGGGGAAATCCCTGAAAGCCATAAATGCATTCTCTTTCTTTTTGATTTATACCTTGGATCGAATCGATGTTATGATCTTTTAAATATAGAACCTTAAGCGAACTGACTTCTGCCCATAATTTTTCGGAAGCTATTTTATTTTTCCCAGTTTTTTTTGCATACATTCGATTTTCATTGAGGGCTTGCCAAGTTAACTTTCGATTAACTTTTGGTAGACGATAATTTTCATACCCCGTTCCCCGACAGTGTGATTTTCCATTTTCAGCCAAGAAGTCAACACCTGCCAATAGTAACATTTTTGAACGACCAAGCAAAGCGATCGCCTTTCCTATACCTGCTACATTCAGACTCGGGTTCTCTAAGCTCGGCCAAATGTTCTTTAATTTCGTCTGAATGATTTGATCCATTGGATAATTTGTATTTGTAAGAACGAGAGGATTTTTTAGATCAAAAATATGTGTATTGGCACCTAACCAAGTAATGATTGGAATATTTTGGGGAATGGTCGGTAAAAAATGAAACAAAGTCCCTCTCCCAGAATCAAACGATAAAATATAATCAGGTTCCAGCTGATTGCTAAGTAGAAATTGGACCGCAGTATCACTACAAAAGATTAGATAGGAATTTCGATTTTGTTTTAATTTTGGTATTTCATTTTCGAGACAGGGACTTGCACCCACAAATACAGGAATTAAATTGGAAATCTTAACTTCAAACAGCCAACTGATCCCCGTTTTACGACTAGAGATTCTTTCCATATTCTTTAAATAATTATGAGTCCAGACTTTTTGAAAGTGAGCTTTTGTATTGGAATTGATCTGGCTTTGTTCGTTTTGAACTGACTTTAAAAATTCAATGAAGGAGTGAATTTCGTTTGGGACGATTCTTTGGTAACTTGGAAAGGGGAGAATGTTGATGGAATGGGCGCCTGTTTCTTTTAAAAAGGTCACGATTTGTTCTCGCCAGATGGATCGTGAATCATTTGACTTTAAAATTAAAAAAGGGATACGAAGGCCAAAAAGTTGGTCTTTTATCTTTAAAAGTGATGTTTGGAATTCTTCAGCCGTTTCTATTTCAAGAATTGGCTCCCATAATAACAGCGGAGACAAACGATCCTTATAAAATTGGATAGCGGCCGCTAAATGGTGAAGTGCTCCAAGCCCTATGATGCAATGGATTCCAGTATCTGTGGGTGTGAATTGTTCTGCAAATCTCAACCCTTCTTTGGAAGGGTTGATTCTAGAGTGGAGGTAGAGTTGATTTGATGGATTGAAAAAGTTGGAAAGTTGACCTTCAGAGAAGATCGATTCAAAAGGAATGAGACAAACTCCTAGTCTTCTTCCTCTTCTTCATCTTCCGTGGCATCATCATCGTCATCGAAGTCATCGTCTTCTTCTTCCTCTTCTTCCTCGTCATCACCGAACTCGTCTTCGAAACCGTCTTCGTCTAGAGCTTCTGGTTTACGTGCTTCTTCTTCAGGTATAAAGTCTTCGTCTGTATCTTCTTCAGCATGTGGTGCAAATGATGATCCTTGAGTAGAAGAAACGCCAGAAATCTTGTCCTTCTCTTCTTGGATCTTTTCTCTCTCTTCTTTGGAAAGGTATTTCCATTGAATTAAATCATTGGTAAGGGCATAAAGTGCTTGTACTGTAAGCTTTCTATTTTTAAGCTTCTTAGGAAGGGTGATTTTTTCGATTTTATCGATGGCACCAAAGCCAGCCACGCAAGTTTCATACTTTTTTTCGCGGCAGAGTTCAATTAAGGATACGATGTCGAAGTCTTCTTTGGATGCTTGGCTCATTTTGTAGATTCCCCAGGGATAGGAATGGAATGTTACGCCAGCATGGGAGAAAGGCTCCAATTGTCAAGGCAAAGTTCTAAAACGGGCTTTACATCCCTGTTTCCCAATGAAGGATGGAAACAAAGAAACCTAATGGGACTACCACTTTTCCCCGCTCTCTCTCTTCTATTCCTACTGATTTTTGGACAATGTGCTCCCTCTAAATCTTCCTTTTTCGGGGAAGCTGAGTGGCAAGCAGTCGACATCTCAGGAAATCCCGTCCAATTTTCGGATTTTGAGTATGAACTCATCGCATTGAATGTATATTCTCCGGATTGTGTGCCCTGCTGGAAAGAAATCCCAGCCTTAAACTACATTCATTCTGAAATTCTCGCTCAGTTTCCTAGTCGAAAGCTATTTATGGTCGTGGATCCTTATCAAATTGTTCCGGATTTGCCTCGTACTGCAAGTTGGGGAGAGGCATTCGGTAAAGCGAAAGAAAGGATGCTTAGTGAAGTTAAGGAACGTAAGATTTTATTGCCGGTTCTTTTTATGAAACCTCCCTTTGAAATCAAACAAGGAGGGCTTGTGACAGGGACACCCGAAACTCTCTTATTTGAAACAAAACCACTTCGTCTCTATTATAATTTTATTGGATCTATTTCGGAAGAATCAAAGTTAGATGCCATTCAGATGGATCCTAAAGTCAAATTCTTTAGACACCAATTTGGGCTGGTAAATCCATGAGAGCACTCTTCATTCGATTCAAAGATTGTGAAGGACCGGGCATCCTTGAGCCCATTCTTCGAGAAAATGGTTGGATGATCAATTTTTTCAATGCATATGATACTCGTGTACAACTACTACCTGAGTCACATCTCCATTATCAGCTAATCGTCTTACTAGGTGGACCTCAATCGGTCATTGATCCAAATATGGATTCTTTTTTTAAACCATACTACTCGCTTGTGGAAAGTATCCTCGCCACTCCGAAGAAAAAATTAGTTGGGATCTGTTTGGGTTCACAAATCATCGCAAAAACGTTAGGTGCAACTGTATCAGTCGGTGAAAAAGGACCTGAAGTAGGTTTTTCAAGCTTGAAAATCAAAGATCTCTCATCTCCCGTTTTTTCTGGGATCAATTCACAGGAAGTTCAGGCATTTCATTTACATGAAGATGTATTTTCTATTCCGCAAGGATCAAAACATTTACTCGAAGGATCATTTTATCCCAATCAAATGTTTTCATATGAAGATCACATCTTTGCGTTACAAACTCACTTAGAGCCAACATCTAGTATGCTTCAAGTATGGATGGATGTGCATAAAGAATTTATCGCGAAAGGTAAAGGTGACTTTAGCGATATGTATAAAAAACAAAGTGAGATGGAGCTTTCTGCTCGCACACTATTTCGTAATATTTTAACTATTTAATGGATGGCATATGTTTCAAAAGGTTTTAACTTTATTATTCGGCAGTAAATACGAACGTGATCTAAAAAGACTCACACCTATTGTTGCTCAGATCAATTCATTTGAATCAAAAATACGAGAAATGAGCGATGAAGATCTCACAAATCAAACAGCTATATTTAAAGAGAAGTTAAAGAAAGGCGAAACTCTTGATGATATCTTGCCTGAAGCATTTGCAACAGTAAGAGAAGTCGCTTACCGTACTTTGGGCATGAGGCATTTTGATGTTCAGATGATGGGTGGAATTTCTTTACATTGGGGAAACATTTCTGAGATGAAAACAGGAGAGGGAAAAACTTTGACCTCGACTCTTCCCATTTATCTCAATTCTCTCTCTGGTGACGGCGTGCATGTTGTAACTGTAAATGATTACCTTGCGAAACGGGATGCAAATTGGATGAAGCCTATCTTTGAATTTTTAAAGGTAAGCGTTGGCGTAATTCAGCATGATATGGATCATGAAGCACGAAAAGCGGCATATGGAGCGGACATTACTTACGGTACAAATAACGAGTTTGGTTTCGATTATCTTCGTGATAATATGGTCAGTTATTTTGAACACAGAGTGCAAAGGTCACATAACTTTGCGATTGTGGACGAAGTAGACTCAATTTTAGTCGACGAAGCAAGAACGCCACTTATCATTTCCGGTCCAGCCGAAGAATCAACGGACAAGTATTTAAAAGTAAATAAAATCATACCGAAGTTAGTAGATGGAGAAGATTACGAAGTTGATGAAAAAGCAAAAAATGTGATTTTGTCGGAAGCAGGCGTTCACCATGTCGAAAGGTTACTTGAAGTAGAGAACCTCTATCATGCCGACAATATCGAGCTTGTTCATCATGTGAGCCAGGCCCTAAAAGCGCATAAATTATTTTATAAAGACAAAGATTATGTAGTTCAAGATGGAGAAGTAATTATTGTCGATGAGTTTACAGGTCGTCTAATGAAAGGAAGACGGTATTCGGATGGACTCCACCAAGCACTCGAAGCAAAAGAAGGCGTACCGATTGCAAGAGAATCTCAAACACTCGCATCGATTACATTTCAAAACTATTTCCGCATATATAAGAAATTGGCAGGTATGACAGGAACTGCAGACACCGAAGCCGAGGAATTTAAAAAGATTTATAACTTAGACGTCATCGTGATTCCTTCCAACGTAAAGGTAAAAAGGGAAGATCTAGCTGACCGAGTTTATAAAACAGAGAGAGAAAAATTTGATGCTGTTATCAAAGACATCAAAGATCGCGCCGCTAAAAAGCAACCGATACTAGTCGGAACCATATCCATTGAAAAATCTGAAGTTTTATCAAAACTTTTAACTGCCAATGGACTTCCACATAATGTATTGAATGCGAAGCAACATGAAAGAGAATCCGAAATTGTGGCCAATGCTGGTAAACCTGGTGCCATTACCATTGCAACTAATATGGCGGGACGAGGAACAGACATCGTACTAGGTGGAGCGGCAAAGTACAAAGAAGACTTGGAATTATTGGATGAAAAGGCCGCAAAAATTGGTCTTCATTCCAAGGCCGATATGGATCCAATCTACTTTTTTAGAGAGCTTATCATCAAACAAAAATTTGATGAAGCAGAAACATCTATATCATCAATTTTAAATGCAGAGATCAAAAAGGTATGTGTTGATATATTAGAATCGGCTAGAAAATGGAGAAAGGATCATGATCTTGTGATCCAGTCCGGTGGACTGCATATCATTGGATCAGAAAGACATGAGTCTCGTCGTATCGACAACCAGTTAAGAGGTAGATCCGGAAGGCAGGGAGATCCTGGTTCTTCCCGTTTTTATCTTTCCTTGCAAGACGACCTAATGCGCATTTTTGGTTCAGATCGGATTGCGCGTATCATGGATACACTCAAAATGCCTGAGGGCCAAGAACTTGAACACAGCATGGTTTCCAATGCCATTGCCCGGGCGCAAAAGCGAGTAGAAGGTCACAACTTTGATATAAGAAAACATTTATTAGAATATGATGATGTTATGAACCGTCAACGCATTTACATTTATGGAATTCGAAATGAGCTCTTAGAGAAGGGCTCGATGTCAGACAAACTGATTGAGTTCATAGATGAAGTTGCGGAAAATCAAATCCTTGTTCACTGCGAAGGTAATAATACGAGCGGTTGGTTGATCGAAAATTTGCAAGAATGGCTCTCATCTTTAGGCATTGAGCACAATATCTCTATTGAAAATTACAAAAAAGAATCGAATCCGCAACTCAAACTATTCGATGATGTTGCGAAAGCGATTCGTGCCGGATACCAAACCAAAATCGAAAGAGTCGGTGAGGATATTTGGAAATCCATAGAGCGCAATGTTTTCTTGGATATTTTAGATCACAGATGGAAAGACCATTTGTATGCAATGGACCACTTAAAGGAAGGCATTTGGACGGTAGGATACGGAGAAAAAAATCCTCTAGTCGAATACAAATTGCAAGGATTTAAACTCTTTGATCAGTTAGTTGAGAATCTAAAAAATGAAGTGATTTCCTTTCTGTTACGTATTGAAGTAACAGATTCAGACAAAAATTCTGTAAAAGAGACCACACCAAGAGAGTATAAAAAAGTTGGTGAGGAGACTAGAGCAGAAGTTGACATGTTTGGAAATGAAGTTCAGAAAAAACCAAGTAACAAACCTCAGGTGTCAACTTCAATCAGCTCTGGCGGAAGTTCTGAACGTAAGTCAAGTCGAAGGAAAAAATAATCTCTAATCAGTTTTGAACTCAGCGGCTATGCCGCTGATTGAATCCGAAACGATTTTTAATTTCTCACTGACATCTTTCAGATCTTCTGCATTGATAGCCAATGTTTGAGCACCACCAGCCAGTGTATTTATCGAAGTCATCATATCTTGTGAAGCTTTTTTCTGTTCTTTGCTCGAGAGTTCTATCATCTCAGCCATATCTTTTAATCCAGTGAGCTCATTGTTTATCCTGTCAATGCTTCCTGTTTGTTGTTCCATTTCGCCTTTGAGGTTCGCAACATAGGATTGGACTTCATCAGATTTTTCTACAATTTTGCTGAGTACTGTCACCGTTTCTTCAACATGAGTGGCACCATTGCCAACAACGGAGTTACTTTTTTCCACTAATCGTTTGATGTTTTTGACTGATTCTTTTGTTTTATCTGAAAGTTTGGAAATTTCTTCTGCAACTACAGCAAAACCTCGACCAGCATCCCCAGCTCTCGCGGCCTCAATACTTGCATTCAGTGCAAGGAGATTCGTTTGTTCAGATATCTCGTTGATCAACTCTACAATCCCGCTGATTTCTTTTGTGACTGTATTGATCTCTTCCATAGCAACATCTGTACTGTGGACAGTCTCATTTCCCATTTTGGCTAGTTCAAAAGAAGAGATCGCCTGGTTGTCTAGATCAACTAACATAGTTTCCATCTTTCCGATCGAGTTTTTCATGTTCTTCATTTCTGTTACGATCTGAAATATACTCTGAGTTTCGCTTGAGATAGAATTGAACATAATTTCAAAACTTGTTGTTAGCTCTTCTAGGGCAGCTGAGGCTTCTTCAGAAGTGGCGGCAAGTTCTTGAGCAGAATCGGAGACGGAGATCGCATCATTGTAAAGTAAGTCGGAAGCCTTATCCGAATCTTTTGCAGAGGACTTAAGTGTATTGATGATTCCATTTAACTTGCTAAGGAATTGATTGATGGATTTTGAAATCAGTGAAATTTCGTTGAGCCCATGAATCGGGAGTTTTGCGGAAAGATCTGCATCCCCACTAGAGAGTTCTTCCACTTTGCCGAGCACTTTAACTAACGGCTTACTGATACTACGTATGACGAGTATGGCAAAAAAGACGGACATTGCAAGCACGGAACACACAAATAGGAGTGAAGAAAGACGGGCATTTTTGAAATTCGAAATTCGGTGTTCAATCAAAGCCTGAAGATGACCCATCGCAACATCTTGAACGAACTTGCCGTGTAAGGCACCCTTCTGCACTTGCGCGAGAGCATTGTTTAGATCCGACGGTTTTACTGGTGCGAGCAGGAGAGAGTTTAAATCTTGTAGATATTGGTCCCCTTGTTTGATGATCTCCTGTTCACTTTTTGTTAAACTTTCTCTAACGGATTCATTCGCATCGATCGTTTTTCGGAGTGCAAAACGCATTTCCTTCTGCCGATTTCGGATTTGCTCAATTGATATATTTATTCTTGCAAGGCTGTCATCCGAAAATTTGGGATTTTTGGCTAGGTCACCATTCATTTCATCGATAAGAACGATTTTCAATCTTGCAACCGCGATCATCATATCAGGTACACGAAATAGTGTGGCATCCATTAGATAGTAGGTGTCTACGTCTGGATCCAATACGAGATTTGAATTGTCTCCGACTTTCAGAATGATCGCTCGTGTAGCGCTTAAAAAATCAAGTGTGTTCTTTAGATTGAATGGAGTAGCCTGGGAAGTGGTAACCCACTCTTTCATTTCCTTGTCTTGTTCTGTAATCAGTCCTGTCCCAAGGATGACTTTCTTTTGCTCGGCGACAGATTCCTTAATTGATATCTTGGAATCATTCCCAGAAATCAATTGGACATGAAAATCTTGGTTTGCGCGGTTGATAGGTTCGATCGCCTTCAGTCCCTCAAGCTCCGCTTTTGCAAAATCTATGGCTTTGTTTTGTTCTGCTACAAGCAGATATAGTAAGATGAAAATGGGCAATAGAAGTGGTAGGGGTAAAAGTACCAGTCGTTTTCTAATTGTTAAATGATCCAAAAAGCTTACAATATTCATAGTCTCATTGTCATTTGACGTAATTTTGGCGTAGAAGACATGCAAAATTCTTTTGTTTAAGAGAAAAAGTGATTCTTGGAAACATTTGATCAATAGAAAGAATCTAATGTAGGGATACTTTATGAATCAGAAACTTTTTTTTACCACTCTTGGCTCAACGGTTTTGCTGAATTTTTGTGCCTCCTCCAACGAGGTGCAGATGAAGGACAAACAAGCCCTTTATACCAATTGTATGAGCACTTTTCAGGATGAAATCAAATGCCGGCAATTTTTAGACAAATCTGAGGCGGAGCTTACTGACATTGAAGAACGCCGGAGAAATGAAAGAGCCAAAATGTCGGTGGAACAATTGGCAGGTCTAAAACTCCGAAGTGAGATCAAAGACGTCCTTCCAGGCAAGAACAATGTGTACGTAAGAAAATACCTAGGTGAGCCGGACGAGATCAAATATTACGGAGAGAGAATTTACTGGGAATACTACAAACCGGTTTCCAAGTTTAGCCCGGAATCAGATCCAGATGAAAAGATCACTGTTATTTTTAGAAAGGTGCTCGTAGAGAGAGTGGATCACATCAAACCAGCTTCTGCCACCGATGAGGGAGTGGGTTTTCGAAAGGTTTTATCTCCTGAAACCAAAACTGATGTAACTAAAATGAATGGTTTGAAAACCGTAGAATAAAAAAAAGGGAGAGATTTCTCTCTCCCTGATCTTATGAACACAAGGATCTTAATACTTTAAGAGACCTGTGAGGTTCACTTTTGTTGTAGTAGTGGCTGGAGCTATTGTATACTCAGCAACATCACACTTTGCTTTGATTACGTTCGTTACAACTTGACCTGCAGTTGCATACGAGAACTGAGGCATGTTGCACGGTTGGATCGGATCATTGACAGCTTTACGAACACACTCTCTGAGTGCAATCATCTGCTCGTTGATCGTTCCGTTAGTCGTTGGAAGGGCATCCAAAGTCGCATTTGCACAACCAACACCTGGGTTGAAGAGCTGGACTGTCCCTGTTACACAAGAGTTTGCCAAGCTGTATGCAGAAAGGCATACGAACTGGTTCTCATTTGGTGTTGCAGGTGAATTGACCAGGTAAAGAAGTGCTTGATCAGTCTTACGATCTTCGCTGGATTCGCTTTTGCAGCTTGATGCTATCAATCCCATTGAGATCATGATGAAAAGCATTGCCATACTTTTTGTTATGTTCAGTTTCATTTTATTCTCCTTAGAACTTGGCAACGGCACCGATAATGATTCCGTTTTGGTAAGATGCAGGTCTGCCATGGATGTCAACGAATTGGTTACCAGGACCGTAGTCTCTTCTTAAGTCAACTTTCACTTGAAGGTTTTCTGTGAAGTTGTAAGTCGGTGTGAAAGTGATGGTACGAATCTGTCCTAGGTTACTAGGAGTAGGTCGAGTACCAAGTGCTTCTTGGAAACGTAGGTCATAACGATCTGCAGGTGTAACGTTCCAAAGAGGAGGGTTAACCGCAAGGATACCACCGTAACGTTTGTCATCCAAATACTCATATCTGAAACCGAGTGCGAACTTTTCAGTGAATTCATACTTCGCTTGCAATTGGTAAGTTTGGTAGATTCGTTTGATTGAATTCGGACGTGTGAACGAAGTCGAATCTGTAAAACCAGCCGCCACTAAACCATCTGGAAGTGAAGGTATTTGTGAATCAGAAAGACCAGTTGCAGTTTTAAAGCTACCTCTAGAAATTCCTGGTTCTTCATAACCATACGCCGCTGCATTTGTTTGACCATTTCTCTCACCGTAAGTATAATCGAAGATTGTTGTCAATCTGTCGATTGGCTTGAAGATGAAGATCAAGTTTTGTATCATCCAGTGGTCAGTCTTGAAAGTAGATTGTTGCGCAAAACCATTATTCCCAACTTTGTTGTTTAGGTAATAAAGTGCGTTGTTATCTCTTCCTTTGATGTTGTCGTTTGCAGTCAACGTGTTGTATACAAGTGTTGCATTGTCAGTAAATGCATACTTTACTTGTGTTCCAATCGCTCTAGTCGGATTTGGACCATCAGCATAAGCATGTTGTTGCGTACTAGCTAAGCTTGGCGCCAAGTTTGCTGAAGTATCACCGAATGCGGTGAGGTTGTTATAACCAAATTGATTTCCGTTACCTGTGTAACCAGTACCTTGTGCACTGTTATATAGATAGAGGGAAGTCGATAGTTTATCAGTAACTTGCAAGTTTGCTCTCGCACCTGTATGGATAAAGGGGATTGTGTTGAAGAACACATACCCAATGGTGTAGGCGATATTGTCTTTGGAGTCTAAGACCTCAAGACCGATATGCGTAGCCATCTTACCAACATCCAATGTTAATCCTTTTAATACTGGGAAGTAAAAGGATACATACGCTTGTTGAACAAGTTGCATGTTGTGAAGAGAGTTAGAAGTCTGATAAGGACGCTCTTGGTACATATTGTTCTGACCATTTTGAAGGTCTAAACGAAATCCCCAAGGGCTTTCCTTGTCAGCCAACTTTTCCGCTGATAACTTAACTGCATTTACTGCGAATTGTTTGTTATACGTATGGAAAGTTCCCGCTGTATCTTGAGTCGCACCTTGCCGGTTGTTTGTTGTATAGTTATAGTATACATCAACGTAACCGGAAAAATTGACCAAGTCGTACCAAGATTTGTCTTTTCCCGTTTTCGCAGCTGGTGTTCCCTGCGCAAAGACAGATCCTTGGCTCAATAGAATAGTAACCGCCGTTACTAAGAGAGTATATTTATTTCTCATTTGCCATTTCTCCTATGACATCCTATTTGCAAATTGCGTACCAAGAAGAAGTCGGTTAGTGAAATAAATATGAATCTCATCTGAATTGGTGATTCATTCAGAGCAAAATGAGTATTTTTTGCGCATTTTTTTTTTAGAACGGAAATAGAAACACGAAATTCGTGACGTAATCGTTACAAATTGCCTATTATTTCAGCACATTGCGTGCTTAGATACTCGAAGTTGTTATTTTTAGGCAGAAGTAGGACTTGATCCAATAATTGGTTTAATAGGTCTCCATACCTCTGCTTTGGGAGACTTGGATACAATGATTGGAGGTCAGAACCGTTGATTTTAAGATCACCAAGGAGAAGCGGGGGGTTTTCTTCCCAAAGTGCCATGCATTGTTTTAAATAAGGCCAACCCAAACACTCCAAAACAGGCCAAAGACCCAGAATAGGTAACTTTCTTTGCGATAGGTGTTTTTTGATCGGTGAGAGAAGCGTCTTTCGGATCAGATAATCATCTATATTCGCCGTAATGGGCGAAGGATAGTGAAGCAATGTCAGTAGAAAGGTTGCATCCTTACAAATTGCATTGGAAAATTTGAGTTTTGTGAGAATGGTTTCCCAATGATCAGGCGTTAGTTTTTGATGAACGCAGTACGCCCAAACTCCGATGAGATAGCCCAGGTTTTGTTTTGGAAGGTTGTCTAAAGCTTCTAGAGAGTGTTCATTTGCCTTGTATGCGATTTGAAAGACCAAATCGGGAACAAACAAAGAAAGAGTATTCATTTCAATCAAATGGCGGATCATAATGGAAGGTTTTGCCCCAACGAGAGACTTTATGATTTCATCTTGTAAACGTTCCACAGAAATCTTTGCAGTGATATGACTCGTTTTTGAAATCGCAGCTTTGGTTTCAGCTTCAATTTGAAAATTGAGAGTAGATGCAAATCTCATCGCTCGAACGGGTCTGAGTCCGTCTTCTGTAAACCTATTGATCGGGCTTCCAATGGTTCGAATGATCTGCTGGTCTATGTCCCGACGTCCACCATGTTCATCTATGATTTCCCCAGAAAGAATATGTAGAGCCAGAGCATTCATGGTAAAATCACGACGTTTCAAATCTTCAGACAAACTTTGTCCAAATTCTACCTGATCGGGTCGCCTTCCATCGGTGTAATCCTTATCGATTCGGTAGGTAGTTATCTCGTATGGCTGTCTTTCAATAAGTACCGTGACTGTGCCGTGTTTGATTCCTGTGTCAATGACACTCTGAAATAGAGATTTGATTTTGGTGGGAAGAGCACTCGTGGTGAGATCGTATTCTTTCGGGGTTTTTTGTAGGTAGAGGTCTCGAACCGAACCGCCAACGAGATAACACTCAAAGCCTGCATCGGTAATTGTTTTGTGGATGAATCTCAAATGACCCAGATATGGCTCCGGGACTTGCCCTGCCATATCTATTGGCAAGATCTACATATCCCTCGAAAAACAATTTCCACTGATTCTGTTTGAAAACCTTTTAACTGTTTTGTGCTGGGAATCCCATTCCACGGGTCGTCGATGCATTCAATTTTTCCACAAACATTGCAAATGAGATGTCCGTGAGCTAGGGAAACGGTTTGGCCACCCTCTTCTTTGAGTTCAAAGTAAGTAACTCGATCGGTGGTGTGCAGTGAGTTGAGGAGATTCTTTTCTTCTAGGTCAGATAGCGCACGATAAATGGTAACTCGATCCCAAGATTCATTCTTAGGGAGTTTTTCCATGATTTCTTGGTGATTTAAAGGTCGTCGCGATTCTTGTAGAATCGAAATTACTTTGGCTCTGTTTTTGGTCACCTTGAGGCCAATGTTTTTGAGGATTTGAGTGGGATCACCAACCTGCATAATTTATTTTCTCTTAAGTAAGTTTGATTGTCTATTCTAAAATCACAGATTGTTTCCAGATTTCCAAATAACGAATCCCAAGATCGGTTTTGATCCTGAGGAAAAGTTCGATTTCCTCTCCTACTTGTTTGGGCACGATTACCTTCGACATCACAAGATCTAGTTGCCTGTTGAGAATGGTTTCTATGCTCGCAATACTTTCTTGTAAAACTGCGTCACAAGCATCTTTCCTAGTAGCAAGTAAAGATGGATTCTCGTGACAAAAGATGGCAGAGCGGAATACAGAGGCATTTTTTCGAAGCTCATCAAAGGTGTCTTCCGTAGATTTTTTGCAGGAAAGGGACAGAAAAAGAAAGGGAAGAAAAAGAATCAGATATTTCATTCGTCTTTTTGATCTTGGGCCAAATTTGCCAAAGCATCGGCACGAGAGTTTTGTTCTCTTGGTATATAAACAATTTCAAATTGTTCGAAACTTTTTTTTAAAATTTCGCATTCTTTCTTTAGAGTTTGCAAACTAAGATTTTTAACTTTGTATTCACCTTTCATTTGCTTGACGACAAGTTCTGAATCTAGTTTAAATTTTACCTTTTTTTCATCGATCTCGATCGCCTTTTCCATACCACGCTTTAAAGCAGACCATTCTGCGACATTGTTTGTTGCGTTTCCGATTTTTTCTGAGAGAAAGAAGATTTCCTCACCTTGGTGGGTTTGGGCAGAAACGCCGATCGCGGCAGGACCTGGATTGCCACGAGAGGATCCATCGCAGAAAATATACAGGATGTCTTTACTTGTCATTGAAAGATAGATTCAACCGACTAGGGGCTCACTCAAGGATAATTTAAATTCAGATTGAGTTGGAATTCAAAAAAAAATACAAGTTTTATTTAATTCAAAAAAAACACTGGAACGGAATAGGATCTTTTTCGGTTCACCTAACAAAAATTTTGGAGTCAAATTTGGAAAATCAATCTTCACTCACAGGCGCTTTGTTGATGTTTGAAAATCGACTCAAAAAATTGAAGAAAGAAAAAGAAAAATGGGCAAAACGAAATACCATCCTTGCTTATCGAGTGTACGATGAAGATATTCCTCAAGTTCCTGTAATTCTTGATCGTTATAATGATCGTTTTGTACTTTATGATAAAAGTTCTCTTCGTTTTCAAACCGAGGAAGAAAAGGAAGAAAGATTCAAAGTCATTGCTAGTATCGTCATTCAGGTATTCAACATTCCTGCGGAGAGTTTGTATTTAAAGACTCGGAAAAAACAAAAAGGACATGATCAATACGAAAAGTTAGATTCCATATCTAAAGAATTTGAAGTAAACGAAAATCATGTAAAACTTTTAATTAATTTGAGTGATTATATCGATACTGGACTGTTTTTAGATCACAGGATTACCAGACGATGGTTTGGTGAAACTTCTTCCGGCAAACATGTACTCAATCTCTTTTGTTATACGGGTGCATTTACTGTCTACGCTGCAGTAGGTGGAGCGGCATCTGTTACCAGTGTTGATATGTCTAAGACCTACATTGAGTGGGCAAAAAGAAATCTTGCGATCAACGGTAAATCGGGCAGGAATTTTGAATATCTAACAACTGATGTATTGCAGTGGATTCGAGATGAGGCAAAGAATCCTGATCGAAAGAGGTATGATCTAATTTTTTTGGATCCTCCCACATTTTCCAACAGCAAAAAAATGACAGAAGAGTGGAATGTTGAAGATAACCATCGCAATCTAATTCTGACGCTGCTTACAAAATTTCTCACACCAACGGGTGAGATTTGGTTTTCTACAAATTTTCGTAAATTTGTTTGGGCGATTCCAGACGAGGAGTGGAAAGAACGTGGGTATCTTTGTTTGGATCTTTCCTTAGAAAGTATTCCTGAAGATTTTCGAGATAAAAAAATCCACAGACTCTATAAAATAATGCCAACTAACGCTCAATAAATGGTGAAATGCGTTCGGCGAGAATACGTCTGTTTTCGCCGGCTTGGAGAGCTAAGACGCCACGCAAAATAGCTTGGCGTTCATTGCTTTTCCGTTTGGTGTAAGATTTAAGTTGATTTGATAATGGCAATAACATCAAATTCGCAAATGAGATTCCGTAAAATGTGGCGATAAAGGCAGTTGCAATCCCTTGTCCTAATGCCTTTGTGCCTCCCTCTAGATTTTCGAGTACGCTCACAAGTCCTAAGACCGTTCCGATGATGCCGATTGTTGGAGAAAAGCCTGCCGCAGTTTCAAATACCTTTGCGGATCGTTGATCTTTCTTTTCTTGTTCTTCGTGAGACTCCCAAAGTATTTCTTCGATCGTTCGTGGGTCCGAGCCATCGACGATCAACTGGATTCCTTTCTGTAAAAAAGGATTTTGTAATTTTTTGGCATCTTCCTCTAACGAGAGTAAACCTTCTTTTCTTGCCTTTTCCCAAAATTTATAAAATATACTTTGGATATCTATCGGCTCTTCATCAAACAAACTTTCTCTAACATCTCTTACGGCATTGATAAGTTGTGTTAATGAAAATGATGCTGTTGTGGCACCTAACGTTCCACCGACGATTAGCAAAAATGCAGGTAGATGAAGGAATGAGCGAAGTGATGCTCCCTCGACAAGGATGGCGACGAAAACCGAAAGTATAGCGGCAAGAATACCGAGTATTGTAGGATGCATCATTGAATACGTGCCTCTCTTTGTTCTGGTCTAGCATAGACTCGTTTTGCTGAATCTTTTTTTTCTGCGATCTCGTTTTTGAGTCGATCCCAAATCACTGAACCAGGATTTTCTTTGGCACGACTAAGAATGAGTGGTTCCGCATCTTTCCAATTTTCTTGGTTTAAATACAGTCTCACTTTAACCAGTTCCAATTCACGAGCAAGGTCAATGAGATTTTTAGCTTTGTAGTATCGTTCAAGAAGTTCCATGATTCTAAGTGCGTTATTCCAGTCACCTAATGATTCAAACATTGGTAGAAGTGTATTCCATGCGAACTCTTGGTACTCTGGCTGGTTCGATAGATCTTCAAGTATAGGTATGAAGTCTGGCTCAGGTGTTGTATACTTTAAACTATTGAACGCGATTTTGAGTAATTCTCCATCTGGAGTTTCGAATTTTCTAGCCAATGCAATGGCGTCCAATGCCAATTTATTTTGACCTATTTGGTAGTAGTAGTTCGCATAACCAGCATAGGATAGATAATAACAATGTTTAATAGTGAGCGCATCCTTTTTAAGGTCTGCGCCTGAGAATCGAATAATTGAATCAAGATTCGATAAGGTGTCTTGGATACTAGCATTTTCTAATCGTTCTTGAAAGTATTTCAGTTTCCAATCATTTGGGAGTACACTTGAATACTTGATCGGTTGATTCATGTAAGGTGGGTAGTAGACGTCAAAGCCCCAAAATGAGATTCGCTTTAAAAGAGACAAAGCATTTACATGAGGAGTAGGAATATTTCTTGTTCGGCTAACGAAAACAAGGAAATAATGCTGTTCTTTGCTAAGTCTTTCGATGTAAGAAATGATTTGTGGTTGGTTGTTCTTTAAACTTAAAATAACGGTTTTATCTACAATTTCGAGTTTTTTTGGTAAAAATGGATTTGATTCAAATGGTAAAATAGATCCGTAATAAACGTACTCTCCACCGTTTTCACCAAGATTTGAAATTTTGTATGGAATTGGATCATAGATCTCTTTTTTGGAAAAAGGAACGTTACTTCGTATAGTAGGGGGATAAAAAAATATAACTGATATTGCAATAGCGATAATGAACATCAAGACTTGCGGATAACGAATGATATGTTTTTGCATTAAATAAGGATACGTTAAAATCGGTGCAAATAAGATTGCGACGATAGAGCGAACACTTACCATTATATTCCAATGATACAAAAAGAGAGAAAGTACTACATAACCAATCGCTTCTGCCGCTACAAAAACGTATTCTCTTTGTTTGGTTTGATTTGGTTTAAAAAATCCTACCATACCTGCGAGTAGGATACACAAAGCGATATAAAAATAATTCCAAAATGCTTGGTAAATAAAGAAGAAAAAAGCAACGATCAACATGATCCTTCCTATCAGGTAAATCGCCTTGGTTTCTTTTTTGAGACTAGATACTAATGAAAGCAGTCTCCCAATAAAGACTGCAAATGAAATCGATAAGATCAAGGGGATTTTGGGCCCAGGTTGAAAGTATACATGCAAGACGCAATATGCAAGTAAAAGAGACAGCGAAGATCGATAGAATGGGGCAAATAACGGATGTTTGCCGATTTTCGAACGGATTTTGTAAAAGCGAAGAGAAAACAGAGGCTTTGCGAGAAAGGTACTCAGCAAATAAGATTCTAAAAGCAAAAACAGAAATACTACAATCGACTTGAGAGAAAAGTTATGATTCGGATCAAATAACGAATAAAACGTGAAAAGAGTGATCCCAAGCGCAAAACTCAAAAACCGATAGTCTTTTATGGAACCACAGTAGAGGCCGGTCGCAAATGCTCCGATACCTGCACCAAATAGTATCAATTCAAAGGAATATATATAATCTATTAGGAAGTCTGAAGAACCTTGTCGTTTCAGCCAAAAAATCTCTGCGGCCAAAATGAAAATGAGTGTGACCGTTAGAGGAATGGGAATCTGCTGGGAATACTTACGAAATAGAAATCCAATTCCGAAAAAGGAAATGAGAATTGCCTGCAAGATGGGAAAGGCCGAATCCGAGGTATCGACCAATTTCAATTCGCTCGAAGAGGCAAAAAACAAAAGAGAGAGGAAATAACCAAGAGAAAGGCTAAGAGCAAATTCTAAAAATGGGAAAAGACCTGTCTCCCAAAAGCGTTTCCATTGTGATTCCATAGATATTCCATACCAAAGAATCGTTTCGCATTTACAAGGGAAACTAAAGAAATTGCAGATTCATGTGGCAGTGCACAAAAGATTTGACGGAATGTCAAGACTTGCAGACATTGGCAGTTAAGATGCTTTCATTTTTATCAATTTCCTTCCTTCTCATTTACGGCTTGGATATTCTCCTGCTTTTTTTCTTTGGCTTGCACACCTACCTTATGGTATATCTCTACAGCAAATTCAAAGACAACTGTGCCGAAGATGAATCGCTCATCCTCAAAAAAACGGATAAAAAGCTCCCCATAGTCACGATCCAGCTTCCCATTTTTAATGAATTTTACGTGATCGATCGTTTGATTGATGCCGCTTGCTCGCTCACCTATCCAAAAGACAAACTCCAAATCCAAGTTCTTGATGATTCGACAGACGAGACCATAGAGAAAGTGCGAGGACTTGTTCATCACTATAAGAAAAAAGGCATTTGGATTGAGCACATTCACAGAACGAACCGAATCGGTCACAAAGCTGGCGCGCTCGATGAAGGTATGCGTAAGGCTAAGGGTGAGTTTATCGGGATCTTTGATGCTGATTTTGTTCCTGAGCCTGACTTTCTCCTTCGAACTATGGGATACTTCAAAGACGCAAAAATTGGAATGGTCCAAACTCGATGGGGACATTTAAACGAAGATTATAACATTCTAACGAAAGCACAGAGTTTTGGTATCGACGGTCATTTTATGATCGAACAAGTCGCTCGTAATGGCTCTTCTCTTTGGATGAACTTCAACGGTACGGCAGGTATCTGGCGTCGTTCTTGCATCGAAGATGCGGGCGGATGGGAGCATGATACTCTCACTGAAGATTTTGATCTTTCTTACCGAGCAGAATTGAAGGGTTGGAAATTTCGTTATATCAAAGATGTTGTTTGTAAAGCTGAAATTCCGGCCACTGTAAATGCTTACAAAGCACAGCAATTTAGATGGTGTAAGGGTTCAATTCAAACAGCCGTTAAGTTATTGCCGACGATTTGGAATTCGAATGAATCCTGGAAAATCAAAGCGGAAGCCATCACTCATCTTATCAATTATTCTGTTCACCCGTTGATGATTCTCAACATTTTACTTACCGCTCCGCTCCTACTTATGGAGTATTGGGCGGGTTTCAAGATGGATGATCTTCCCATCGAAATTTTATTTGGATCAGCGGCACTTCTATCGATTGGCTCTCTGGGACCAGTTATCTTTTACGCTTATTCCCAAAAGGAAATCTACAAAGAATGGAAGGCAAAATTAGTTTACCTACCAGTCCTTGTAATGATCGGAACTGGCATTGCCGTCATGAATACCTACGCTTGGATGGAAGCTGTTTTTGGAATCCAATCAGGATTCAAACGCACGCCTAAGCTCCGACTCGAAGGCGCTGGTGCCAATTTGAAAGAAAGGATGAAATACGTAGTTCCCGTAGATTACCGTGCCATTTTGGAATTTTTTATGGGACTTTACTGCCTTCTTTGCATCTACCTTTCGTTCCTCGTTGGCAAACCTTATGTTGTAGGATTTATGGTTCTCTATTCCATTGGATTTTTCTATGTCTCATTTCTTTCCATAGCTGAATCTTTCTGGAAATTCCGTCCTGCTTCAAAAGAAGAGAAAGAAGCAAGTGCTCTCGCTTAGAAGGCGCGGGTACTTTACTTGACGAAACGGTCCATTTTTAAAAGCTGTACATTCAACTTAGGTTAGGGGTCTTCCATGAGTGAAAAAGTCTACTGTGCGAACTGTTTGCATTGCGTTGTTGTTCGCCAATATGAATCAGAACAAGACAAATACATTCTTCGAGTAAAGTGTAATAAGAAGAAGTGGTCAAAACGTTCTGGAGAGGAAAAGCTCTATAAATACTTTACAGTCGCTAGAAGGATGCAAACCAATTGCGAATTCTACGAAGAAATGGGAGAGATTTTGCCTTACATCAAAAATCTCAAAAAAGAGCTCCCAATCAAAGACGAAATTTATATGGTGAAAGCCGTTTAGATCAAAGTGGTTTTTCCAAAGCTTCCTCGTTCCTTTACAAGGAAGTTGCATAAAACTGAAAACAAACGGGAACGGACGATTCAGGGTAATTTCCTTATTCCCGTTCCACCTGGAAGTTCCCTCCCAGATGACTTTCCGAGACGTGTAAGTCTCGGTGAGATTCTTGTCGACGCTCAAACAAAACGTATCCTTTCACCTGTAAATGGTTTGGCGAGTCTTACCGCTGATCGCACCCATTTCCAAATCAAACAAGATGGTGCATGGCGAACGGATTCTCCATTACAAATCACATCCTACACCTACGAGACGTTCTTAGAAATCTGTAAGGTTGGGGCACTTGCTTCACTTGATTTTGAGCATTTAACGCTTGATCAGTATTTTTCTAGTTTCAAAAAAGATGGAACATTTGATATCTTTTTGGCTCCTTACGCACGTTATAACTATCTTCCATTTTCTAATTTTATATTAGATGAAATGCCTGAGGCATTTAAAGAATTTGAGAGCCTTATAAGAAAAATATTTCCAAATGCAAAGATTCATAATGAAATAAAGCCAGACTTTATTCCATTCAAACACCCAGATGGAATCCCAGAATTCTTTATTTCCCAAAAGACAGGCAGTACGATTCGAGATGCCATAACAGCTCTTGATTCACGCACTGTAATGTATCTGGGACCAGAGACCATTTATCACATATTAAGAATGGCATTTTACAATGAACCTTTCACAAGGAGACACTTGTATGTTTGCTTAGTTGATAGAAAGGGTAGGATGGACACTGAATCGAGGTTTTATTTGTTAACAAATGGTCAATCTTTAGATTTTGTGATCAAAAATTTTGATTCGCGTTATAAAATAGCTTCCTTTCAATCAATGTATGAAGGTGTCAATTCCTTGGATATACGTTCATTAGGGAATTTTGATATTTACAATCATTCCATATTATTGTTATACGAAAGATTACCGGTTATAAGAAATTCATTCGCTTGTATAGATTGTTATGAGTGCAATACTTATTGCCCAACCAACGCAAATCCAATAGCAGTCGTCAAGAATAACTCAGAAGAGTTTGTTAAGTCGCAATGTATACAGTGCGGTATCTGTACATTGTACTGTCCTTCAGGTATAGACATTCGATCGAAAATCCAAGGGTTAGTCTAAAAGAATGTTACGAAATCTATACATATTATCTGAAGGTGGATGGGCGATTAAATCGGCTGAAATATTTGCAGACTTGTTTTATACTTTATCACTTGCTATTTTATTTAGTTTTTATCTGATTTTATTTCCTTCAACTTATGGCATAGTGAGTCTAGAGCTTTTCTTATTATTTGGTGCCTATTATTATTATTTATCAAAGAATCATTTGCAAATGTATTCACTTTCGATTCTTTCTCAGATGTTCTTGTTTATGTTGGTTGTTCCCATTCCATACTTGCATCCACTTCTAGTCATCTTTGTTGGTTTTTCAGCATGTTTGTTCCATTTTTTGTTTTTCAAACTTTATGGAATTAGATTGCAACTCTCAATCTATCTGTTGTTTTTCTTTTTTTTGTGGGATACTTTTTTAGTTCTTATCAATACTCCTTTGCGCATTGTTCCTCCGACATCTGTGACGCTTCCATTTACAGATGCAATGGATGCAAAATCATTAGGTCCTATATTCTCCTTTCCTTGGTTAGTTGGAAATCAATTTGATCCCATTTCGTTTAGATCTAGCTTTGAATATCTATCCACTTTTGTTTTGGTTGCCGTTTCTTGGGCTGCATTTCGTCGTCCTGTGATCTTTATTTTTTTTATTGGTTGGGTGTTGCTTTACTTTTTATATGGGGTCGTTTCCACCACGCTTCCTTTTCCTTGGGTAATTAGCTTTGCTTCATTGGCATTTGTGACGCACATTGCTCCAGGAAGAAACTTTTATGGATCTTTCTATCTAACTCTATTGTGCTTTTTTCTCATGTTACCTATAGCTTTTGTGTTCGGAAAAATTGGAGCACCGCCATATTTATTATTTTTGATTTTTTTTCCTTTGGAAGGAATAATGATAAGGGTTTTTCTTGGAAAATAATCGTACGATCAAAATCATGGAAGTAAGTGCCCACAAATGAATCAATTACTTGAGATTCTAGAACCTCAGAATATTATATTTGAGTTTTTTGCCTCTTCCAAAGAGGAAGCGATCCGTAAAATGATTGGTCATATGGTTAAGAATGGTACCCTTGAGCCCACTCATGAAGAAGACATCGTCATTTCATTGTTAAATCGTGAAAAGTCTATGTCAACTGGTATTGGAAGTGGTGTAGCCATTCCTCATTGTTCTGTTCATTATGTTACCGAATTGAAGTGTGCGATGGCGATTGCGCCACAAGGTATAGACTTTGAGTCTTTGGATCAGGCTTTGGTTCAAATATTTATTATGCTCATCGTTCCGAAAAATAAGTTTCAAGATCATATCAAGACTTTAGCACTCATTGCCAAGACTCTCAATATCCCAGAAGAGCGGGAAAAGCTCATCAAGTCTCGAAACTTCGATGAAATCAAAAAGGCATTTCTTTCGGCGAACTAGGTTTTGAAATCGGAGATCTCACGATTCCTTTTATTCTTATTTATACTTAGCATTTTTGCTAGTTTACTTTCCAGCTTTCGTTCACAAGATAAAATTTATGCCTTCGCTGACGGTGGTTTGGCGAGCATAACTGAAAATAATTCTAAAGCTTCGTTTATTTTAAGTTCAATCAAAGATTATTTTGAATTTTTATCTTCTCTGATATCTTTTAGTGCAGAGACTGCGACGGGAGAATCGATTTATTCCCATATTGGAATGAGATTGATTCCAACAGTACATCTCGCTATTTTTTCGATTATTTTTGGGGCAGGGTCAGGTGTTTTTTTCTCCCTCTATTCTTTATACAGAAAGAGTGAGAGGATAAAAGATGTATTTGCAAGAATTTCCGAAGTGATACTCTCTACACCAGTCTTCGTATTTTCGATTTTACTTCTAATTTTGTTTTTTTATCAATTGGACCTTTTCCCTCCAGGCGGATATGAATTTTTAAATTCCTATTATGTTGTGTTGCCGGGTCTTGCACTTGGAATGAGAGTTTTTGCGAGAGTTTATTTGTTTCAAGTACGTGAAGTTTGGAGTGAGTCAAAGTCAAGTTATACGCTACTTTTGTTAACAAGAGGATATCCTTGGAAACATATCGTATTTAAAGAAATTTTTCGAAAAGTTTTTCCTTTGACTCTTATTATTATTATGCTCGATTTTAGCTCACTTGTTTCAGGTGCGATGATCGTAGAAGAAATTTTCTTTTTCCCTGGTATTGGCAAATCATTGTTCTATTCTATTAAGGCTATGGATACAAAACTTTTAGCCACTTTATTATTGTACATCGGTATCGTTTTTTATACAATGAATCGTATTGCTACTCATTGGCAAAGTGTATTGCTTGGAGAGAACAAACATGAAAGTTAGTAAGTTCTCTTTTCGTAACCTAATACGTATAATGTTGTTTGGTATGTTTTTGATAGGTATCATTTTATACAAATCGCCAAACTATGTTGATTTGCGTTTAGCGAATGCTAAACCATTTATGATAGAAGGTCACATATTCGGTTGCGATCGATTGGGCAGAGACAATTGGGCATTATTTTCATATGGTATTTTTTCTACTCTGTTCCTTTGTTTACCGGCTCGGATTTTAACTTTGGTCTTCGCTGCCTTTTTTGCCTTTCTGGGTTATATGCAAAATGGAAGGTTTCGTTTTTTAACAGATGTGATTTCGTCCGTTTTTCTCGCCCTGCCTTCGTTATTGGTTGCTCTTGTGGTCATCGCCGTTTTACCTCCCACTCAGTTGGCGATTATGATTGCCATTGTCTTTTCCGATTGGGCGATGAGCTATGAAACCTTGCAAGGGAAACTAACTGAACTCAGAAGGAGTCCGTTTATTTTCGCATCTCAATCGCTAGGTGCGAGTTCTATTCATCTATTCTATTTTCATTTTATACCTGCACTCAAATCCATTCTGGAATTTTTGTTTATAACCGGTATTCCTTCGGTAATTATGACGATCGCATTATTTTCTTATCTTGGGATTGATACAGATATATTCCAACTAGGTCCAGGGCTGGGTGAACAGATTTCATTTTCAAAAGATTATTTTGATAAAACTCCTGTTTCTGTTTTACTTCCGATCCTCGGTATCATAGGCTTGGTATATTCCTTTGGAAGGGATGAAAAATAGAATCATGCAAATCCGTATTCTATCATCCATATTGATTTTAACTTTCTTAAATATCAGCGTTTTTCCTCTTTTTGCTATAGACCAGTACTACAATTTTTCGGAATTTTCTGTAAAGGGTTCGGCCATATATGAAAAGAAACGAAAGATCTGTGTATTCCCGTTTCGAAGCCAACAAAAGGAAGAAAAATTTAATTATCTTTCGAAAGGCATCCCTTCCGTTATCATCTCAGAGCTTCGTAGTTTAGAATTTATATACATTGAGTATCCACATCCAGAAGTAATTTATCATTCTTTGGGACCTAAACCAGAATATACGTTAGATGAATTAATTGAACAAAAATCTGAAGGTATCAAAAAGAAGAAAAAAATTGTTGCGAGTGAGGCAGATCTAGATTCGTTTCGCAAAGGTCAAAAATCGTTACCCACAGCACAAGATCCGCGTTACGTGAAGGTTGAAATCAAACAAATTACAGAAACGAAAGCTCCATATTCTGAAGACTTGTATGCATTTGGTGCGAAAGAAGATTGTGATTTTTCAATTGCAGGAGAATTCAAAGCAAGTGATGCCGATCTTAAAATTCAGGTAGAATTGTTTGATGCCTTTGAGGGTAAAATTCAGATTTTCAAACACGAATCAAGTTTCATCCGCGCGTATCAAGAAATGTCACCACTAGGAGAAAAAATTCGTTTTTCTTTACAAGGAAAAGAAACTACCGTAATACAAGTAGATGTGAAAGGACAAGACAACTGCCTTGTCTATTTGGATGGAATTTTTTTAGGAAAAACTCCAGTTACAACCAAAAAATTTCCGATCGGCAAACGAGAGTTATTTGTTTTTAAGGAAGGTCATGTTCCTTTTAAACAATCGATCGTTTTGGAATCAGGAAAGGTATTCTCCCTTGATGTAAAACTAATTAAAATTGAGAATAGTTCGTTTATATCGGTCAAGAGTGACGTAGAAGATGCGGATGTATTTTTAGGTATAACTTATTTGGGCAAAACGCCACTCGAAAAGGTTTCCATTCCATCCGGTCTGAATCGATTGCGAGTTTCCAAAAAGGATTATATCGATTCCTTTCGTCCTGTTGAAGTAGGGCCTGGTGAAATCATTGCATTTGATGTCCCAATGCGTGAAGGAAAGTCGGACGTATACTATCCCAACAAACAATATCTGTTTTTAGATTATTCGTATAAAGACTTTGCTACTTATTCTTTATACGGATCATTATTCTTTTACGCGAGTTATTTGTATTTGAATGTTGAATCTCGCAAGATCATTGAATCAAGCCGCTCCCAGGTTAATCTAGTGAATGCGGCTTCCATAACGTCATTTTACCAAAACAACCCGACAGATTTTGTCGCATGGTATATTTTCCAAACAAATTTGATCGAATCCACTGAAGCAAGAGCAGACAGATTAAAGGATATAGCAGGAACTCTACCTACAGAAAATAGACGGGACCGTCAGTTAGTTGGTGGCCCGATGGTCTTGGGAATGGGGCTAATGTTTGCTCTCGCCGCCACATTTCTTATGTTAGATTTAGATAAGGAATCTTTTGATATCGGATTTGTTCCAGCTTCTCCAGGTGGAAACGGAGCAGTTTCTTCCTCTCAAACCGGATTTTCGAGCCTTGAATCTTACGGTTTTTTCAATTACAACCATCGTTTTTAAGGAAAAATTTGGGAAAAAATCAAATAATTTGATTCTTTTTCATTTGACTCCACGGCAAGTTTTTATACTTTGGTTTTTACCGCGTACTTCCAAGCGAAGGACGTTCGGGAGCCGAGCGAGAGATCGTATGGCGCACTGAGGCGGGTAGAAACCTAGCCTTAGATGGTATAAAAGCCAGACTGAACCGAAAT
>JAPZRK010000076.1 GCA_027531445.1 Leptospira sp.
AAGGAAGCCATGATGGCATCACCTATGGTTTTGATAATGGTTCCTTTCTCTTTTTTTACGATTGCATATGCCTTGATAAAGTGTTCTCTTACTTGTAAAAAAGCCCCATGATCCCCGACCGTTTCATAAAATTGAGTAGAGCCAACTATATCTGTGAAAAGTAATGTTTGAACACCGATATCTAGTTGTAAGTTGGTAGCAATGGCTTCTTCAGAAAAAATATCTCGGAATTCGTTGAAATTAAAGAGTTCTTTGGGTCGTAAACTGAATTGGTCTTCCCTCCGTTCTTCCAACACGATCGTGATTGGATCTGATGATTCGTTTTGGAAAACGAGATTAGGCTTTGATTTTACAAAAATTTCATTTTGTTTGTCTTCATCTAACCATACAATTTCTCTATCAACGTGTTTTTCATCAACCTCTACAATTTTAAATTGGTTTTCACCTTTTTTTCTAAGTCGAAACACTCCATGATTCAAAAGTAGATGTGAAGAAAATGCTTTGCCTGGTGGAACAGACTTTGACAGAAGGATATGTTTTTTAGTCGCAGGTTCTGCGGCACAAAAAAACTGTTTTTCTACGATTCGAATCGAAGGATGTATGTGAAAGGTGACTTCGATACCTGTTTGGCCTGTTGTTTCAAAATCGATTCCACATGCTTCGCAATTATCTTTCTCAGGAAGTTCTCCCAATTTTTGAAGGGATGTGCGAACTCCTCTACAATGCGGACAGATGACATCCCAACTCAAAGTGAAAAGTCCGTGCCTACATCCAAATAAAAATAATTTAAGTGCCTCTTCGAAATCAATTTTTAACTTTTTGCTAATTTCTTTGACTCGAATCCGATACAAATCATTATCACCGGTCTTTCGAATATAATCATATACCGAATCAATAACTTCTTCTTTGATTCCAGATTTGATTAAATTTGGCTTCTCTTGGTCTAATTTTTCAGGATGAAGCCATTGCACATCACCTACAAATGAGGTGGGATTTTGTATGAGATTGGATGATTCATATGCGGCATTGGCACGTACTTGAATTTCTCTTTGGATGTCTTTTAGGGCTAGGTCAAAACTCTTTTGCACGTTGGGAAGTGAGATTTGTAATAACTTTCGCATGAAAATATTTTTAGGAATGAAGCCAAAATAGATATATAACCTGGATCTTGTCTCTCCATACGGTTCTAAGAGAAAGCGACTTCGTAAGTAATGAGTGAAACCTTTTGTGTAAATGCGTGCATTGCCGATTTCTTTGAGGTATTCCCACTCCCAGGGAACTTCTTCCCATTCCAAATGAATGCCTACTTGTTTGGCGGTGCCGTGCAATCGTCCTTCTATTTCTTCATACTTGAATTTTGGAAGTCCCATTCTATAATTGAATGAGGAGGTATCGATCAAATAGGGCCATATATCTTCTCTTGATACTTTGAGTTCAAATTCCCATAACGAATCAATCGGCGTTGAAAGTTTTAACCATTTTGGATCCCAAGGGTACTTTGATAGTATATAATTTATATCAATCATAATCTGTGTAGGATAACTTTCGCCTTCCCTTCGTTATTTGCAATGACTTCTAAAATTCCATTTTGATCGCCCATGATTCTACAGTTTAGACATTCCGACGAAACACCTTTGGGATAAACAAATCTCGGAATTACAATGAGTGTAGGAGCGTTAATTTGTGTGTCTACTTGCCATTCAAATATAAAGGTGCCGGAGGATTGGATAAACTTCATTTGGAGTGGGGTCCCTTGGGTCGCGTAGGCATATGGCCTACAAAAACCTTCGATGGCGCGACCGCCGCCACCATACAAATCCACATCGGCGCCAGGAATCTTTTGGTCTTTTGAATAGATGCTTAAATCTTCCTGGTTCCAGCCGTCGCCCTTCATCAAATCATTTTCATTGGAAGCTGTATAGTTCCAAAGTGTATTATTTAAGAAGAGAGTGTCCATCGCATCATACATACAAGTCAGCGCAAGGATATGGCTTTTCCATATTTTGTTTGAGCGCATTCCGGCTTTCCATAGTTTGTAAGCCTTTCCTGCTTTCAGATCAAACGGAATGCCAAACTCTCCGATCAGTGTGGGAATTCCATTTGCGATTTTGGAACTTGCATTTTTAATCCGCGATAGATGTCGGACATACATCTTGACAACCCCACCTTTTCCGAAGACGGGTACCTTAAATATTGGATCAATGGTGATCGGATAGACAAACTTTTTGAAAATGAGAGTTAACAGGTCATACCAATGAGTCGCATTAACAGAATTTGGTGGAAGAGGAGCATTGAACTCCGGTTTCATAATTCCATCTGCGGCCTCTCTTTCTGCAAATGTCATCCAATCCTCTCGCAATGATCGAATGGTATCTCCCACCTTACGAATAAAAGGTATCATATAATCTCTATCAAAATCGATCGGTTGACCATTTACATTTTGAAAGAAATCATTTTTTTCGATAAAGGGAGTTCCGTCTTTTGTGAGTGTCCACGCACCCTCCAATTGGAAAGGGTCACCGGGTGAGTTGTCAGTCCAGATTGATATTTTGTTCGGATTGATTTCTTGGTTGTAGGCTGGAACGTATCCTCCCTTTAAAACAGAAAGTTTCAGGTATGGTAGTTCGATGGTATGTCCATGTGAAGAAAAAAGTGCATCGATCGGAGACCAAGCCAATCCAGGTTTTGCTGGTTCTTCTGCAGTGCCTTTTAATCCTCTGTCATTCATGGCTCGACCGATAAAACCTTTACCTGGTTCGTTGAGAGAGTCAAACCCGAGCACATGATCAAAATGTAAGATACGTTTTCCAACTTCTGTCATTGAGTTTAAGTAATGACTTTGCAAATAATCTTGGACATTCATCCCATCGATCATAAAAGAAGGAGCAAAATCTTTTCCACCGAAGAATAATGTCCACATGATCGCATTGGCACTAAAACGATAGTTTTGCGACCAGCACATAGTTGGGTAATTGTTTTCTTGTCTAGTTCCAGGTTTTGAATAATCGTATCTGCCCTGCATTACAATTGCCGCATCAGCTTCTGTGAATTTTGAAAAATCCATACCAATCTTTTCAAAAAGCCAGCCTGGTGCCCCGTCACCTCCTGACATTCTCGACCAAACGTCCTGATGAAAGTCTATAAAAAGGTAAAATCCATAATCGCCAGCCAATCGCACAATTTCAGTTAGGTAGTCTAGATACTCTATATCGTACAAACTTGGACCTTTGTGTTCCACTGCTTCCCAAGTCGTAAGAAGTCGCAGACAATTGAATCCCCACTTTTTCAAACGCAAAAAATGTTCATCGGCTTCCGCTAAGGGAAAAGGCCTTCCAATGAAACTGACATCAAGATGGTCCTTGAAATCTGTGGGAAAATGTGTTCCGCCATTGGGGTAGGGAACTTTTGTATCACCGCCGAGATTGACTCCTCGGAGGATCACCTTACGGCCTTGAGGATCGGTAAACCATTCACTAGTTGCTTTCAATCGGTTCATTGGAAGGATTCATCCTTTGTTTGGAAAAGTTGATAATAACCTAATAGAAAATAGAACATGATGAGGACTTCATCATCTTGAAAGTAACATTGTAATAATCCAGAAAAGAAAAATCCGGAAAGTGAAAGGACCATAAATAAATGTTCTCGCGGGAGTTGGTTATTTAGCATCCCAAAGACGATAAAACCACCTAGCAGGAGATATAAGACAACTTGTGGGATTCCAAAAATGGTCGCCAAATGAAAGTAATCATTATGGGCATGACCTCTTTGTGTGACTTCGTAGAAGTAGGCAAGTTCAGGATGTTCAAGTTCTTTTGCTTTTCTGGAAATTTCGATTTCTTTGGGGTAAGCGCCTGCACCGATTCCAAAAATTGGATTTGATTTGATCAGAGGAAATGTAGAATCCCAAATAAACGTCCGACCCGAATCTGTGTGTTTTTCAGATCCAAAAATGGGTTGGATTATTTTTTGTATGGGAGATGGAACAAAGTATAAAACTCCCAAACTGATAACAAGAAGAGCCAAAAGAGCCAGTACATTTCGAATCGTCTTTTTAGAAAATTCTTTGTTGATAATTGTTAATATATAGATGCCCAGTAATATGCTTACCGCCGAACCTAGCATCGCAGAACGAGCGCTATTGAATAAAAAAACAATTGTAATTAAAAGAAATGATATCGTACGAATGAATTTTTCTTTTATTTGAAGGTGTTGTTTCCAAGCGTCATAGGCTTTGAAAAAAAAGAAAGGAAACACAAACGATGTAAGTCCACCAAAAGTAAGGTGTGTGTTCATGAGTCCGATAGGAAGGTAAAGGTCTATCCCCCAAAAAGATCCATAATGGTGTTGGAAAGGCCAAGTGAGTGAGGTCCGGTAAAGGTCAGATATGATGCGTGACAAACGTGTTTCGGAAAAAATGGAAACGAAGCCAGTGACGAGAATTGTGTATGCGAATATTTGAAAGGCTTTGGAGATCTTTGTTTTGTCGTCTTCCTTTACACCTTGCAATACGAAAAATGCAGAGACCAAAAAGATATCTTTCAATTCCCCTTTCCATGCAAGTGCGATCGCCGATGTATCAAATCCATTGGCAAACAAATGGTAAATGAAAGAAAGTAACTGCCATGAATAAAAGGAAACCAATAGAAGGAACACTCCAGAGCGAATGTTTCCTTTTTCTTTTAAAAACAAATACGACAAAAAAGAAAGAATGAGAAAAAGCTGGCTCAAAGAAACTGAAATAGCGCAGGAAATGATGGACAAACAAAGAAACGATAAATAGGATCGGTATAACATTTCTGTAGCTTAGCCTATAGGAGTGATTCATTTTGTAAAGAGGTTCCGCTTGAGAGTTCTTTATTTTTCTGATACTTTCCTTCCCAAAACTGACGGAGTCGCTGTCTCTATCAAAAATTTCTCCGAACTTCTTACATTACGCGGTCATGAGTTTACCATTTGTGCCCCCAGATACGGTGAAGATGACTTCGAAAGAATGGGTGACAATATCCATGTCATCCGATTTCGGTCTGGTTTTTTGCCAAGTTATCCAGATATCAAAGTAGTCCTACCATCCCCAGGCAAAATCAAAAAAGTCATCGAAGAATTTAAGCCGGACATCATACACATACATACCCCTGGGCTCATGGGTCTCTATGCGATCAATGCGGCCGAGAGGTATGGTATTCCCACCATCGGCACCTATCATACTCTGATGGCTGAACAAGAGATGTATGTTTCCTTTTACAGATTGTTTAAACTAGATAAACTGTTTTTAAAAATAAACAAATTTAAAAAGAAACTCAATATCGATGAGTTGGACAAATTTGTAAAATTTGAAAATTTCAATATTCGTAAAAAAATCATTTTGAAAATTTGTAATGATTTGTATAACAGATGTGATGTTGTAATTTCTCCTAGTCATCTCATTAAAGAGCAACTGATTGAATACGGTATCCATCGACCGATTACTGTTGTGTCCAATGGGATGGACTTAAAACGATTTACCGGAAAGGTAAAGTCTCTAAATACTGACGCACCGAAAATTTTACATGTAGGTCGTATCTCTTACGAAAAAAATTGTGATGTCGTCATCAATTCGTTTAAGCTTGTAAAGGAGAAGTTTCCCAAGGCAACCCTTACGATTATCGGTGAAGGACCCGCTATTGAATCATTAAAACGACAAGCTGAACATTTAGAAATACAAAACGATGTTATTTTTACTGGTTTTGTTCCCAATGCAGAGTTACACAACATCTACCCACAATATGATTTATTTTTAACTGCCTCTACAATGGAAACACAAGGTTTGGTAGTTCTCGAAGCAATAGCTTGCGGATTGCCTGCAATTGGTGTAGATTCATTTGCATTACCCGAACTCATTCACGATGGTAAAAATGGTTACATATCGCCACCGTTTGATGTGAAAGACCTTGCCGAAAAAACCGTGATGTTGCTATCAGATAAGGATCGTTATTCTGAGTTTTCTAAACAATCCATCCAGATTGCATCCGAACATGAAATGGACAAATGTGTCGATGACATGGAACAAGTTTATGAAAAAGTGATTGAAGCGATGAAAGGCAAAGAGAAAAAAATGAGTCTGTTTGAAATGTTAATGGACTTTATGTAAACAAATCTTTGTTAAACGGAGCCTTTGAGAGTGATCACAAGTCTAGATCCCTTCCACTGGGCTCCTAGCTTTTGTTCGATCTCATCCTTCATCATCGTATGGACTTTTGATTCAGTTTCTGGATCCAAATACACATCGATGATCTCTCCCGTTTCTTCATTCAATGCGTGGTGGTGTTTGTCAGTGTTGGAGTCAAAGTGAGTAATCCCACTTTTGAGTTCAAGTGTGCCAATCACACCCTTTTCAGAAAATAATTTGAGGTTATTGAATACTGTTGCACGTGAGGCATGAGGGAAATGTGCATTGACTAAGTTAAACACGTCTTCTGCCGTTAGGTGTTGGTGTTGGGAAAGGATTAGATGAGCCATCTCTAGGCGTTGAGATGTGGCTCGAATGCCAAAAGACTCCAATTTTTCTTTCGTTTTTTGGTAGTTTTGATCCATTTCTGAAAGGCTCCCGATTGCTCATTTTTTGTCAATAATTAGACTAAATCTAAATGATAATCTGTGGGATTAAAGTTTGGAAATTACGATCGATTTGATGATTTTTCCATCATTTGATTCCTCGTAGACCACTTCTGACTTTAAGGAGCGAATCGGCATATACAATTGTATGGATTCAATCAGCTCATATGCCTTCAATGTATAATCCAAAATCGTAATCACGAGCCCCAGATCGATGAATCTCTCCCTGGAAATCTTTTTTAATTCCGTATCTTTTGAAAGAATCAGCCATTTGTAGACCCGAGAGGAACGATTTGCCGTCAGGATGTGGTCGATGTCCAATTTTGCTTGAGGGAGTTCCGCTTTCACTTGGTCAAATCTGATTTCCACTGGCTGATTCTTAATACGGACGTTTTCTAGTTTTTTAGATAACTGGAGGTCAAAATAATCATCATCTACATACTGTATTGTCTCACAAGTGGAGTAGACCGTGTCACATAGATTTCCGTAATTTTTATGAAAGAAGAATATGAGCAAAATGTCATGGTTTTTGGGATGATACAAAACCTTTGCATTATAATTTTCCATTCTTCCGTAGAGAAAAAAAGACTTAAATCTTCGATACAAATTCATGGAAATACCTAATGCATCACTAAACATCGGTATGTCGGATAGGCCCATCCCCTTATAACCGATATAATATGGTTCAAAGTGGACATTACCTTGTCGTTTGGCTATCTCTCTAAAGTATTCGAGGAATGTGTCCATTTTCGGATCATCGATTTTGATTTTGGGAACAGCAACTTCGACAACAATTTTACCATTGTTTTTTCCCAAGGCTTCCCATACTGAATCGATGACTTGATCCTCTCCAGTATAAGTCAACTTGAGACAGCTCTCATTACAAGAAATCTGTTCCTCATACTTCGCTTTATTGGGTGAAGGAAGCAGGTTTTCGATATAACTTGAATCAAACGGATCGTCTGGAGTAGGAGAGGTTCGAGTTGGATCTGAGGAGAGTTGGTGGAAACACAACCAAACGACTGTAAAAAATGTAGCTTTTGTTAAAAATGTTTTTTGAAAAAGTCGATTACTTAAAGCAAAAAAAAAGCTTACCATAACGTATTTACGTTTTGCAATACTCGAATGCGACGAACAACATCCAATGGATCGATCATTTCCATACAAGCATGATCCCCGCGCCAACATTTTACATTTCCGTATATGGAACAAGGCCGACAAGCAAGTTCAACCTGTAAAACGCCAGTATCTTCTTGGGCAAAAGGTCCAAAACCCGAAATCGGATGTGTGGTTCCAAAAAGTCCAATGACCGGCTTTTTGAGCAATGCCGCTATATGAACGTTAGATGAATCCATTCCAATCATCACATCCAATCTGTCCATAATTCCAAGTTCACCCCGAATTCCGAGGTGTGCTCCATGCACAATATTGACTCTGGCTTCATTATTTTTTAAGACTTCAAGCTGGGATGCTTCATCTTTCCCGCCAAACAAAAATATATGGCAATCCGGAAATTCTTCTAAAATAATCTTTGTAAGTAGTATGGATTTTTGAAAACTCCACTCCTTTAATGCGTGACCCGCAAACGGTGCAAAGCCGAACCATTGACCGCTTTTTTTATCTAAGCCGATTGATTTGAAGTATTCCTTCGCAAAAATTTTTGATTCGCCGTCTACATTGAGCCATGGACCTTTTCGTATGGGTGCTTCAAATCCGGCCTTTTTAAAAACATTGAGATAACGGTCGACTGTATGAGGAAGTTTGTCTAATTTTTTATTGAACCTACGAGTTTGGCGATCTTTTTCTCTGCGTCCCTTGACGATCCGAAAGGATGGAACTTTCTTCAGCATAAAGAAAAATGAAATCATTCTGGATCTAACCGATCCATGTAGATCAATGATTTTGTCAAAGGGTCCTAATTTTTCGATTTCGCGGAATAATTTCCAGACACCGATAGGTCCTTTGTATTTTTTTAGATTGATACCTAAAACATTTAGATTCGGGATATTGTAAAAAAATGGAGCAAAGTTGCCGCGAGTAACGACCGTAAGTTGGGTGTTGGAGTATTTGGCGGCGATAGCAATGAGTGCTGGAGTGGTTAGAGCCACATCACCCATTGCTGAAAATCTTAAGACCAATAAATTCATGTTTTGGCTTTGTAAAGAGAAGGGTTGAGATTTTGATCGTTGTACATTTTCATTTGACGATATACTTTGACTCGTTTGTCTCCGTTGGCATAATCAAGTAGTAGTTCGTCCAAACAGACTTTTAGGTCGGATCTTTGTTCCAAAAGAATGTTCAATTTCGCTGAACATTTTTCAATATGTTCTTTAGAAGCGCCTGCATCTGTTCGGCGAACCTGTTCGTCCATATGGTAAATTTTGAGTTCAAGAATGCTCATCCGATCGAGCAACCAAGCAGGTGATTCCGAATTGAGTCTTGCTCCCGGCTTCGGTTTTATTTCTTTGAAAAGATCGATTACAAAGTCGTCTAATTTTTCAACCATGTCTGTTCTGTCTTGGTTGAGTTTGTCGATCTTACGTTTGAGGGCGACGACCTCTTCTAAGGCTATGTCTGGTCTACGAATTTCGTCTTCGATATGCCATTGGATGGTGTCGACGTGATTCTTGTGGTAAAGAGTGTGTTCCAATGAATTGTCAGGATAGGGATTGGTATGAGGTGCTTCCTGTTTATGCCAATCAGCAACAGAAGTTTGAAAGATAGAGACTGCTTTATTTGCATCAAGTTTCATCATTTTCTCTTTTTTGTATGCTTCATGAGAGGAGAGTGAATTCAATCTAAATATTATGTGTCTAGTCGCTATTGCTTACAAAAAATGGCCAGGTTTCCCCATTATGATCCTTGCCAATCGGGATGAATTTTTTGACAGGCCTGCTTCGGCCGCCGACTTTTGGAACGAGAATGCCTCGATTTTAGGCGGTCGTGATTTGCTTTCCCTTGGGACTTGGTTCGGTGTGACCAAATCGGGACGCATCTCTTTCATCACAAATAGGCGCGATTTTCGTGAGGCAAAGCTATCTTCACCGATCTCGCGTGGTAAACTCGTCGAAAATTTTTTAAAATCTGATATGAGCCCTTCTAAATATGAGCAATCTTTACAGCCAGATTTGTTACGTTATGAAGGTTTCAATTTGTTTGTGATGGACCCAAACGAAGCACTTTGTATCTCAAATCGAGGGCAAGCGACTGTATCGGTTGAACCAGGTTTCCATGCATTGAGCAATGCATATTGGAATACGCCTTGGCCAAAAACCGAACGTATCCTTTCCAAATTTCAAAGTCTATCGGAAGAAATGAGCACTCAGGTTTCTTTGGACGAATTTGTATCGAAAAGTTTTGGAATCCTCAACGATCAAACATTCGCAGATGAATCGAACCTACCTGATACTGGAATCGGAATGGAAAAAGAAAAGATGTTATCGTCGATTCGAATCAAGTTGCCCAATTATGGAACTCGTGTGAGCACGATTTTAACGGTTTCGGATCAAGGAGTATGTAACTTCTGGGAAAAAACATTCCAAGATCCCTTTTCTGAGTCTGGTGAAACAAGACACTTTTCCTTTCAGATCATCCAGTAGTTCTGAGTCCACTAGCAATGGCGTTGATACTCAATAAAAGTTGATCTAACAAAGATTCGATTTCAGGAGTCTTTCGCCATTGTCTCAATAATTCAACCTGCATCAAGTGAAGGTTGTTTAATCCTTGGCTACGAAGTGCAAGGGTCTCCAACATGCCTGGGCGACTCTCTTCGATAGGAATCTCTCTCAATTCATCCAGCATAGTCTTTGTGATATCATACTCGTTTTTGATTTTGGAAAGTATAGATGTTTTTAATTCTTGGTCCTCAACAAGATTCGCATATTCTGAAAAAATGGATGGATTTGCAGAATAAAAACCAGTTTCGATATTTCGGATGATGTAGTTCAAAAAATGCCATTCTTTGATCTCAGATTTGAGGGTATCAAATTGATCAGCGTGTTTTTCTTTTAATTGTTGGAGGGCACTTCCCACACCGAACCAATTTGGAAGGTAAAATCTGGATTGGTTCCAGCTAAATACCCAAGGTATCGCCCGAAGATCTTCGAATGTCCTTTTGCCTGTTCGTCTTGCTGGTCTAGAGCCAATTCTTGATCTTTCGATCGCATCAATCGGTGTTGCTTGGCTAAAGAATTCCAAAAATCCTTCGCTCTTTAACAGGCGATTGTAAACAACTGAAGTTTCTTGAGCTAATGCCTTTACGATGGGAAACGCAGGATGTTGTTTTTTGGGCATATGTTTGTGGCGTAGTGTAACTTTCGTTGTAGTGGCTAAAAATAGTTCCAAATTGTAAGCCGCATTGATTTTATTTGCAAATTGTTGTGCTATCGTTTCCCCTTGGACTGTCATTCGAATGTTTCCAGTTAGGGAACCGTGAGGGAGAGCATCTAAAAATTTGTGTGTTTTGCCACCACCACGACTGATTGTACCACCACGACCGTGAAAAAAACGGATCTTGACTGGTATCTTATTTGCAATTTCTGTGAGAGCACTTTCTGCCTCATAGAGAGACCATTGGCTAGCAAAGATACCACCATCCTTGTTGGAATCGCTATAGCCTAACATCACCTGGATGGTGTTATCTTTAAGAGACGCTTTGACAATCTGGTGTGAAAGATAAGATTCAAATATTTTAGGTGCTCTTTGGAGGTCATCTATGGTTTCAAACAGTGGGACGACTGGAAACAAACTGGATAAAGAACCGTCTTGATTGTGACGCAGGAGTCCAGCTTCCCTTAAAAAAATATAAACAAGGAGTAAGTCGGACACATCCTTTGTCATACTCACGATAAATGATCCGATACCTTCAGAACCGAATGATTTGCAATGATCGCCAATGATCCGATATGTTTTGAGGAGAGATGTGCTTTCGTCGGGGAGGGGAGTGTCTGGTAACAAAAACGGTCTCGGGCTTTTTAATTCATTTGTGAGAAACTGGATTTTTTTATCTTCTGTCCAAGATTTATAATTCCAATCCGACTCTCCCGAGGCTTTTAATATTTGTTCAATGACATTGGAATGGTAGGCAGAATTTTGGCGAATGTCTGTTTTTGCTAGGTGGAATCCAAATAAAATTAATAGCCTTTGGATGGGGAATATCAATCTTTCTGCCAGACGCGTGGCACCTAATTCTAGAAGACTTTCTTTGAGAGAGATCAAGTAATTTTGATAGGAATATAGGTCTATGCCAGTCTCCAATAAATACTTAAGGAAAAAACAATACTGTCTCCATGGCTCACCCAAATTTTTGGAAACAATCTCACCCATAATGTTCGGATGGGATTTGTTCCAAGTTTCCAACTGGGAATTGAGCTTTGCTGGGGGTGATTGCAATCGTTCGGATAAGGAAAGTGCAAAGGCAAGTGATTGGATTTTTTCGATGTGGAGGGATCTTCCGAATTTTGAAAATCCTTCCAAGGTTTCTCTTGTGACTTCTGGAGTGACGAAAGGGTGTCCATCTCTATCTCCACCAACCCAATTTCCAAAAGAAAGATTGGGGAGTTTTTCTGGATCACGAAGGAAATTTAAATCACCACCTAATTCCTGCCATGCTTGTTTCAGCCTTTCATCTACAAGTGAAACTGCTTCAGGAAATACATTTACCAAATAGTATTCGATGTTCTTTCGTTCGCTTGCGATGTCTGGTTTTTGTAAGTAGATCTCACCCGTTCTCCACAATCGCTCCAAAATCAATTTGATGTCTTCGCGGATCTGGTGCTGTTCGTACTTTGTCCACATCCCATTCTCTCGTTTGACGAGAAGGAGATAAAGCTGTCTGTGCATAGCAAGAACTGACGCACGTTTTGCTTCTGTTGGATGGGCTGTAAGAACTGATTCGCAAAGTATCTGAGGGAGAGTGTCTGCAATGTCAGAAAAAGTGAGCCCATATCCCAAACATTTTGCGATGGTTTGTCCCCAAAGACCGGGAATGTCGGAGAGTCCCTTTTTTTCTTCGATTTCTCTTCGGTACTGAGCCGCCGCATTTTCTTCGACCATATTGAGCAGTTGGAAACAAAGGCTGAAGAGTTCGGCAGTCTTTGAGGGAAGAACTTTCGGTAGCACCCGGGTTCCGTCTTCGCTGTGTTCAAAGGGGATCAACTCGCATAAATGGGATTCCCCACAACTCTCTAGAACTTCGCGAAGAGCATGAAAAAGAAATTGGAGGTCACTTTTGACTTTGGATTGGGACATAGGTTTTTAAAGATTTATTCGTACGCATTCGTTTGGCAATTGTCTTTTCGTGGGGCATATGCTTTAATGCGAGTTTGAGATACGTGTTGTACGCAGTAGGATCATTCCCCTAAATTTGAAAACCAGATCGACTGACTCGATCTTTCTGAATCCCGACGGTTCCATTCGCGAAGTCTATTAACGAATCTGAGTCATCAATCATTAAGGTCTGGCAAGTTACGTTTTTTCAATAGTTGTTGATCGATCGAAATACCAAAAAGAGAAAATGCGATTTTATTCACTAATTTAGAATATTCTTTTTTATATATAATCTAGATTAATTTTTAATTACTGGTATATATTAGACAAGGAAAGTATTTTAGAAACTTCCCTTAACCTCCAATCTGGTCTGATTTGGTAAATCTGGAATTATATAGTGTTTTTTATCTGTCGTCGAATCAATAATGATATAGTCAGATTTTAATAAATGATTTAAAAAATAAAAATCTACTTTGTATTTTCCATAGGGTAATTTTGCTTTAAAATTTCCATCATAATCAGTTTTGCTAATGTATTTGCCTGGATTGAAGATGATTACTAGTCCGTAGATTGGCTCTTTGTCCGAATCCCAAATCGTATTTCCCTCTAAGAAAACATATTTAGTTTCGATGTTATCCCCTTTCGCTAATAATAAAGATGAGAAATCCTTCCCCGGAAGAAATGTATCAATATCAAAAATAATAAAAAAACAAAACATGCTAAGATATTTAAGTATTTGATTCATTTTTTTAAATTTGTGAGCATATCGACGAGTTAAAAGTATTTCAACATCATTCTCAGGAATATTGTTTTCAATCTTGACTTAAAAGGTACATTTTCGATAGCGAATACAAGGCAATACATCGATGATTTATTTTTAAAATTCAATACTTAATTTTATCATGTCCTTACAAGTGATACCATTTTCTATAATAATTTCTGGATAATTTCTTGAAAAAAAGTCTTGATCGATTGACGAAATTCTAAAACCAATTTTCTGATATAATAACAACTGATAAATACTGGAATTGCCAGTACCAATTTCTATTACTTTTGTTCCATTATTTTTCTCAATATTCAGTACAAAGTTTATTAATTTCTTTCCTAAACCTTTGTTTTGATGTTCTTCTTTAACTGCTACGTTCATAATTTCTTTTTTAGATTGGTCTATTTTTTTAATAACTAAAATTCCAATAGTTTCATTATTGATCATTGCAGTATAAATTTCACTATCAATTAAATATTCTTTTATTTTTTCAATAGACGGATCGGCTAATAAAAGAAGTTCGTAGTGAATCGGATTAACTGAGAGGATTTTCTTTATTTCGGCATCCATAAAAATAAACTCTTCATTCCAATCTTAAAGATCATTCTGTTTGTTCTACTGATGGTTCGTTCATAACAGTTGGAGTGGGAGCCGAAGCCGGTGCGGATTTACCTTCCACAAACGTTGCTTTCACTCGTTTGGAAACGATCATATACGGAATCCAAATCATAGCACTAAAGATGGATGTCACAAACTCTTTGAGTGTACTTGTATCAAACATAGGTTCATCTTTAACTACAAACGAACCTAACCATGCATCCAATGGGATAAGAATGATGGGTAAAATTGCAAGAATGATATATGCTTTTGGAAATCGATAGTGTTTGGTGAAGAATAGGTAGGACACAAAAATGGAAGCGAGTATGATAGTGAAATTGTATATGGCTTCAAAAATCAGTAGGGGTTTCCATAAAGGATGATAGGAATCGGTGCCTGGTGTCGTTAAGTATTCGAAACTGCCGTCTGTAAAAATATTGTAAAAAAGTGGCCCCACTTCGATGGCAAGTTTGATGGGCGATACAACAAGACCGATACCAATCAAAATCAGCCAGCCATGCATTCCTTTTAGATTTTTTTCTGTCTCCAAACTATGCCCCCTAACGAAATTCAAAATCTCGCAATGAAATCTAAGAAAGTCATTTCGTTAAGAAATCGTCAGCAAATTTACTTTTTTCTTGCTCAAATAAAGCAAAATATTTAGTTTTCCTTACCTAATGAATGTTCTACATTTCCTCCAACGCGTAATTCTTCTTATTTTTTTGATGTTACCTTTCCACTGTAATGCATTGTACGATTTGTTGTACGAGCCTTTCTACGTTCATGAGTATCACCTTGAAAATGGACTGTCAGTATATCTAAGTGTAAATCGTAAAGAGCCGATCGTAAAAACATCCATTTTAGTCAATGTTGGATCTGCAGAAGACCCAGAAGATGCAACGGGGCTTGCTCATTATTTGGAACATTTGATGTTTAAAGGTACAAGTAAAATTGGAACTACCAATTTTGAGAAAGAGAAGCCACTTTTAGATCAAATTCAAAATTTATACGAAGACTACCGTCAAACGACTAACGAGTCGGAAAGAAAACAAATCTATGCAAAAATTGACGCAATATCCTTGGAAGCGGCAAAGTTTGTGATTCCAAATGAGTTCTCCCGAATGCATAGCCTATTAGGGATAACAGATTCCAATGCATTTACATCAAATGATCGCACTTATTATGTAGCTACTGTGCCTTCCAATCAAATCAAAAATTTTCTCCAATTGGAGTTGGAGAGATTCAAGGATCCTGTTTTTCGTACCTTTCATACGGAACTTGAATCTGTCTTCGAAGAACGGAACTTACGAGTCACAGATCTTTATTCAAATCTATTCAAACAATACCATTCCATCATGTTTCCCTCTCATGCCTATGGGGACAAAAGTCCAATCGGTACAGACGAACATTTAAAAAATCCCTCTATCAAAAAGATTCAGAAATTTTACGAGGACAATTATATCCCATCTAACATCGCAATCTGTATGTCAGGTGATATGGATCCAGACGAAGTCATTGGAGAAATCAAAAAGACCTTCGGTTCACTGACTTCCAAAATTCCGCCCAAAAAGTTGGAAATTCCGGTTCATAAACCCTTGGAAGCGGAATCGAAGATTACAATCAACTCAAATAAAAAGCTATTTATTTTTGGGATTAAAATTCCAAAAGTATCGCCTTCGGTTCTAGCGGATGCCCAAACCCTATCCTTACTTCTATCCAATGGATCAAACGGTCTGTTAGATGAGAGTTTGTACTATTCGCAAAAAGCATCATCTGTCTCTGTATCCATAACTGAATGGAAAGATTATTTTGTTTTAAATATATGGGTAGAACCAAACAAAACTTTAACTCTTTCTGAAACAAAGTCGTTGTTACTTTCCGCATTTCAAAAAATAGAAAAAGAAGAGATCGCAGACGAAACATTTCAATCCATCAAAACAAACCAAAGACTCAATTTATTAAAACAAAAAGATGATAACGACTACCGTTTGCAAGAAATGTCTGAGGCATTTTTATCAAATTGGAGTTATGATTTGATTCTCAAAAAATTCCAATCAGTAAACCAATCTAAGATTTCAGATTTAAGTCACATTGTTAAAGAGTATATAATCAAAAACATAGTTTCAATTGAGACAATCCCAGGAAAACCAAATTTTGTTTATATCAACAAACCACCCATCTCAAAACTACAATTTAGCGATGATGAAGAATCTAAGTTTAAAAAAGATTTTTCCTATGAACCAAGCGATTCAATTTCCCCTCAATTTGCAGATTTCAGTCAGATCCAATCAAAAATCTATCCGAATGGAAACCAAATCATCCATCAAAAGAACAAACAAAACTCCTTATTTAAGTTTAAGATGATCATCGAACAAGGTGCTTGGATCAGTCCTTATCTTGCCATTTCTGTCGATTATTGGAAACACTTGGGCACTGACCTTTATACTGCAGGAGCTTTATCCACAAAGTTCTATCTATTGGGATCTAGTATCAATATCCAGACAAATGGAGAAGCACTTGAGATAACGATGGAAGGAGAGGACGAACACTTTGTATCCTCTTTTCGGTTATTGGAACATTCCATCAAATCCGTCGCATCCTCCAAAGAAGTATGGGAAAATCATGTAGATAATTACCTTCACAATTTGGATCTTATGAAAGAAGACGAAAGGGAGATTGATTCGGCTTTGCACGAGTATGCTCTCTATGGACAAAATAGTTTGCGATCTTTCCAAGCTTCAAAATCAGACTTAAAACAGTTTAAATCATCGGAAGCAATCAGTTTATTAGGAAGTCTTTTAAAATACAAATCAAAGATTACCTATTATGGTAATTTAGACTTCGATACATTGGAAAGTACGGTTTTGCAGGAATATACAAAATTAACATCGACCATCGATCCGAGCCATTTATCAAAAAAACAATATCGAAGTAGCAAAGAATCGACATTTTTCGTACTTTCGCGAAACAGGCCTCATGTGGAGCTTAATTATTTTTCACCGGTATTTCCCTCGGATCGTTTGGATCAGGCTTATTTTTCTATCTATAATTCTCTCTACAATGGTTTGACCTCTCCATTTTTTGTGGCGATGAGGGAACAAACTGGCAATGCCTATTCTGCAAATGTCTATCTGAGTTATCCCCAATTCACAAAGGAACCTGTCATTTGGTTTGTGAATCTCGCCTGTCAAGCCGACAAACTTGCCAATTGCCTACAAGATGCAAATCAAAGTTTGGAATCTCCAAATATTACAAATTTACGTTTTGAAGAAGCAAAGTTGTCTGCGATTCAGTCGACAAATACGATACGAAAATCAAATATCTATTTGATCGATGAGTTTATCCGAGCACAAAGATTAGAACTTTCGGAAGATCCAGATCAACTCAGCTATGAAAGGTTAACAGAGATCCAATGGAAAGATTTTGTTGACTTTACAAAAAAGATCAAAGATCTTTCCTCTTTTCAAATATCCGTTATTGGTGATCCCAAAAAAATGAATCGCCAAGTTTTAAGATCTCTCGGAAAAGTGGAAGAACTTACAGAAGCAAAAGTTTTGGGTAAGTAGGAGTTAGGTATGATCACCCAGCTAAAGTTCATTAGCAAAGAGTATAAGCATATCCGCATACTCACGATTGAAGGTATTCTTGCCTTTTATTTAGTTTTTTTCAATTTGGGGAAACTAGATTTAGATCATTCCTTCGGTGTCTTCGACAAAATCGGATGGGCAAAAGACCTTGGATTGTATATTCAGAAAAAGTCTTATGAATCTAAGCTTATCAAACAAATCGAAGCCACGCCAAGTTTAGTTCGGGAAAATTGGGAACTTGGACTTTTTTATTTGGACACTGAAAACAATCCAGAATTGGCGATTCAATATTTTACAAAAGGTTTTGAAAATGATGTAACAGGGAATTTCCCCTTTCAAAATAAAATTTTTGAATCCCATATTCGTTTGGGACATGAATTATTTAAACTCGACGAGATGTTGTTTAAGTTTTGGGAATACGATTACACTCTTTATTCCAAGATTTGGCAAGAGAAGTATGAGAAAGCATTGAGTTATTATAATATTGCCATCGGTATGGAAAGCTCCTCTTTTTATAATGATCCAAGAACTGCAGAATTTTTTAATCTTGAGGGCAATCTTCGCCTATACGGAAATGATTTTGTAAATGCAGAAGAATCTTACAAAATTTGTATTTCCTTACAAAACGATAGAGAAGAGTGCTTTATCGGTTTAGCATTGGTTAAATTACGCAATTCTGCGAATTTTCCAGAATCAAAATATGCAATGGACAGTGAGGCTTACTCACTTATCCAAAGGAGTTTTGAAGCACATGAAAAGGAAGAGAAACTCCTCTCAAAACATGGTTTGTTTGAATATTGGGTTCAGTCACCCGCCTATCGAAAGGATCAAATGCCAAGAATTGAACTACTTGCTTCCGAACTGACGCAAAAAAAGACCGATATTGGATTGTATCAATATGTTTTGGGTTTGAGTTATTATGACAATTGGAAGGAAAAGTTAACACCTAAAATGTTAAAGAGCTTTGAGCTCGCGGCAGAGAAGGAACCGGATAGTTTGGACTACTGCATTGAATATGGTTATAGCTATGCGTATTACGAGGATTCGATCAAAGGCATTCAACTTTTAGAAAACTGTAAGCAGAAATTCACTCCCACATATCGTTTGTTATCATATCTGGGAGATAGTTATCTTCTTGCTGGAAACTACGAAAAGGCAAGAGAGAATCATTTGGAAGCTGAAAACAGTGAGACATTCAGTGGACAAAGAGTGCAAGCAGTGTCCAATCAAAACGCTTATTCCATTGGAAGGGCGAACTTACTTTTGGGCAATCGGAACGAAGGAATCAAATATCTAGATTTAGCTTGCAATGGGGGACAGGGTCTCAAACAAGCATGCTCTCGGTTGGCAAAGGAGAAGGAATAATGGAACAAACACAAACAGAAATCAGTAAAAATCGCATCCTACACAGACTATCTTCTCGAATGAATCTCTTTGGGAAGATTCTCATTGTTCTCGGGGTTTTGTATGTAATTGGCGGGTTGGTGACAATCAAAGACAATTATGGAAACATTTTTGAAGGATTGCTTCAAATGATTTTAGGTTACATGTCTGTCAGAGTTTCGATTCTTTTCAATAAAGCCTCACAGCTAGAAAATCCAACACTCGAAGATTTATATCATGCCTTTGAAGCAACGATCAAACTGTATACGTGGCAAGTATACTTCTATGGTTTCATTTTCTTTGTGGTACTCTTTACTCTGTTATCATTAGCATGGACCAACCTCGCATGACCTTCCTTCATCGATTCATGACTTCAAATCGATTCCAGCTGATATTTTTTATTCTTGTTTTGATCGCTGGAAGTTATCTAGCAAGTGTTCGATACTTTATCAAAGATAAGTCGGATTTTGCATCCTTTACGGATGTAGATATTGATCATGTAAAGACATCAGTCATTCTTGCTGACGTTCGTACAGTCGAAATCGATAAAAGGGAAGCTAAGGTTGAATTGAGAATCTACTTAGCCGATGAATTGACATTAAATCATAAAGCAGACACTCCCAAAGAAGACCTTCGTTTGATCTCATATAGTAGCAATGAAGAATTTTTATTTAAAGCAAAACAGCCCATTCGTAAAGTCTTAATCACATTGCCTTTGTTAGGCACAATTACTGATTATCCATTTGATACCTTTCAAACTACACTGGGTCTTGGGTTTTTCAGAAATGTTTCTGATCTCGAAACAGAGGGAATTCCACTTGTTTTGAACATGAAATCACCTATTACTAGGTACAAATTGGAATTTTTTGAAAAACAAGTGGAAGATTATTGGACCGATCGAAGGACAGGCAATGTGGATCGTTTGATCCAAGTAGCTAGGACCACGAGCAATCAATTTGTCTCTATGTTCATTATGATCAGCATGTTTTGTCTTGGAATCATCATTCTCCTGATCACTGCACGGATTTTGCTTTATAAAAAAGAAGTACATTATTATGAACTGATTTTGATTTCTGTTTTGTTGGTTGCACTACCATCGCTACGGAATTCTCAACCAGGTATACCAGGTTTTGCGGTGCTTTCCGATTACCTGTCCTTCTTTTGGGCATTGGGATTAACAACCGTTTCATTAATTGTTCTCATCATCCATTGGCATTTTTTCAAAGAAAAAACGGAATCAGAGTAGGTTTAGGATTTTTTAAGAACTGTAAAATCTAGAACAAAGTGAATTGATTCACTTTGTTCTAAACCTTGCGAGAGAGCTTGTGTTATAACCAAGTCCTTTTGCGTATTCGATATATCCATTTTGTAAGGCGGTATCAATGGTATCGTTTCTCGAAAAAATCCATAAAAAGTTGGGGGTTGGCCCTCCAATCAAAGCCGTCTGGTAGTTTTGTCTGTCGATTCGAAGGATGATAAAATCACCGAAAAAGAACGGAAAGGTAAAACTCACTTTTAATAATCCACGTTCGGGAGATGGTACGAGGGCAATTCCTTCGAGGACAACTTGGTTCCCTGTGGCATTGATACCTTCATTACGTACTCCAATGCTTCCATCACTCCTTGCCGTGTATGTTGCCATAACGTCTGATAGACCAGATTGAAAACCATTATTGATCCTTTGCATTTCTTTCCAGGAACCGGTGAATCTTGTTAGATCTATATTTTTTTCTGCGTATTCGTCAAAGGGCGAGGTAGCAAAATATCCTGCCGCACCAATCAGTAGTAAGGGTGTGAGTGTTTCTATGTTCGAACTTTCGTTCGACCTTTGGCATTGATGGAAAGCCAAAGGAAAAAAAAGGCAGATTTTAAATAGAGAGATCTTGGACATAAAAAAATAACTTCAAGTGTTAGACTTTGCTTGGACCTCCGAATTTGATTCTGTCAATTTTTTTTAAAGCGAAACGCCCAATGATATAAATAAAAAACAAATCCAGCGTTAAGTGAATTGAAAATTAGAGCATAAAAAAAGCCCGAGAATTCCCGGGCTTTTTCATTTTTTTCGAACAAACGGTTTGTTCTATTTTTAAAAGCTTTTCGTTATGCGAAAAATCTTTTTTCAACTTCTTCTGGTAGTTTTTGTCCTGTGAGTTTTGCTCTCTGTACAAGTTCCCAGAAATATCTGTAAGTCGCACGGTCATGGAGGTCCCCGTCGTGTTGGATCGGTCCCCAATCTGCGTCTTGAGCTTTGATGAGAATGTCACAAGCAGTTTGTGTCTCAGCAAAGTTTGGTGCCATCGCATCCAAAATCGAATTGATTTGAGCTGGATAAATTGACCACATACGAAGGAAACCAAATTCATCATGAGCACGTTTTGCGTCTGCATATGTTTGGTAGATGTTTTTAAGATCGAGAGTCACGTTGTGAGCAGGGATCACTCCGTTCATCAGAGCCGCCGCAACGAGTGAAGCCTTTCCACGTCGGAGTAGTTCGTGATCAAATTGGCCTGGAGATTTCATACAAGAAGCAGGAATCGCTCCGTGGTGACCGGAGATAAAGTCCATAAGACCGAAATCCAAGACTTGCAACCATGGCATTGCCGCGATTTCAAATACTTCAGCTAAGGCACCATGTGTCTCGATCAATACGTGGATCGGAATTTCACGTTTGATTCCGGCTTTTTTACAAGCTTCTTGGATGTATGTGATTTGTTCTTTGACTTGTGATGCTTTTGTTGGTTTTGGAATCGTGATATAAGCAATTACGTTTCCTGCACCAGGAACGATGATATCAACGTCTCCTCTCCAGTGTTCGTTGGTATAGTCATGGATACGAACACCACTCATTTTATGTTTGTTAAGTTCTGAATTCTGGATACGAACAATCATTTCTGCGTGTTCTTTTTCTTTTCCAGTTTGCGCGCCGTCCTCGCAATCCATAGTGATGTCAAAAAGACCGCCCATTTTGTTTTGGAGTTCGAGTGCCTTTGTAATGAGTTTTTCGGATCCTGCGAAGTGTTCACATGCAGGGATGATCGGGAAAGGTTTTTCTCCTGCGAAAAGTGCGGATTGCGGGTGAGTGAGTGCCATTCAAATTACCTTTTTTGGGGATTTTTTACCAAGTTTTGAGAAAAAAGTGACAAAGCAAGGAAGAAATCCTACCTTTTCCGATCGATTTTTTTATAAAAATTCAATGAGGATAAATTTTAAGGTGAAAGTAATTTCTTTTGATCTATGATTAGGGGATTTTTATGGGAAGAAAGCTTTTATTTCTAAGTCTGATCCTGATCTTAATCGAACCCCTTATATCGAGGGATTCATTTTCATTTTGGAATTCGACTTATTACGAAAAGGAAACCTTGGAGGACGGTCGAATCAGGTTCCATTCCGAGATCCAAGTGCTTGGTGACACTCGGACGGTTGAGGTCATTTGTACGCCAGATGTTCAAGATTTTGCACCTAGTATATTAAACAATGCAAGACGATTGATACCAGCTATCTCAAACTATTTGAACACAGCTCCCAAAACCCGAACTTTTACGATCACCCACTTAACGGATAAGTCTACGGCACGTAATGAAGGGCATACGGTTTTGGTTCCATTTAATTATCCAGATCCAAAAAAAGCACTTCCGATACCGTTACTTTATCATGAGATCGACCATTGGTGGTTTGGTCAAAATCCAAGGTTCATTTCTGAAGGAGTCAGTAGTTTTGTACCATTGGCACTCAATGAGTCAGGAGATTTGAAACTCACGTCAGATGAAATTCTCGAAATCAAAAATTGGTGGGGATTTTTCACTCCTACAATACTGAAGGATCGACCGCTTGGCGATGAGGATATCACAAACTTGTCAGGTGATGAAAGTTTTTCTCTTTTTTACCAAAAGACATTTAAAATACAATACCTTATTTATCAAGAATTAGGTGCAGATTTATACCTAAAGTTTTTGAAATCATTAAAAGATTACGATTCCAACCATGATTTTTTTGTCCAACCTTCAGCCGACTCACAGGATACAGATGGTATCATAACAAAACTGAATGAAGTAAAAGATTTAAATTGGGGTAGGAAACTATCTGGCTGGATCAAAACAAAAGGTTACTCTGAGATCTCCTTAAAGGAATGGCAAGACACTGATTCTGATGGACTTCTTGACATTGAAGAACGCTACATTCGTTCCAAACCAAAGTCTTCAGATACTGATGGTGATGGACTCGCGGATGGAGCTGAGATACAAATTGGCTCAAATCCTTTGGTCGCGGAGTCATCAAAGGTAATCACAAATTTGTTAGCTGATTTTGGCCCTGTGATTGATGGAAATGCAAGTGAATGGAGTTTTCTTCCTGCCAAAAAAACGGTAAATTCTCCAGCTAACATGAAAATCCCGGGTCATTTCGATATGATTCAATTCCAATACTATTGGAAAGATGACTTTCTCTACGGGGCACTTAAAACACGAGATTTACCGAAAGTGGATGCAGCTAGCAATGGTTATTATTTTTTTCTAGTTGATCAATCCGAATCTGCAAAAACGGAAGGCTTTGGATTTTGGTATAGAAAAGATAGTATGATTGGATGGGAAATCAGAAAAAACGATACACCAGAAATCGTCGTCGGTAGGTTGGGAGAAGTTTTTGAATTTAAAATTCGAATTCCCAAATCTGATCCCACACCCAAAAAGTATATACCCCTTATTCGCAAAACAGATAACGTCGGAATCTGGAATCAATACATTCCGATTGAAATAGAACGGTAATGGCATATAAATCTATTACCCTCCAAAAGTAATCATAATGACAAAAAAACAAAAAGCACCAAATGAACCTCCATCGCAAAAAAACAAAGATGACTTACCTATCGACTGGAAAGGCAAGTGGGAAACGACAAAGAAGGTTCTCAAACAATCAAAAGTGACTGGAGTCTCGGTCATTAATGGTGTGATAGGTGACCATTTGGAGCGATTTGACATTGGTCTTTCCCGAGACATGCAATTTTACAAATCAGGCAATCCCATCTCGATCTCTAAACCTGATCTGAAACAAATGGGCGTTTCTGGAAAGATTTGTATCCTTGTTCATGGACTTGTGAGTGATGAAACAATGTGGCAATTTTCTGGATCAACGAATGACTATGGATCACTTTTGTCAAAGGATCTAAATTATACACCATTTTATACGCGTTATAACAGTGGAAGGCATATCTCGGATAACGGAAAAGATCTTGATCTGTTAATCGAAACACTTATAAAAAATGCACCAGGTTCTATAAAAGAGATTGTATTTATTTGTCACAGTATGGGCGGACTTGTTACACGAAGTGCATGTTATTATGGCGGTAAGCGAAAGGCAAAATGGGTCCAATTAACAAAAAAAATACTTTTTATTGGTTCTCCCCACCATGGAGCTCCACTAGAAAAATTTGGGAATTTAGTCACAACCGTTCTGGACAAAATCCCAAATCCATTTGTATTCCTGACTAAAAAAGCGATCAACTTGAGGAGTGCCGGAATCAAAGATTTACGATATGGCCTTCTTGTAGAAGAAGACTGGAAAGGAAAAGATCCTGATTCTTTTGCAAATTCGGAAAAGACCCATGTTCCATTGCTACCGCATACACAATACTATGTAATTACGGGTACGGTCATGAAGAATCCAAATCACTTTTTATCACAATTTTTTGGAGATGCAATCGTTGGAAAATGGAGTGCAAAAGGTAAATCGGGTAACTCTAAGTATGACCTAACTTTTTCTGAAAAACACATTCGTGAGTTTCCCGGAATCCATCATATCCAACTCATGCACGACGAACGAGTCTATGAACAAGTCAGAGATTGGATGAAGTGATTTTAAACTTTTTATCTAAGTAATTTCCACATTTGTGGAAACTGCTCATTTCATTCTAATGATTTTTTATTAGAATGAAACAATGAAAATTAAATATGCTTTGGTCTCGCTCATTATTTTCATTCAATGCACAACACTTGATAAAAGAACATTCTTTCATGGTTTTTATAAACCACTTCAAGATAGTAATCAGCGTGAATCTGAATATGCGATACGATACGGGTATGGATCAGAATGTTTGGTGCTAATGAATGGACCAATCCCAAGTCGGATGGAACCTTGTGCAATCGGTGATCGTCGCAGCGGGAAAGAATTGTATGAAGGTACAAAAGTTAAAGTGGAAGCTGATTTTGTTGAGTCAGATTGGTATATCGCAGGTTTTCCATATTCATATCATGTGAACAATCAATATTATCAGGATGTCATCTTGTTTAGCACATCCTATCAAAGAAGAGAATACGAAAGATTTCCAGACCTATACTTTGTCCGTGGAAGATACGGTATACAAGTAGTTCGGAATACTTTTGGGTATCCTTATCCATTGTCCACTGGATTCTTTATGAGGGGTAGGTAGCTTATCAAATAAACCATGAAACGGGTTCGACCGAACCTAGTCAGATAGATTTGATGAAACTACCCAAGTATTCCTTTTTTGATAATATTAAGGACTCGTCTCCAAATATTCTTCCAATTTATCGAACGAGCCTGTCCATCCTTGCGTCATGCCACTTCTTTCTTGGATAAAGGCCTCAATTTCATTTTTAGTGACTCCGTCTACCGGTTCCCAAGAAACAGTTACTCTTGTTTGGTTTTCATTTTCTGCAGTAAATTCTACGATGGTGAGCATGGTCTCAGGCCAGATAGGAGCAAGTGGATGTCTACTGATATTCCCTTTTTCATCGCAAAATTGTTGTTTGTATTTGATGTGGCTCTCTTTTGATAGCTCTAAGTAATTGGCTCGACCGTACATCTTAACATCGTTTCCATTTGTCATGAAATAAAGAGTGCTTCCGCCCGGTCGGATCTCCTTTTCTATAAATTCCATCGTAAAGCCTGTGGGTGGAAGCCATTTTGAGAAATGGTCTGGATTCGTCCACATTTCATATAACACAGATATTGGAGCATCAAAAGTTCGGTTGATATAAAACTTCTCTTTACCCGTGGTTTCCTTCTCCAGATACTCTGCAAGGCGGTCCCATGTACCATGTCCCCCAGCTTTTTTGATGAATTTTTTAGACTCTTCAGCAGTTTCGATAGAATCAAAAATCATCTTCATTTGCATTTTTGTTTTTCCTTTATACTTTGAATAGGTGACCTCTACTCGGAACATAGGAGGGGAAGTAGGTGTGGCACCATGATCATAGACAAGTTTAGAATAGGGGATGATTTCGTGGTATGTTGTAATATTAGGATAATCGACACCATCCGGACCATGCATTGTATAGATCCACTGACCACCAACTTTAAGTTCTTTACTTTTTGTAGTTAACGTGAACCCACGAGGACCCCACCATTGAGCTACTTGTTTTACATCTGTCCAAGCATCCCATACCGCTTCGACCGGCGCATCGTATATTCTTTCTATTTCTAATGCATTTGATTTATTTCTTGGAGCCATGTTTCGTGTCCTTGTTTTTCTTTTTAACGTTCATCGATTTTAGATATGCGTCGAGGCGATCGAAGCTTTCTTCCCAGAAAACCCGATATTGTTCTACCCAATCGGCCGCTACCTTTAGGTTATGAGCATTGATTCGACAAGGTCGAAATTGCGCATTTTTACTTCGATCAATCAAACCTGCTTGTTCTAAAACTTTCAGGTGTTTTGAAAAAGCAGGCCCACTCATTTCGGAATGGAAAGGTTTTATTAGTTCCTGCACAGTCGCTTCACCTTTAGATAATCTCATTAAGATAGCTCGTCTTGTTGGATCGGAAAGTGCTGAGAAAGTTCTGTCTAACATCTCTTGTCGCATATTTAACCTTTTATCTAATTAACCATTTGGTTAAATTATAAGAAAAGGAATCTAAGTAAAATAAAAAATTTTGAAAAATGATCAGAATTTTATTTTTTTAATCTAAATTTGGCTGAAATTGTCTCTTCACCGTTTGCAACTAGGATAAGTTCATGTTCACCCGGATAGTATGTTTTTGTTGTGATGGGACGAAAGGAGTGACTTTTAGTTAGCTCAATTGCGTTTTGAAGATCCAAATAGCGTTCACCTAATTGAAATATTTTATAAGATATTTTCCCAGATGCCAAACGAAATCCGATTTTGTATTCCAAACGAATTTTGGTTTGGGTATTCTTTTTTGATTTCAGCGAAATAGAAAATGTTAAAGTCTCACCTATTTTGATGTTTTGTTTTGTGATATTCAAAGCTAACTCGTCAAATTTTACTAACTTTTTGTAACCAAAAGCGGCTAGGGCCTTTGGATTTCCTTTTTTAAGCAAGGTTCGTAGTGCATGTTTGAGTGATTGGTCCAATTCCTTTGATTTTCCCAGTCGTTGGAGACAGAAAGAAAGCGTTAGGTTGGGATCAATTTTCGAAATATCATTTAGGTGGTTGGCAACACTTCTCCGCACGATTTCATTTGTATCATCCCATAACGTTTCTAATATGCCAATATGAATGTTTGGAGTCTTTTTGATATTTGGAATTCCGATTCCCCATGGTAAAAAAGGACGACTCCCTTCACTGGAGAGACGACGTACCATCGGTTCTTTACTTTTTGACCAAACATACATTTGTTTTACGGTAGGTTCAAAATGGTCTCGGTAAAAATGACGGATCACAAATTCGGCACTGGAAAATATTGTCAGTTTACTTATCACAAGCATTGACATTTCAAACTCATTCATCCCAATTTTCGATACCAACTCATTCAAAAAAATATATTGGAAATTGAAATCAGGGACACCTTTGTTGCGCAAGTTTTCAACAAGCTTCAAAATATCGGGAAAGACCTCTTTAGGTGGCCCGTCCCAAAAGTGTAGCATAGTGTTTGCTAAATGATCCATCCTTTCTTTTAATTCCATCTCTGGCCAATTTTGATTCAAAACCATTTTTCGAAACAGAGGAGGCTCGATTCGATTGTCCACTTCGTGAAGGCACTTTGCAAAAAACTGAATCCATTGGTTGGAATAGATGTCTTTCAGGGGTTCCATAGGAAGCAGTATAATCTGTGTCCTAGATCTAAAAGTTTTTATTTGATTGCTCCGTGGAATTCGAAAGAAAAGGTAAATACTGTCCCAAGATATGTCTAAGAGACAGGTTAGTTATGACTGAAACTTCAACTTTTGATTGGAAACTCGATTCGACTTATTCCTCGCTCCCTGCCTCTTTTTATAAGCCGATCAAACCTTCTTCTGTATCCGAACCCTCACTAGTTATATGGAACGAACGTTTGGCAAATGACCTTGGCATCAGTTCCTATTTCAAAGACCCAACATCCATCATCCAATTTTTTTCCGGCAACTGGATTCCAGAACAAATCACACCCATTGCCCAGGCTTATGCAGGGCATCAGTTTGGTAATTTTACTATGCTAGGTGATGGACGGGCCATTTTGTTGGGTGAACATGTGAACTCAAAAGGCGATCGATTTGATATCCAATTGAAGGGATCTGGACGCACACCATTTTCGCGAGGAGGGGACGGGCGTGCCACTCTCAGCTCTATGCTTCGAGAATATCTAATTAGTGAGGCCATGTTTGCTTTGAATATTCCGACTACCAGAAGTTTGGCGGTTTTAAATACTGGCGAAATAGTTCGAAGAGCAGATGAAAATCCAGGAGGCATATTAACCCGTGTTGCGAAAAGCCATGTTCGTGTAGGAACCTTTGAATACACGTATCATTTTTTAGATTTACCCGAATTGGAACAACTAACATTGTATACCATTCGACGTCATTTCCCTCATATTGAGGGATCCACAAACCCATATCTTGACTTATTGGAAGCCGTTATGGAAGGTCAGATTGACTTGATTCTTCATTGGCTCCGTGTGGGATTTATCCATGGTGTTATGAATACTGATAACACAAGTATTGCTTGCGAGACCATTGATTACGGACCTTGTGCTTTTATGAATAGTTATGATCCAAATACGGTCTTTAGTTCCATTGATGTTAACGGCCGTTATTCTTACGGGAATCAGCCTGCAATCATACACTGGAATCTATCTTGTTTTGCAAACACCTTGCTTCCGTTAATTGATAAAGATCAAAATGTTGCTATTGATAAAGCGAAGTCGACACTTGATCGATTTCCAGAAATTTTCCATACAAAATATTGGGAAATGTTAGGTAACAAGATTGGATTTTTATCAGTAGATCCTTCCGACAAACCGTTGATACAGGATCTTTTGAATTGGATGAAAGAAAATGCTGCAGATTACACAAATACGTTTTTGCAAATCGAATTGGAAAGTGAATCTGCACCCAGTCTTTACAATGATCCTCAATTTTTAAAATGGAAAGAAAATTGGAAAACGTTGATTCAAAAAAAGGGTTACAAGGAGGAAGATGTAAAAACAAGGATGAGGTCAACAAATCCATTTGTGATACCCCGAAATTTCAAAGTGGAGTCCGCATTGCAAACTGCATGCGTCGGAGATATGACCGAATTTCACTCTCTCCTCAAAAAGTTGAATGATCCATATTTGAGAGAATCCCAAATTCCTTTCTATGACGAGGCCGATCCCAATGTAGAGGAAAGTTACCAAACCTTTTGCGGTACATAATCCATCTACAAAGATCAAAAGAAAGCCAGCGACCCTTTGTTAAATGAAAATAGAGGTTCCATTCTGATTTATAGGGCCCAAACCAAAACAGATTTTTCCTATAAATGTAGGAAACGAAAATGGGACAAACGCAAAAACTTTATCAAATTTTAGAAAAAGCTCACATCGAGACAAAAATCGCAGTTGAAATCCAAGATTGGATCGTTGATACTATGGAAGCGCAAAGAGAAAAGACCATGGTTCAATTCGTCGATACGAAACTCCTACCAATGCATCTTGAGATGCGAAATCGCTTCGAGGCAATTGACACGAAGTTCGAAGCGATGGAAACCAAATTTATTGCTAAATTCGATGCCATTGACTCTAGATTTGATTCCATAGAAAAGCGACTCGATGCAACCAATTTCTCGATCCGTATCCTCGGAGTTCCCATTGTTGGAGCAACGGTTGGAGGACTTGGTGTCCTAGTTTTGGAAATCTACGAAAGGCTCATGGGATTTTGACAATCCAATGTCGGTGAGCGATTCCCCAAGAATTTAAAAAAAAAGCGAGATTCCAATTTCAGGCTTATACCTCCTTCTGAACAGTGTTCAAAACATAGTTCAGAAAAAAGTGTAACACGTGCTAAAAAAAACTTGCCAGTATTTCTCCGTAAGTTCCAATCCTGTCAGTTGTAAAAAACGATGTTAAAAATTAGGAATCGAAAATGGAATCAGTACAAAAATTGTGGGGGGCGCGCTACGCCTTAATCATTATATTATCACAGATTGTGTCTTGTGCCGCCTTCATGGATGAAAATGGCAAATTCTCTCTTTCAGAAGGGAAGGGTGCGGCGGACGCTGTTGCAGCTAGAAATCGTTTTCTAAGCGCCTCTGTGTTTTTTGCTTCAGGTGGCACCGTAAGCCAGGTGGTGGGTTCGTCAGGCGGTCGCATTTCCAACGGTGGCGTGACTCTAGATATCCCTGCAGGGGCTCTCTCCGCTGATACAAACATCTCAATAAGCATCGAACAAATTTCTGAGACAGACACACCTGGTATGACACCGGTTGCCTCTAAAGTTATTTTGAAACCAGAGGGGATTACCTTTTCGGTGCCCGTGAGTCTTACGATGACTTACAATCCGAAAGCAGTCGCGTCCAAACTCCAAAACGAACTCACTCAGATTTATTATTTTAACCCAGCCACAAGCGAGTGGGAATTACAATCAACGACTGTGGATGTCATCCAAGGTAAGCTCGTCGCAGAACTTTCGCACTTTTCCACATACGGTGCCTTGCATATCAACATTGAAAAGATCGTAAGCAGAATCATTACTGACTCCAGTTCCATTCGCACAGCAACCACACAGTTTCGCACTTATCTTCGAAGATTCCGTAGAACAAGCGATAGAAATAATTTCTACTCCCTTTATAACCAGACTCTTCTTCCTTTTTTAAATATTATTAAAGCCGAGTATGCACCTGCACGTGATCCACTCTTAACAACGTTTGGTGGAGATGATTTTGACCAGGACGGAGCTCGAAACAGTTCGGACACGTATCCTTACGATCCGACAAATGGAAATGACACAGCTGCACCTGCGATTGTGAGTGGAGCACCAAATTCCAATGTGTTCCCGATTGTTCCTGGAAGTCTTTTTGTTGTGACATTTAATGAACCCGTGAATGAGCTGAGCGCCATCTATTCTGGCTTTGTTTCCAAAGACCAAAACCTTTATGCACCATTAAAGTACAAGTCGATCTCTGCTGACCGAAAGACTATCACTTATTCAAACGAATTCACGTTAGACTCTGATGAGAACTATGCATTTTATGTGAATGGAGTCACTGACGAAATCGGCAACTTCCAATCAGGTTATCGTTTGGTGGTGGCGTTTCATACGATAGACGTCATCTCGCCTAAGGTTGTGAAAATGGAACCAGAAGGTATGGGTCTGGATCCAGCAGGCATTAATCAGATCGTAGTACATTTCAGTGAACCGATGGCACAAGCTGGATTGGAACTTACGAAGCTAGTAGGTTTTGGTGATCCGACTTTGCAGTTTGTGAGTTTATCGGCTGATAACAAGATCGCCACTTTTAACATTTTGAATACGACACCGATTCGTGGCAGTGCCGCATACGGATTGCAGATGGATACCTCAGCCAAAGATCTCTCTGGCAATCCTGTCGAAGTCGGAGGACAGTTGTTTTTCTTCGGAACCAAAGACGGCGACGCTCCTTTCGCATGGACCGCATCTCCGCACGGGAACTTAAATCCTGTCTCGACAAGTCAGTTTACAATTAACTTTAACGAACCTATTGATCAAAGTTCTCTGGATGGTCGTATCAAGTTGATAGAAACTGTCTCCGGAACAGAAGTTACATTAAATTCACTCGCATACGATTCAACGCAAAATCAGGTTACAGCAAATATAACCAGCGGAGTGTTAAAAGAAAAAACTCATTATACGATAAAGGCTCTTGGTGGTATAAAGGATTCCTCTGGCAATGCGAGTACCTCCGCTTACACCTTCACATTCATGACAACGGACAATACAAATCCTTCGATTGTTAGCATTACACCTGAGAATGATCTGAATCTGATCTATTTTAGTGGTCTGACAATCAAAGTAAAGTTCAACGAGGAGATGGATCGCGCTTCGTTAGTTGCAAATCCTATCAATTTACGAAACATTACTAAAGATGAATATAGTGCTCTATCACTTACGAATTATGATCCAGTTACAAGTGTTGCAATCTATGAGATCGGGCCTGAGCATTTGGGAAGCTATGAAGAATATAGCTATAGTGTTCCCACCGATGTCACTGATTTATATGGGCACAAAATCCTGACAACTCGTTCTGGATACTTCACTACGACAATGGATACTCTCACAACATTTCCACCTTACGTGGCTCGCGCGTCTCTTGTTTCGTGTAATTCAAAATTCAGATTGCGCACTGAGTTTTCTAGAAAGATGAACTTTGGGGCACTCGCGTCGACACATGTCGTTGATGCCGAATTTAAATACCATTTGGAAAGATACCCATATGTAGCCCTACCTGGAATAACCGCTAGAAATAGCCAAAATGGAAATTGTAGTCCAAATGCTCAGATATTTGCTGAACCGAATCCTGAGTTTTTAGGATGCCTATATGCGGCAGTTCATTACACAATGGGAATCGGTGTTTATCTCTGTTGGTTGCTACCTACCACGATCTACGTACCGCGAGAAGTTCCAGGCCAATGCTATGGTTACACCTCCGACTATAGAAATTTTATCCAGAGATCAATTCCTCAAACTTTGGAAATTGTGGGAAATACCCCGGATGAAAAGACGGCCGTTTTTTCCACAGCACCAAATCAAACATTCAACGCGTCTCTCCAAAACGAAGTTTGTGAATCTATGCAAGGTAGATCATATAATTGGTCCTCTGGAGGTGGATTTTACTGGCAGGCACCAGCTCGGTATGGGTGCGATGAAAGGAATAATACATCGCTACATGTATATTTGAAATCAAAGCCTTCCAGTCCTTCGATCACCGATCTGAATGGAAAAACCTACCGATTTGGGTATGAGTTCAGTAATGCAGTTTATCCTCGAGGATTCTGGGGCTTGAACTACTACTCCCTCGACCCGAAATCAAACGAGTGTTCGAATTAGTGAGAAAAACAATGCAAATGAAAATTACAACCTTCTCGGTGTTTGCCTGTATGGCATTGTCTATTGCCTGCAACCCTAACAAGGATGCAGACAAGGATCGAAATGGTTTACTTATGCTCGCCTTCGTATTGGATGCGGCCCAAATCAATTTTAAATTGGACAAGAGTCGAGTGTCTACTCAAATGCGTGCGACATCTTCTGAACTTTCAAACCTTCCTGAAAGATTTCGAGATGGAAAGCCGACAACGATTGTGCCTTCGAAAGCGTTTAGCATGGATATCTACCGAATTTTACTCTGGAAAAAACCTGAATTAGGTGGTGTAGCTCGAGGCAAAGAAACCATCGCCAATGCAGACGTAACGATCATGGACGTGGGAGCGCAAGGCACAGGTCCTGAGGCCGCTGGAAAAGTATCGTATCGAGTCCAAGAAGAGAACATTCTGAAAAGAATGTATGCTTACGGCGATCAAAATGGAAATATTACTACGAGTTGGACTGTGGGAAATGATTGGAAGGATCCCACCTTTGATAGAATCGGAATCGAGATTAGCCAAATCGGCTTTCAGTATGAGATGACTTATCTAACTTCAAAGTCAAATCGCATGATCTATCTGGAAACAAAGCCAGTGGCGGCTCCTCAAGACGAGTATTCAAATTTCAAGAAGCGAGAGACAGTTCCAGTAGATTACGTGGTTGCCTTTCCTTTGAAGAAGAATACGGATTCAGATACACCTTGCACAGATCAAACAGGTCAAGCACCTTTCTCACCACCTTACAGTGAAATACTCGCTTGTAATGGTACCCTCTACGAGCAGTTTTATGTTGATAAACGAACTGGTGGACCTTCAATTGCAAATCGTGAACGTTTTCGAAACAATGTATTTAGAACCGTAAACACTCCTACTTTTTCCGATGCGGAATGGGATGCTCTCTCCCTCAAGGCCTTGCCATATCCAAGATTTCCCCAGGCAATTTTAGACACGATGTTGAGATGGGAAACACCAGCAAACGAGAAGATATATGATCATAACATTTGGAAGACGGAGCGAGTTGTATTATTAGATCTTCCAAGCGGAAATCGAAAAAAAGTGAATATTGTGCTCGA
>JAPZRK010000056.1 GCA_027531445.1 Leptospira sp.
GACCGGCAACATCTGCGAGGAAAACTCCTACGTTACCTTCTCGCAATTGAACAAAATCAAAAAAGTCGCCGCCAATTAAATTTGGATTTGATCTATAGTATTTAAATTTTAGCCCAGGAATTTTGGTGTCTTTGGGGAACAACGCATCTTGGACTCGCTTTGCTAGTTCCAATTCTTGTTGGATAAACCTTCGTTCTTCAGACAATTTGTATAGAGCAACAATACTCTTCCTTTTGTTCATCGTAAAGGCGCTACCGAGAAAACCTGCACCTATAAAAGTCAAAATGGGAAATGATCGAGAAAAGAGACTGGTTTGCTCAATCAAAATCGAAGGCATAAAATGCTGATAAACGATATGGAAGAAAATGAAGTAAGATGCGGCAATCAAACATGAAAATCGATCAAGTCTTATGCTATTCAGTAAAATCAAAATGCTACAAACCATTAAGTACGCATTGCTAAGATAGAAATTTTCAACTGTGGGCAAATGCGCTACGGTGAACGCAATACTTGCGTAAAAAAATCCATCTGCAACAAACCCGGACATATATATCACATATCGAAAGTTATCCGACTTTTTATAATTCTGAAGCAAAAGCGTCAATCTTGCAAATGTAATCCCCATGAGAAATGGCAATACATTAGGAGCTATCAAAAAGAAAGGAGGAAGCAGAAGTAAAAAGTAAAAGAAAAAATGAAGGATAAATGAATACGAAATGAACTCTCGATCGTAACCATCTTTAACGATTTCAACGATATCCACTTCCAATCGTCCATTTCTATGAAAGAGATCGATCAGGATGGAAGGAAGCTCAATCTTCGGCATTAGGGCTCTCCCCAAAGTACGTGCTCGATTTCCGATCCAGAAAGTGAGATGGTCATTGATTTTCCGGAATCCAGGTACTTATCCAATTTTTTTGCCATATCCATTGCCTGACTTTCATTTTCGAAGCGAAAGAAAAAGGGGAAAGATGTAGATTTAAAATTGTAAGGATGCCTTTCTGCGACAAGAAGGGTGACTCGGAAGTGGTCTGGTCTCGCTTCTAAGACAATATGGCTCACATCCTTACGGGAAAGCACTCGTACATTGGGAAGCCGATTCCATGGATTTGATTCTGCAAAAACGGAGAAAAAAACTAAAAAATAAAATCCAAAGATTGCAATTTTGTGGTAGGATTTACTGTAGACTCTGATCAGAGAAAGATACATGAGAAAATTCTTTTCGCCTTTATTCATCCTAGTTTTGCTTGCCCTGTTGATTGTCAACTGCAGACCCAACCCTCCCGTTTTCCCAACCAATCCATATGCTGGTTGGAGCTTGAGTGACCCAGGTTTACAGAGACGATCTCTAAATTTTCCACTCGGTGAATCATGGGATACACGTTCACGCACATTGGATCAAACTCGATTGGAAACACTCATTGCAATCAACAAGATCGATGGCATTGAAGAAATACCTGTTGCATCTCCCGTTGAAGGAGAATTCTCAAACTTATTAACTTCCATTCGTAAGTCCTTTCCAGACAAAGTCAATGAGCAGTTCAACCAGTATTTATTTTCTATCTACTTCGTAAAGAACCTAGGCTCATCAGGATTAACAGGAATTATTCGCTACAATCAAGACCCTATTGGTGGCATTGTATTTATCGATACAGATCTGCTTTCTCAAAATGCAAATGAATGGGCGACTGCTAAAGAAAAGACTGTTTTTTCCTTTTCTGGTAACGAAGATCTAAAAGTGATATTAGAAAAGCCCGAAGACAATAATAAGGCGAATGCTCTTGCATTTATTCTTTTACACGAGTTCGGTCACATTCTTGCAACAGTTGAAAAACATGCACCTGACTTCAGTTTACCGAAAAGAGATTATAGAACATTCCCATATTTCAAAGATTTTTGGATTAGTGAGATACAATCCGAACACGATCAAGACATTAAAGATCGCAACAAAATCAAATTTTATTCAAAGTCAAAGATTCCGTTTGGAGAAAGTGGTCTGTCACTATACGAAGAGTTAGAAGATACACCATTTGTAACTTTGTATGCCGCGACTAATGCTGACGATAGTTTCTCGGAAGCCTATGCATCTTTTGTCCATATAGTTTTGCAGGGGAAACCTTACGAAGTGCTCGCAATCAAAGGCAACGAATCTAAAAAGATTTTTGAAAATGGAATTATAAGAAGCGAAGGCAAATCTCAAAAACTTTACTTCAACAAAATTTTTGGCATCAAAGATTAGATTTAAATTTTAAGATCAATGGATCGTTTACGCTAAGTTAACGATCCAAGAACCTTTACATCCTGTTGACACCATCTAATCGAACGTTAAGTCCCAATACAAAAACAAAGTAAAAATCAAAAAAACATTTTTTTAAGCGATTTGAATTTTACCAGAATCCGTTACATCACCCAAATGAAACGCATCTTCGCCCAATCCATTTAAAGCTTGGATGATAGAGTCCATATCCTTATCAGCTACAACTAACACAAAGCCAACTCCCATATTGAAAGTAGAATACATATCTTCTTTATCAAGTTTATAGTCTTTTTGCAATTTGGAGTAAACTTCCAATACTGGGATCCTATTGGTTACTATTTTTGCTCCCATACCCTTAGGCAATACTCGGGGAATATTTTCATGATACCCACCTCCTGTGATATGAACCATACCTTTGACTTTATGATTCTCTAGAAGAGCTAGGATCGACTTTACATAAATTCGAGTGGGAACAAAAACATGATTTTGTATAAATTCTATGCCTGAGCTGGGAAGTTTTCCATCCACGAGCAATAATTTGCGAATTAGAGAAAAGCCATTGCTATGCAGGCCGGACGATTTTAAGCCAATGATTCTATCACCCAACTGAATGCCGCTTCCATCGATCATCTGATCCTTTTCTACGACTCCGACGACAAATCCAGCCAAGTCATATTCATCTTCGCGCATGACACCGGGGTGCTCAGCAGTTTCTCCACCTACCAGAGAACAATCTGCTTGTTTGCATCCCTCCACAATACCAGAAACAATCTGTTCCATTTTTTGAACATTTAACTTTCCGCATGCGATATAATCCTGAAAAAATAGTGATTTGCCACCATTTACCAATATATCATTTACACACATGGCAACGAGATCAATGCCGATCGTATCATGTTTGTCAAGTAATCTAGCAATTTCTAGTTTTGTCCCAACTCCATCCGTTCCAGAAAGTAAGATGGGTTGGCGATACTCTTTCAAAAAACTAACATCATAACAGGCGGCAAATCCCCCTAGACCGCCCAACACATTTTTTGAGTGTGTCGTTGCAACATTCTCTTTGATACGTTTGACAAACTCTTGTCCTTTTTCCGTGTCTACGCCTGCCGACTTATACGAAGCATTTATGTTTTCAGCCATGATCTTGATCCTTTCATTGATTCAAAGAAATAGTAAAAGAGTTTGTAAAGGTCGAAACGATTGACTCTGTCAACTTTACATATTCTGGATTTTCCGTATTGAGGATGATATCCAAAGAATTGTTTCCTGTTTCGGGAAGATTTACTTTATTTTTAATATGTAAGGAAGTACCTAAATTTCCATCGTATACTTTTACATTTGGATAATTTTGTGTAATGCGATCTTTAAGAAAAACATAGTGTGTGCATCCTAACACGATAATGTTAGTTTTGGAAATAACAGAGTCTATCCTTGTTTTTAGAAAATGCCAAGCGGAATCCCACTCACCTGAATCGATCAATTTAGCGAGCCCTTCGCAAGGCACGGGTAAAAAACTATTTTGCAATCCCACTTGTTCGATTAAATTTTTGAATTTATCTTCTTTTAGTGTGAGCTCAGTTGCAAAAATAGCGATCGGTAATCCAGGATTTTGTTCAGTCGCAGGTTTAACTGCAGGCTCCATTCCAAAAATAGGAATGGCATGTGTTTCACGTAAAAATTGAGCCGCGGCAGACGTTGCCGTATTACAGGCAAATACGACCGCATCTGATTTTTTTGATAATAAAAGTTCAAAAGCTGAAACAGAAAGTTTCACAACATCATCCTTTGTCAAACTTCCATAAGGTCCGTTTTTTAGATCCGCAAAGTAAATAAAGTGTGTTCCTTGTGATTCTAGCCACAACGTTTTCAAAACTGACAATCCACCCAAACCAGAATCAAATAAACCTATCCGAGGCATGCCAGCTAACACAAAAAGTCAGGAGCCTAAATATGTTTTGATCGAATCTGCTAAGGTTTTAAAAATCCATTCAAATTTCACAGGATCTTCTTCCAATAATGTAACTCGGAAACCATTGCGTGTGCAACAAAAGGAGCTAAGCGGGACGACACATATACCAGTGGAAGCAAGCAAATGAAGAACAAATCGTCGGTCCAATGCCGCCTTTGCCAAAAGAGGTTCAACAAAACTTTTTACTTCCGGATTTGAAATAGGTAAAGTCATCGTATCTTTCAAGGCACCGTTATCAAACAAAACAGTGAGATAAAATGCACCCTTAGGTTCGATGACTTTGACTCCTTGTATACCTTCAAATGCCTTCGTTGCAAGGTGAGCTCTCTTTTTAAATTTGTCGTTACGTTCTTTTAAATGTGGAAGAAAGTTTGCATGTGAGTAGACCCTCGGAATGGAAAGCTGAGGGAGTGTCGTTGAACAAACTTCTAACATTTTTGCATCAAGTAATGATTTGATATAACGTTCGAAAACAGGATCATTCTTTCGATTGAATATTTCGAGCCACCCACATCTCGCACCAGGCCAAGGGAACTCTTTGGAGATCGATCTGAGGGCAAACCCACAAACCTTATCTCCAATCACCTCGGATAAATGAACAGATCCCCATTCAGAATAATTTACATGAGCATATGTTTCATCACATATTAGAATGATGTCATATTTCTCACATATTTTTACGATTTCTCGCATAACATCTTTTGAATACACTGCCCCAGTCGGATTGTCTGGATTGATCAGAAGTATACCAGCAATAGAATCGTTGTATTTGATCTTGTTTTCTATATCTTCCAGGTCAGGCATCCAGTCATTATCTGGGTTCAAATCATAAGTAAGATGTTCATAGCCTGAATGTGCGGCTTCAGCGGAGGAAAGAGTGGAGTATGCAGGCGATGGCCCAAGGATCCGAGCTTCTCTTCGCATAAATCCAAATATTTTTGCAACCGCATCACCTAACCCATTGAAAAATAAGATGTCATCAGCGGAAATTTGAGCTCCACCACGTTCATTCACGCGTTCGCTCAGAAACTTGCGAGTCACTTCATCACCTTGAGTAGCCGTATAAGCCCAGGATTTATTTTCGTTGACTAACTCTTGTACGATGGATTTCATCCATGCTGGAATGGATTCTCCCTTCTGGATGGGATCTCCGATATTTTCCCAAGTAATTTTGATACCGAGGGATTCAATCTTTTTGGCTACGCCAACGATCTGACGGATTTCATAAATTAGCGCATCTGCACCTGAATGGACTATATTTCTTCTCATAATGATTCTAAGCTTATTTGCCCTTTGGGTAAGCGATCTCCACAAGAGGGATGGATAATTCCAAGTCTTGTGCCTCCCGTATAATCTTCAACCGTAAGACTCCACCAAGACCGACCAAACCAACCTGCTCACGTAAATCATTGATATTCCTTACTGCCATCCCGTTTGCATACTGGATAAAATCATACCTACGTAGGCCTCCCTTTTCTGCAGAAGAAGATGGCTCAATATCATAGACGAGCACACCAATCGATTCTTTTGGAATCGCAAGTGACTTTCTATGGTCCGGGAGAGGGATCGTCGCCATTACCCCAAGTGTAGCAGGTCGAATATTTTGACCTACATTCTGTTCGATTTGACGTAGGACTTTCTTTGCATAATTGATAGGTATGGCAAATCCGATCCCGGCACTGGCTCCACTGCTAGATCGAATCATTCGATTGATACCAACAACTTCTCCGTAAATATTCAATAAAGGGCCGCCACTGGAACCTGGATTGATCGCCGTGTCGGTTTGTATGTGAGTTTGGCCAGTTTCGTCTAGGTCTTCCCGTGACTTAGTGGAGACCACACCTACGGTAAAGGTCTTTTCCAATCCATAGGGAGAACCTACGGCAATCGCCCAATCTCCTACTTCGATCTCATCTGAATTTCCAAAAAATGCAGGTACGAAACGATCATCGCTCGGAATCTTTAACAAGGCAATATCAGCACGTTCGTGACTTCCGATATATCGTGCTGGGAAAATGCGACCGTCAGGCATGATGATTTCGATGATCTCTGCATCTTTGATGACATGATAATTAGTAACAACAAACCCTCGTTCATCGATTACAAAACCACTTCCTAAAGAGGAAATACGTTCATCTTTCGTTCCGCCAAACGCATATGGATGAAAGATCATTTCTGTCTTCTTTGTGCGTATCGAAACTACAAACTCTTGGGCTACACGGTAAACATTTCGAAAGCTGGATTGGAGTTGGATGGCATGATTTTGTTTGCTTGCAGAAATAGGTTTGGGTGTAGCGAACAGAGTTGATACGGATGACCGTATCTCTGGAAAAAATAGTATAAACAAAAGAAAAAATAGGAGGCCGAAGTTAAGGTAGACGACTGTCGGAATCGTATATTTTCTTTCCATAGAATGCAGTTTCCACCACCATACTTGCCCTTTCGTTCCTTGTGTCGAATCAAAAAGCTGACTCTATTCCTTTCTCCACTCTACCTAGCCTTTTCCTTTTTTGGGTGTATTCCATACCTTTTACACGTAGGTTCAGAACAAGGAAAGATCCTCTTGAATCGCCAAAAAATAGATGAAATCATTTTAGAGAAAAAATTGGATGAAGCGTCACTTCGTAAATTACACCTAATTCAAGAAGTCCGCGAGTTTGCAATCACCGAACTAGGATTAAACCCGAAAGGTGGATTTCTTTACTTCACACAATTGGATCGTGATGAAATAGGATGGAATGTAAGTGCATCGGAACCTCTTTCCTTTACCTCTTACACTTGGTGGTTTCCCATTGCGGGAACAGTACCTTACAAAGGATTCTTTGACGAACGTCTTGCAAAAGAATTGGAAGCAGAGCTAAAAAAAGACGGTCTGGACACTCGGATTAGAACGATCGGCGGATACTCCACTTTGGGATGGTTTTCAGATCCGGTTCTTTCTCCACAGCTCAAATGGAAAGACTATCGACTCGTAGGTCTCGTCTTTCATGAATTAGCTCATGCTACTGCCTACTTACCTGGTGATAGCGATTTAAATGAATCCTATGCAAGCTTCATAGAAGAAAAAGGTATGGAAAAATACTTCTTACTCAAAGAAGGCACATCCAGTCTCTCGCTTGCAGAGTCAAAAAAAGATTCAAACTTTCGACGCCAAACAATCGAACTTTTAAAACGTTATGCTCAATCCTTGGATTCAATTTATTTATCTGAAAAATCCAAAGAAGAAAAATTAAAATTAAAAATAGCAACGATTGCGGAATTTAAAGAGGAAGTAATCCGACTTAAATTCGTTCCATCTGAAAAAATAGAAGAGTTTCGAAAGAAAGAATGGAACAACGAAGACTTTTTAGGCGCGTTACGTTACCACTCAGGCTCAAAGGGTTTTGAAAAAATATTCCTTCGGGTAAACGAAGACTTCTCCCAATTTCATCGCGAAATAAGAAAATTATTTGAACTTTCGGACGAAGAGAGAAAAGTTTTTTTAGAAAACTAATCTTCCGTTATAAAGGAAGATGTAAATAAACGGAAACCCGTCCAAAATCTATCACCAGAACTTTCGTTTCTTGCTGATTCCTTTGATTCTTCAGCTCTCACAAACATTGGTTTTGGTGAATTAGATTCAGCAAACAAAGTTTTAGCATATCGAACATTATGTGGCCCTGCTTGAATACCATTTTGTAAAATAAAGACACCTTTTGTTTTTTCACTCAAATAATAACAAGTCTGCATATAATCATTGGAATAAAAAGACCTTTCGCCCAATGAATTGTTCGCAAAAAAAGTAAAATCTTTTTTGTTTTGAATATTTAAACTACCAATTGGATTGCCTGCCATTTCTACATAATTCAATTCATTCCATTGTATTTTCGTATAATCAATTGACATGTTAGGAATTGTGTTTTTACCACTTACTTCCCACTCCATTAGGTTTTTAAAAATTCTGTCGTCGGCACTAATTTCGGAAGAGTGAGTAATCATCTCGGGAGTCCCACTAACAAGTCGTAGATTTGAGGATTTAATTGTTGGATTTTCTACTAAACTTTTAATAGAGCCAACAAAATAGACTTCCGTATCGGGGAATACGACCGGAACTTTGGCATGTAAACCTGGTAAATAAACAAAATGACGTTTTGCCTTAGACAAACGAATCGCATTTCGATAACGATCCGAAATCGAATCTCTCAAGAGTGTCTCTGAGCTGCCAATTCCAGTTGCCGCTAAATATCGCAGAATCTCTCGACTTATTTCCTTATTGTCAGAAAAAAGCTCTCGTCCCGATGATTTGTCTTTCGAAAAGGAAAGGAGGTATGTCTTTTTACCGGCATCCAAAATCGCACTCAACTCTCCTCCCTTTGGGATTAGTTTTTTCAATTTCTCTGAATAACCTTGCAATGTTGGTATATCCCGGAGATAGATTTTTTTACCAATATAACGATCACTAAGTGAATCAATTTGATCTCGAACTATTGCGATGTCAAAAAAAGCTTCTGATGAGTTCTTTATCAAAGCTTGATTGAGCATATGTAAAATTAAAAAATTTAAATCTAGGCTTACATCTGGACTCAAAAGTTCATTCCTATTTGATTGTATTGCCTGCGAAAGCAGATTCAAATATTTATCTGGGCTAGATGATAGAACCATTGGATATATATTCGCAAATCGATTAGAGATACGTATGTTAGCGGGAATTTCACGCCCAAAAGTGTAAGCAATACGATACTTCAAATGGACATATCTATCATCGATAAACTTATTTCCGAATCCAACTTTTTCATATCTCGATTCAAAGTCATTGAGGCATTTGTCAGCCGCTTCCAAATCACCACGCAGATATAGTCTTTCAGCGTGGAGCAATAAAAAAACCAAAATCCGCATCTGTCTTTTCTCTAATTCTTCCTCTTCGATGAGCAAATCAATTAACGATGTTACTTCTGATTTTTTCTGAAGATCTGTCGATTGATTGAGTAAAGAAAACATCAGCGTACGGTTCAAATGCGAAAGTTTGCCTAAGACAGAATCTCCAGTAGTTAAAAATTCAGGAGTCAACACAAGTGGATCAAAATATCCATTGTTTTGTTGTAATTTCCAGCTTTCATATAATTTCTTTCTATATTGATCATAAATGGAATCAGCATATCCGTATTTGACGAACTCTCTAGAATAAATCTTCTCATCATACTCTTTCCATTGTTTTCTGAAACCAAAACTATATGCAGATGTTGAAGTCGCACTGGTTAAGAAAATACCTGAATCGCCATATAAAAAACCCTTATGAAATAAAATTTCTAGCTCACGATTTTTAACGATATTCTTCTCTTTCGATGTCTTTGCAAATGAACGCGATTTATTTAATTCTTTTTCGGCCTCCGGAAACATATAATTCTGAATGTATAAAGTTCCCAATCTATATGCCTGTAAGAATGGGTCTTCATCTTTTTCCACTATCGCTCGCGCGTTATCCAACTCACTTAAACTAGCAACTTTACCAAATCTTAAATTCTTATAAAAGGAAGTGGCTTTTGAGTACAACTCAGAATTCTCGCTTGTCCATAATTCTCTTAATTTCGAACAATCCTTAAATACTTTTCCCGAATAACAACTAACATAATAGTCGTATTGAATTCGGTCTCCAAATTGAGTGTTTTTATACTTTTGAATTAATGGCTCATAAAACTGAGCCTTTGAGGCTGTCGGGAATAGCTCTACCTTCAAACGAGCAAGCCTAAGCTCAAGTTCAGGCAAGTCTAAACTTTCGTTTTCCAAAAGTGTCGATGCCGTATAATAATAATTATATGCCAACAAGAAGTCTTTATTTTTTTCGGCTTCAAATCCTTTGGCAATCAGATCACTTACTTTTTTTGATTGATCAATTACAGATTTTCGATTATCCCAATTCCCCAACAGCAAGACATTCGAATTTGAGGACAATCGTTTCAGATTTGGATGGCCCGAAAGAAGTTCGCCTTCTTCGTTTTCATTGGAAAACCCGACTAAATTTTGGATGCGTTGGGATCTTAACACATCATAAAGATTTCCAAATCGATTCCAATCCGAGATGGTCTTTAACGAATCTAATCGAATTCCAACCATAGAAATTTCAGATCCTGAGTTTGTAAAAATCTCACGTAATGGTAAAATTTCAGAAATTGGATCGCCAAACAAACTTCCATTAAATTTTCGTAATTTATTTGAAATTAGAACGTCTGTATCATAAATCATAGGTCCTAGATTTAATCCACTCACTTGGCGAATGGTCAACGAATCCCTCTTTTGCAAATTGTCTGAAATCAGTGCAGACCATTTCCAGTTTCGTTCATTTTTCTCCGGATATAAATTCAAATGAGACCTATCAAAAATAAAACTTATCTGCTTACCTTTTCCTTTTAGCAGGGTGTTCCATAATTTTGCATCTTCTAGATTGAAATTCACACCTAAACTTTGCAAAAATATAGATTCATTCTTTAAATCAGGAAGACATGATTCTTCGAAGGTTTGTTGTTCACAAGTCGTTAGATTCAGTTTACCAAATTGATAATATAAGACATGACTTGAACTAGTGCTTTTATAAACTCCAACCCAACCTTCCTTAAACGAAGTGATACTTCGATGATAAGGATCAAAAAAATTGGATCGATCTCCGCTTTCATTTCGAAGTTTGTCCAATAAAGATTGAAACCTTATCATTTCTTTTTCTTTTGCTTTTAAAATCGAAGAGGTATTCTCTCTCTTTTGTATCATATCCTCGAAAGTTGATTTTAATTTTTTATATTTTTTGATCCATAGATTTAAATCAGAATAGGCCAAATTTAATTTGGAATCTTCAAATTCAAATTGTGAACCCATCGCTTGACGAAATAAAATTACCTTTCTTCTTTCTTCCCATAATTGAACAAAGCGTTCATAATCTTTGGAAATTAGATAGAACTCACCCACGAATTGAAAGAAGCGATCCAAGTGCAAAGACTTTGTAAATAATCGTATTTCAGGTTTTTGAATCCAAGCTAACATTAACTCATTTGTAACTACTTTGGCTTGAGTTAACGCATCTGTCTCTTTTCGTTGTAATTTAGGCAAAAGTATTTCTAGCTTTAATATGCCGTTTAAAAACAATTCTTCATCTAAACGAAATTCGAAAGCCAACTCTGCGGCTTCTTTTAATTTCTTCTGTGCCAGGCCTTCATCATTCAATGCAATATAAATCGAACTAAGATTATGAAGTAGACGAATCCTTTCTTTGCGTCTCAGCGGATCCGTTGAAAGACCAACCTCTCGAGGTTCAACTTCCCCCGGATTTTCTAATCTTTCGGCTGCCTCTGCCAAGTGCGCAATGCGAGTCTCACCTACATTTAACATTCCAATGTAATATTCTGAAATACCTTTCAAAATATCATAACGCACATTTGATTTTCTAAAATTCAATTCACAAAATTCACCTTCACAAGCTGATATCGCATTTGTTTTCCAGGTGTCCAATTCCTTACTCAACTTCGTTAACTTATTCAAGGATGTTACTTCATCCTTGTAATTCGCCTCTACGTAAGCAAAAACAGAAGCCGCATAATTTACAAAAGTTGTCTGTTTAGAATCTTTTAAATCTCCATTTTGTAAAAAAACGATTAGTTCCTCAAAAGAATTGAGGGCCAATTCTTGTTCCGAGTTTTCGTAATGAATTTGGGCTGCAATTTGCTTTGACTTTGCAAGAATGCTTGCTCCCATAATCGTCTGATCTAAAGATTTATCGATGATAAACTCATTTCGAAGATCCAATTCTTTCTTTGCGAGGGCGTATTCCCTTTGCTCGATATGATTTTCTATACCAACACCCAAACTCAATAAATACTTAAAATCATCGGGGAATTCACCAGGAAATCTTCCTTCACCTATGACTCTCTTGTCTATCGGCAAAACAAAATTCCAAAATGATACGTTCGTTAAACGAGAAAGAAAAGAAGGTCTTGATTCTTTATATTCCTTCTTTGCAAGAGACAACATTTGATAAGAGTCACGAAATCTACCTGCTTTTTGAAATGCGATCGCTAAATAGTTATATAAATTGATGGGATTTACAAAGTTAATATTCTTGTTATAAGCTATTGCCGTTTGGAAAGATACGGTCGCTTCTTCAAACTTTTGACTTTCTAATTCTGATAAACCACGTAGAGAGAACAATAATGCCAATTTTGACCTTACATTTGCTAATCGATCGACATTCACCTTCGAAGCCTCAGAAGCTTCTGCATTCACAGCCTGGTAATATTCATTTTTAAAATACAGACCTATCGATAGATCAAACTGTCCAATTGCTTTTTTATATTCTCCTTGGTAAATGAGAGCTCTCCCATAATTATAATGGTAAACAGCCTCTTGACGAT
>JAPZRK010000022.1 GCA_027531445.1 Leptospira sp.
CACAAATCGTTCGAACCACATACCTACGTTCACAACAAGGGAGGCAACAAACATGACGGGAATGTTGTATCTGAGTTTTCGGAACCAGAAGACTTGAGGGCTAAGGACGTTACATGAGAGCATGATGAAGTATGCCCAACCATATGGACCAAAAGCACGGTTTACGAAAGCAAAGCCTTCATATTCATTTCCAGAATACCACGCGATAAAAAACTCTGTTCCGTAGGCAAGACCTACGATGAGACCCGTAGTCATCATGATTTTGTTCATGTTGTCTAAGTGCTTCATAGTGATGTAATTTTGGAGGTTAAACACCTCTCTTGCAATCACCATAAGGGTTACAACCATCGCAAAACCAGAGAAGATCGCCCCTGCCACAAAGTAAGGAGGGAAGATCGTCGTGTGCCATCCAGGCAGGATGGAAACAGCGAAGTCGAAAGATACGATGGTGTGAACAGAAAGAACGAGAGGAGTAGAAAGAGCCGCAAGGATCATCGCTACGATCTCCAAGTGAGACCAAGATTTTGCTGATCCAACCCAACCGAAAGAAAGAACATTGTATAAATTCTTTCTCCACGTTTCAGTCGCTCTGTCTCGAAGAGTTGCTAAGTCTGGAATGAGGCCAAGATACCAGAAAACCATCGAAATGGAAAGGTAAGTCGAAACCGCAAACGTATCCCAAATCAAAGGCGAACGGAAGTTTACCCATAGTGGACCACGTTCATTCGGATAAGGAAAAAGCCAAAATCCGAGCCATGGACGACCCACGTGGAGGATGAGGTTTGATGCAGCAACTAACACTGCAAAGATCGTCATCGCTTCTGCCGCTCTGTTGATACCAGTTCTCCAACCTTGACGGAATAGATACAATACCGCAGAGATAAGTGTCCCAGCGTGACCAATACCAATCCAGAATACGAAGTTAACAACAAAGAATCCCCAACCTACCGGGTTGTTGATCCCAAGTAGATAAAGACCTTCATAGAAAAGATAACCAATGACAGCAACGTCAATGAGTGTGATGGTAAGAACCAAAAGGAATGTATTCCACCAAAGTTTAGTTGGGAAATCCTCATTTGGTTTTGCGATATCAACAGTGACATCCTTGAGACTTTTCCCGCCTGTTACCAGGTCGGGAATGTCTAGTTTATCACGGACTGCTTGTGCTAAAGACATATAAGCTTTCTCCCTAATTAAACGTTGTTTCTTACCCGAGTTAGATAACTAACTGCAGGTCCGATGTTGAGGTATTCCAAGAGTTTGTAGGATCTTGGATCTTTTAGAAGTTTTGTTACTTTTGATTCTGGATCGTTTACGTTCCCGAAAACGATGGCATTTGATGGACAAGTCTGCTGGCAAGCAGAAACAACTTCACCATCTTTCAAAGTACGACCTTCATTTTTGGCCTGGATTTTTCTTTCTGCAACACGAGATGCACAGAAGTTACATTTTTCCATAACCCCTCGAGATCTTACGGTTACATCAGGATTGAGTCCGAGATTTCTAGGAGGTGTAGCTTTTGATGTATACGTTCCCTCTCCTAAAAGATTGTGCTCATTCCAATGCTCCAACCAATTGAATCTTCTTACCTTGTATGGACAGTTGTTTGAACAATAACGTGTACCCACACATCTGTTATACACCATATCATTTGTCCCTTCCGAACTATGGATGGTTGCGGCAACAGGGCAAACAGTTTCACAAGGTGCGTTATCACAATGTTGGCACATCAAAGGTTGGTGAGCGATTTCGAGTGATTCTGGTTTTTCAGGGTCACCGATGTAGTATCTGTCGATACGCATCCAATGCATTTCACGACCCATGCGAACTTCATCCCTTCCAACCATAGGCACGTTGTTTTCGATGTTACATGCAACGACGCATGCTCCACATCCAGAACACTGTGTTAGGTCAACGGCCATCCCCCATTTGTATCCAGGGTATGAAAATTGGCTTCCAGGTTGGTCAGATGGAGCATTTGCTCCTTGAGCGCGCGTTAACTTTCCATCAATCAGAATTTTTGGAATTTCCGGTTCAGGGATATTTGCAGAAGGATTCTTAGTATACTCTTGCAATTTTGCAGATATAATTAATGGTCTTTCCTTCCACTCTTTGCCCATCATGACTCCAGGTGTCATCATGTGATGGTCTTGAGTTGTAGCTAATTTGTATTTCTTGCCTGTTGGAGTGAGAGTAACTGGAAGGCCTGAGTAAACAATCCTATCTTCTACAATCGTAGCGAGTAGATTTGCATTTTTTCCAACACCGTTACCTACACCACCGACCGATGTTCTGCCATATCCAAGTGCAATACCAACTGCCTCAGCATGCAAACCAGGTTGAACGAGAGCAGGAAGATCGAATGAAACCTTTCCTACAGTAACTGTTACCACATCGTTCAATTTAATGCCCGCAGAACGTGAGTACTGTGGACTGATGGCTACATAATTGTCCCAGGTAACTTTTGATACTGGATCTGGTAATTCTTGGAGTTGTGAATTGTTGGCTCGTTCCCCATTCCCTACCCCTACATTAGTGTAGAGAGAAAGAGAAAGACCAGACTTAGCTGCTGAAAGTGGTGCAATCGTTCCTTTAAATCCACGTGCCGATTTTTCAGACTTTGGATTGCCAGAAACAAGGACACCTTTTCTTAGGAGGTCTTCCCAATTTGTCTTTTTAGAATACTTAGATTTCAGATAGTCGTAGTAAGCTTTTGCACCGAGGAGGCTTCCACCTGCCCATGCAATGAGGGAATCCTCAAATGCTCTCGAACTAAATAGTGGTCGAATGGTTGGTTGTTGGATACTTGTGATACCTGCAACTGCTTCCGAATCTCCCCAAGCTTCAAGGAAGTGCGAAACAGGAGCCAACCAATTTGATGCAAGAGTGGTTTCGTCTACTCTGTCAGAGACAGTGATGACATTTGCCGCTTCGTGTAATAGTTTTTTCCACTCATCTCCGTTAGGAGCCTCGTAAACAAAATTTACACCGTATACAATCAATACTCCGACGTTTCTATCTTTTAAAGATTTAGAAAGTGTAGCTATGTTTGCCGCATAATCAGATCGACCTTGTTTTCTCGCATTTGTAGCATCGATCGTTTTACCATCGTTACCCAACATGCTATTGAGCATATTTACAGCTATTTGAAGGTCGATGGCATCAGCGGTTTCGGAACTAGATCCACCAGCAATGACCAACGACTCCCCTTTTGCCGAAGCGAGCGCTTTTGCAGTGCGAAGAACCACATCTTTTGAGATACCGAGTTCTGAGATAGCTTTGTCAATGTCGATCGAAGCTACACCCGTTGATCCGCCTACTCCTAAATCACTGAGCGCTTTAGCAATGACCAATGCAAACTTTCTCTGGTCGCCAGGTCGTAAAGGTACTCTCTGATCTGCATTCGAGCCAGTCATGGAAGGGTGAGTTTCCGCTGCGATGAAAGTATTTACAACAGCAGATTTTTCAGTTAGGTTCCTTCTTTTCGAAAAGTCAGAGTGATAAGTAACATTTGTTAGAAAATCACTGTCAATGGAAAGGATGACTTTTGCTTTATCAAAGTGATAGTTTGGCAAAACTGCTTTGCCGTAAGATTTCTCTTGCGCAATCGAAACGGCATCGTCAGAAGTTCCGAATGCAATTTCGAGATGGCGTCCGCCACCAACTGATTTCAAAAACTCAGAAATCATTTCAGCGGAAGAAGGCGATGTCAAAGGCTTTGTAACGATGACCGTTTTACCTTTGTTTGCCTGGAGCTTTTCTTTAACGTCTTTGTCTAAAACAAACCAATCACTAGATTTTGGAACTCCATCGATGATTTGTTGTGGTTCCTTTGCACGATCGGAGTCATAGAGATCAAAAATAGATGCCTGTCCAGATGCGCAAAGTGCACCTTCAGAGAGTGGATGGGAAGGATTTCCTTCAAGCTTTAATGGACGGCCATCTCTAGCTTTGACCACAACGCCACAACCTACGCTACAGCCACCGCAAACGGATGCATAATGATAGGAATGACCGTGTTTGACGAAGTCGTATTGTTCTACATCATCGTTTTCGTTTTTGAAAGTCAGGTTCACATAAGGGATGATCTTTTCTGCAGGTTTTGGAATACAACCTACAGTCGTCATCACTACCGATGCTCCCATAAACTTTAAAAATGACTTCCGATCGAAGTCACCTTTTTTGATCTTTGCGATCAAAGGGTCTGGAGAAGTATAAAATTCTTGTTTTTGGAGCTGGCCTTCACGTGAAGTTCCGCGCAACTCATAAGACTGCCAATGAGCCTTTTTTTCTTTTTGGAAGTTGTCGTCTTTCATCATATAATTTAGAGTCCTCCGATTACCTGTGACAAGTCGAACAATCGTTAGGGGCGTTGTTTTCACGGTGGCAATCCACACAGAAACCCATATTTAACGACTTGGATTGTTTTACTTTGACCATCTCAGCCATGTTACCATGACACTGTGAACAATCTACACCTCGCTGCACGTGGCGCGAATGGTTGAAGTAAACAAAATCTGGTTGATCGTGAACTTTAACCCAAGGGACAGGTGTTTTGGTTTCGTATTGTTGTTGTAACCATTTAACATGCTCTTGGTTGCCTGCAACGTTAGCAACCTTGCTATGACAATTCATACATGTGGATGTCGGAGGGATCGTAGCATGCGCTGATGTTTCCACCGTTGTATGGCAGTACTTACAATCCATCTTGTTGTCGCCGGCATGAATCTTATGGTTAAATGGGATGGGCTGATCCGGTGAATAGCCCACATAACGACTTGGAGAAAAAATCAAATATGCTAACGCGGCTATCGCTACGATAGGCACAGAGATCTTAAGTATTTTTATGTTCATTCCTTGAATTCCTGAACCCGATTTCACTGTCTTCTGACAAGAAAGGAGAAAATCCTAAAAAAAGCAAGTATGTAAGAGTTTTCGGTAGGAAAAAATCAAAACAGGTGACATAAGCAAAAAAAAATTGGGGTAGATACGTATGTTTTGAGTTATTGATACTAATTCTCAATTAGAACAAAACGAGAGATACGCTAAATCAGAATATCTTAATTTGCTAATATTGGAGCTTAAAAAAACAGCCCTCGATGAGACATCTAAAGGGCCCTAAAAACCAGACTTACACAATTAGCCTAGTTATTACTTCGTTGATTTTGCGATTTTCCCTGAACCTTTTTCAGCCAAATTAGAGAAATTTTCTTCAATACTAGCGGCCTTGTCTCTTTTTTTAAGAAAGCAATGGTGGGAGTGGCCACTTTGTACGTATCTCTTTCCAAAATCGTCTCGATTTCGTACAAACTTCCTAGATCTTTTTGCAAAGATTCCATATGTTCCGATGGAAGCAGGAGCAGTCTTTTGTCATGGCTCCCCCAAATCTTATCGATGGCGGTTAAATCGTAGATGTTTCGGAAGTTTCGATCAGAGTAAAAAGCATACGATCTTTTGGAATTGGAGAATCTATATGTGTAAAGTATGGGTTCATTCGGTTCCAATTCTTGCACTTGCTTTCCAATTTCTCGAGAAGGTTGGAAAGACGTAAGAATCGGATAGTAAACAAGACTAATTGCTCCAAAAAACAGTGCGGCACCGGTCACAGTCACGAGGAATTCGATCGGTAAAAACTGTGCCAGCAGGAAGATAAATGCTAGACCGACAAAAAAGAAAACAAAGTAAATCACCCCAACTTCCGCAACAAAAATGGGAAGGAGACAGTATGCAACCATGTAGATGATACCTGCAATCATAAACGATGGCCGAATGCGCTTTGTAACTGACGAAAATAGGCTCTCCTCGGCAACCTTTCCAAAATAAATAGCCGCACCTGGAAGCACCCAATAAATGTACTGAGGAAGCGGATATCTCGAAAAAGAGATTAAAAAGAGAAATAGAAACACCCAGAAAGGAATCACAAAGTCAACGTGGGCATATTCATTCTTTTGGATCTTTCGAATGATTTCTCTCCAACCTAACGATCGATAATATCTTACTGCTCTAAATAGGATGTAAAGAATCATGGGAACTACCCCACTCATAAATGCCCAAAGAAAATTCTTATAAAAATAAAAAGGATCAAATTTCACATCATACATGGCTTTGTAAAATCTGCCAAAGGATTGGATCCATAGAAAAAAAGCCGGGCCATACGAATTAAAATCGCGGTATAACAAAAAACACCAAGCTGTGGGTAATGAGGAAAGTATCAATATACCTGGCAGTATCTTCATTGAAAGCAATAACTTCCAATCCCTTCGAAAGAGTATGTTTCCCCCAATTGAAAGTGCTGGTATAACGACACTGATGGGTCCCTTGGTAACAAATCCAATGGACATCATTAGATACATGAGAAAATAGTAATTTGAGTTTTGTTTGCGACCCAAATAGTAAAAATGATAAGTAAATGTGATGTATGCCACAAGATAAACATCTATCTTTGGATCTACTACCATCGCATAAAATCCTGGAGTAATCAGGTAAATGATGGAAGCTAGATAGCCCTGACGTTCATTCTGCCATATAAGAATCGTAATGCGATATATCGAATATGCAGATAAAAAACTCAAGAATAACGCAGGCAATCGAAAGGAAAAATTACTCATTCCAAATAAGGTAAAGGATGAGGCAATTGTCCAAAACGTGAATATTGGTTTATCTAAATAACGCCTGCCATTATCAATCAGCCTAAAAAAATCTCCAGAATGAAACATTTGTTTGCTGATCTCTGCGTATTGAGAAGAATCAATATCGATTACGTCCAGGGGAAGAGTAAACAAAAGAGCCAAAGAAGAAAGAAGCAATAACAATCTGTAAAAAAGTTTTTCTGTAGGTTGTAACAAAATCATTCAAGTGTCCCTATCTGTAATACACAGTTTCCAAATCCCTTACATGAGGTAGGTTCTTGGTCAAAACATTGTAGGATTTCACTATTATGAGTGGTGCATCCATCCATACACGAAATGTGACCGGAACGCTTTACGTCTGGGGCTAATTTAATTTGAAGAGTGCTCTCTGTACAGGAAACGAACTGATCGCATGCAAGTGTGCACTTTTGCTCTACTATGTCTTGGCATGCAAAAGAGCATAATCCGAATAAATACAAAATACTAATTTTTGTTGCTACCTTCATTTCTAACACCTTTCAAAGCAAGCATACCACATGCTCCATTGATATCACGACCCGGACTTTGACGATTGAGAATAGGAACACCGGCTTTCGCTCTTAGATAAGAAACAAATTCACCTACTTCTTCTTCCGTTGGTCGTCTCCATCCCGTAAAATCAGTGTTTAATGGAATTACATTGATTTTACATTTGTTGACCGACTTTGCAATCCGAACCAAACGTTCGGCATTTTCTCGACCCATATTTACGTCTGGTATCATCACATATTCAAATGTGATCATGCGATCCAATTCTTGAGTGAACTTTCGGGCAGATTCAAGTAATTTTTCTAACGGATATTTTTTATTGATATCCATTACCGAAGAACGCGTGTTTGGGTTCGGATGGTTTAACGATATCGCAAAATTAAATGGTTCTTTGTTTTCAATAAAACGATTGATACCAGTCACAACTCCCGCAGTAGAAATGGTAATCCTTTTGGCACCAAGACCAATCCCATCCTTGTCATGGAAAATATGTGCCGCCTTTAAGACGGAAAAATAATTATGTAATGGTTCACCCATACCCATAAATACGATGTTTGTTGCCTTGTCTTGAACGATCTTTTCTACTTGAAGAACTTGGTCCACGATCTGCCAAGTTTGTAGGCTTCCTTTGTATTCGAGAAGTCCGGTTGCACAAAAAGAACAATTCAGCGTGCAACCTACTTGAGAAGAGATACAAATCGTTTTTCGTTCTCCGTCTGCACTTGGAATCCAAACAGTTTCGATTTCCTTTCCTGCTTCCACATCAAATGTAAATTTGCGCGTTCCGTCTTTGGAAATGAGCTCTCTGCCCAATTGGATCTCGGGAAGGATCGTCTTTTCTTTTAAGAGGTCTCTAACTTCTTTTGAAAGCGTGGTAAATTGATCTATAGAAGAGTAACGTGATTTATAAATCCCATTGTAAATTTGTTTGGCTCGGTAGGCTTCGAGTCCTAGCGAAGTACACAAACTTTGTAGCTCTGCCAGAGTTTTGCCTTTTAAAATGGGTACTTCTTCTTTCATTGGGGGTGCCTATCAGACAACTTAACCTTCGTAGATTAGCAGAATAGAATTTTTTTGGGCCCAATTTTGAAATTCAACGGCTTAAAATCGGATGGAATGGCAATTGACAGGTCAGAGAACGAAAAAATCCTTGAACCATGTTCTTCTGTCTAATCTACAGAAGACTTTAGGGGACTTTAATCTATGAACAGCGATATTTTTATGGAGTATGCCTTCGGAGCGATGATCGCTCTGATTGGTGTGGAGGCCTTTTTCTCATACATCAAAGGGAAACACTTTTACCGATTGAATGTTTTCATAGCAGACGTGAGCAATGGAGTCATCTTTGCTGTTGCGGGCGTGGCAATACTTGCCGGTGCCCTCTTTCTCTATGATTTGGTCTGGACTCATTTTTCATTGGCTAAATTGGGCATCCTCCTCTTTCCCTTAGAGAGTCCTGTTTCCTTTTCCCCCTTTCAAATTCACCTCGGCGTTTTGTTATCTTGGACTTTTTCGGTCGTTCTTGCCGACTTTATTTATTACTGGTTTCATAGACATACTCATACTATCGCGATTCTTTGGGCCTGCCACGTAACACATCACTCAACTCAAGAAATGAACCTTTCCGTTGCTTTTCGTGGGAACGCATTCCAGAGAATTTTTGAATACATGTATTTTTTGCCGATGGCACTCATCGGAATTCCGTGGCCTATGTTTTTCCTTAGCCACAGGATATTGAAAGTGTATCAATTTTTTGTTCACACAAGATTCGTTGGGAAGCTTGGCTTTTTAGAAGAATTTATGGTCACCCCGTCAAACCACCGAGTGCACCATGGTACACAAAATTTATACTTAGATAAAAATCATGGCGGTATATTTATCATTTGGGATCGTATGTTTGGAAGTTTTGTGGAGGAGACTGAAGAACCACTTTATGGTTTAACAAAACCAGTCAATACCTTCAATCCAATCACTGCCAATATACACGTGTATGTCGATTTGATCAAAAACGTTAGAGCCGCTAGAAGCTTTTCTGATAGAATGAAGATACTTTTCAAAGAACCGGGTTGGAAACCTGATTACCTAAAAACAGAAGATGATGTAATCAAAGAGCCTGCATATACTGAAAAATACAACCCGAATCCACCGAAGGGAGTCATGATCTACGTAATGATACAGGCTTTGATTTTGGCGACTGTTGGACTCATTATTTGGAAGGTTGCCAAATTAGATCTAACCGATGCGGGAACACTTACCATTATTGGTGCGCTTGTGATGTTTAGTCTTATCTCGATAAATCGCATCATGGAAATGAAACGATGGTCAAGAAGGACAGAAGTGATTCGAAATGGGATCTTTTTTCTTGGCTTTGTCGCAGTATTGTATGCCGTTAAAATACCTTTAATTACTTATGTGACGATTCCACTAGTCACGTTGTCTCTATTTTCGCTTCTGTGGATCGTAATCAAAAGAAAGACCTTTTTTGATCTCTCTTTAGATCATGATTAAACAAAGTCTGATCGTAATTATTTAACCTTCAGCTTTATCTGCTCAAGCTCTTTCTCTGAAGGAAAGAGCTTGTTTCCCTTTAACAAATCCTGACTCAAATTTAAAAACGCCTTTGTATGGTCACTGTGTAGTGCGCAAAGAGAAATGTCGCGTTTGCATACACCCGTATCGACAAACGGTGGTTGAATGGATTTTGTTTCCCCTACTCCACCCGCTACAGATTGGTAATACAACATATCATTTTGAATCCAACCAAAGATATTTCCATAGGCAAAATAAGCTGAATTCCCTCGGGTCTTGTACAAGTCTCTTCCCATACCACTGAAGTAAACTTCCCGTTCCATAAAGCCAATCACCGTTGGCAGAACATCCAACTGGGAAGTGATGTCCTTTCGTATCTCAGGTTTGAATTTTGACGGGGCATAGATTAGAAGCGGAACATTTCTATCTTCATAATAATTTAAAAATCGATGGTGCGAGTGGTCAGAAACAAAGACGAAGATAGTCTGATCAAAGTAAGCTGCTTGTTTTGCCTTTTGTATATATTCATTTACCGCATGATCTGCATAATGGAGGACATTTAAGTAATCGCTGTCTTCAACTGATTTATCAAAAATCCGATATTTTTCATCCGGCACAACGTAAGGATAGTGTGTGGTGCCAGTGTGAATGACTGCCATGATCGGCGATTTTCCATGCCTTTCAATCAAGTTTAAATGCAAGGAGTCAAGTGATGCTTCGTCCCAATAACTCCATGGACCTGTTTTGTATTCCGGATTCTTTTCTAACTGTAGTTTGCCAATGAGCGTGTCAAAACCCCAATGGAACATGATACTTCCTTTATTGTTGAAGCTAAGATCAGTTCCAGTAACAAACAATGTGTCATATCCCAATTTTTTTGCAATGGATCCCATGCCAGAAAATCGATTCAAAATTTGCGGTGTTCTGACGGCCGTTAGACCAGGGCGATCAGGAATTCCCCCAATAAGGGCCATAAGTCCATTCGTCGTGCGTCCACCGCTTGCAAAAAAGTTAGTGAAAAAAGTACCTTTTCGAATCAGCTGATTGAAGTAAGGTGTTACTTCCTTCCCTTGGACATTTTTTTGACCAATAAGATCAATGAATTTGCCTGTCCATCCCTCAAGGACAATGATCACAATGTTCGGTAGCGGTTTTGATGAAGAAATTGTTGTGCGTCTTAATAATGGATACGTATCGCTTACAAACTCGGCACCCGGATAAGAAACCGCATCCCTCACAATACGAGTAGAATCTTCCAAACTCATAAAGTGCCTTGTGTCCACTTCTGTCATTTTTAAGTCGGTAATCGCGGTAAATCCAGGATTTAACACTAAGTCATTTACAATCGTCTCTTCTGAAATAATGGCATCCGATGTTCTGAGTGGACTTGTTTGTATGCCTCCACGGATTCCTAAGATCAGAAATGTGAGTATAAGGATAAACTGCAGTATTGCTATCTTATAATTAAAGGGAGTGTGAACGTAAGGAAACTTGACCTGTAAACGATAGATTGCATAAACGAGTAATGATATGACTAGGATGGCAAATAAAAACATAGTTGGGCTTTGAGAAAATGCTGATCCAATCAGTGGCAACATTTCAAAACCTAAATAGGCAAATGCTTCATAACCTAAATGTTTATTTCCATTTTCGTAGTATACTAAATCTGCACCAAGTAACAGGATTAAAATGATCAACAGAAATACTGGAACGATCCGCCAAATGATCCGAAAGCTTCTTTTTACATTTAGAAAATGTACTGAAGCATACAATAAGCTCACACCTATAAATATCGAAAGAACTGAAATATCAAAACGTATTCCATATAAAAACGCCTTCAAAACTGTATAAATATCTGCGTTCTGAATTCGATAGGAATACATAAGGTAAAATGCAAATCGATAGATAGTAAGACAAATTAAACCAAGGCCGGCTAAGACCAAATGAAACTTAAAATAGAATGGAAGTCTATGGATCAATTTTTTATACATAGTTTCTTATTTTGCCTGAGGGATCATTTTGAAAATTTTACCAGATTGATAGTCTCCGATAAAGATGTCGCCTCTTTGATCTCGTCCAAATGTAGATATAAGGATATTCCACTTTCCTAATGCATATACTTTTTCAACTTGTTTGGTCGGAGAGGACGGGAGATTGAAAGCCCAAATCCTCCCAGAAATAAAATCACCAAATACATATTTATCTTTTAGTCCAGAGATTTCACTTCCTGAATACACATAACCACCAGTAATGGACTGCCCTTCGTCATGGCCATATTCATAAATTGGTGGCGAATAGAGTGATAAATTACAGTCATCCTTGTAGCAGTGAAAGCCTTCAGTTTCTGACCAGCCGTAGTTTTTTCCTGATTCGACGATATCGACCTCTTCGAATTTATCCTGGCCTACATCAGAAACAAGCAAATGTCCGTCAGGTGAAAAAGAATACCTCCATGGATTGCGAAGTCCAATGGCGTATATCTCTGGCAAATAGTCGGCGTTCCCTACAAAAGGATTATCTGCCGGTATGGTATAAGGAATTTTATTCTTATCATCTGCTATTGGCGAAATCCGAACCATGGAGCCAAGCAACGTTTTTTTGTTTTGACCATGATTTTTGGGATCACCTCTTAATCCTCCATCGCCGAAGCCAATGTAGAGCATCTTATCTTTACCAAACGCCAACTGACCTGCGTTATGATTTGGGTACGGTTGGTAAACTTGAAATAAAATTCTTTCACTTCCAATTTTCATTTCTTCAAATGAATCCGTTTTATCAGCTTTCCACTCAGAAATGATGGTATAGTCACTTCCTGATATTTCCTTGGTGTAGTTTAAGTAAAGAAGAGGTGTCTTAGGATAATCAGGATGAAAGGCAAGACCCAACAACCCGAGTTCACTTTCGGAGGTAACCTGCACTTGCAAAATTTTCCGTGTTTTTTGAGTTCTGCGATCATAAAGGATGATACTTCCCTTTTTTTCCAATAGAAACATAAACGGTGAATCATTCGGTGGAAACTGAATGTCCGTGGGCTCTTTGACTGAGGTGATTTCGTTTAGGGAAACGAGAATCGTATCACGTTTTTCATCTGCGTTGATAAAGACTGGCTTCGAATTGAAAATCTTTTCTGCTGTTTCATATTTGCCCGAAAACATTTTGATCAATTTGCTTCCAATGAGTTCGCAATTTGAAAGAGAAAGTGCAACTGAGATGAGGATAAAAAATCGAATTTTGTTCATTGTGATACCAGGAAAACTGATTCAATCTTGCGATGCATTCGGGCAAAATCAATGAAAAAAAGGTATGATTGTAGGAAGATCTGAACCTGAAAAACGATAGGATTCAAAAGTAGATACCGATAGAATGGGCGATGTATCTATGAAAATCTATTCTCTATTCACTGCCGTTCTGTTTTTTATTTTTGCCTTACTCCAATTAAATGATCCGGATCCCTATCTCTGGTTTCCAATCTACTTCCTCGTAACAAGCTTAGCGATTGTTCGTTTATGGAATCCTTTGCCAAAGATTTGGATTTTGATTTTGACTGGATGTTATTTACTTTTGGCGGTTTATTTTTCTACGCTTATTCCGTATTTGGATATGGATGTAGAAGAAGTGAGAGAGACTCTAGGATTGATCCTAGCGGGTCTCTTCACTTTCGGTCTCACGGTTTCAAAAGGAAATAATTCTCCTACTTAGCTACTTCGGATTTTTCTGCAATTACGTGACCATCTTCAAGAATCATTCGGATGAGCTTTGTCATTTCGACGGAATATTCCACATCCAAATGTTTTGTCACTCCCTCGCAGAATCCATTGATGATAAGCAGTTTCGCATCATCTTCACTCAGTCCGCGCGATTGTAGATAAAAAAGCTGGTCTTCATCTATTTTGGAAACGGTAGCCTCATAGTTTAAAGTTCCTTCTTCACCGGAAACGTCATTGTAAGGGTAGGCGTGAGACTGACTTTTATTGTCCATCATTAGGCCATCACACTTAATATGGCTGTATGATCCTTTGCTGGATGGTTCAAACTTTACAAGACCTCGGTAAGAATTGATGCCACCATCGAGTGCCACACCTTTCCCTAAAATATTGGATCTTGTATTTTTACCAACATGAATGATGCGAGCGCCCGTATCTTGAATCTGGCCTGCACCAGCAAAAGCGAGAGAAAGCACATCGCCTGTGGAATGGTCTCCTTCTAAAATAATGCCTGGATACTTGATCGTATTTGCACCAATATTACAATCTGTCCAAGTGATATGAGCGGATTCACCACATACACCTCTTTTGACTGTCCAATTGTACATATTCTTTTTCCAATTCTGTATCGTTGTATAAAAAATCTTAGAACTCTTTTTTGCAACTAACTCAACAACGGCGGTATGGAAATTGGTACCTTTGTCTTGTATTGAAGTACAACCTTCACTGTATTCGAGATGAGAACCCTCATCAGCAATGAGCAAAGTGCGTTCGTATTGACCAGAGCTAGCGGCCGTTACTTTAAAGTATGCCTGAAGAGGCATAGGAGTCTTTACACCCTTAGGTATATAAGCAAAAGATCCTCCACTAAACACACATGAGTTGAGAGCTGAAAATTTATTATCTCCAATGGTTACCACAGTTCCAAGGTATTGCCTCACTAGATCTGGATAATCTTTGATGGCGGAATCTATATCACAAAAAATGATCCCTAAATCAGTTAGTTCTTTTTTGACGTTGGAGTAAATGGTTTCAGAATCATTCATCGTCTCCATGCCCGCAAGATAACGCCGTTCATGTTCAGGAATCCCCAGTTTTTCGAAACTTCTGAGGATTTCGGGATCTACTTCATCCCAAGACTTTTTCTTTTTTTGATTCGAGCCAACATAATGTACATAATCATCTATATTAATGTGAAACTGAGGTATGAAACCCCAAGAAGGCATGGGTTTTTCTTCGTAAACTTTAAAAGCTTCTAAACGAAACTCCGTCAACCATGTTGGTTCATTTTTGATATGAGAAATCGATTCAACGACTTTCCGTGTCAGTCCCTTTGGAAAAGCATCGGCTTTATAATAAGCCCCTTCAGGTAAAGATGTTTCTATGACGGCATTCATTGGTTGGTTCCTTGTTTGGTGACCCCGACCGAAGCCAGGGTCTTATGATAAAGTTTTAGTTAACGGAAGAAAAATAAGCCTTAGAGCCTGTTGGATCTGCCTTCATAGTTTTTTTACCTTCATCCCAGTTGGCAGGACAAACTTCGCCATGTTTTTCAACAAATTGGAATGCCTTAATCAAACGAAGGGCTTCATCAATATTTCTTCCAACTGGCAAATCATTAACAGTTGCTTGACGGATAACACCATTTGGATCGATAAGAAATGTTCCTCGGAGAGCAACACCTGCATCTGGACCAGATTCAACTAATACTCCAAATGACTTTGCGATTTCTTTTGTTTTATCTGCGATCAATGGATATTTGATTTCTCCGATTCCGCCCTCTTTGCGAGCAGTCTTCTTCCAGGCTAGGTGGGAAAATTCACTATCTACGGATACGCCGAGAATCTCAGCTCCGATCTTTTTAAAATCTTCTAGCTTTGCATCGTATTCGATGATTTCAGTTGGGCAAACGAAAGTGAAATCCAGTGGATAAAAAAACAGTACCACCCATTTTCCTTTATAATCTGATAATTTGATCTCTTTAAATGTATCCCCGATGACGGCTGTTGCCTTAAAATCTGGCGCTAATGATGTTACTTGTGGCATATGACTCTCCTTAGAATAATTCTAATCTTTAGACTTAGATTCTGTCTAGATGTTTTTGGACATCGGGAAAGTTTTTGAGTAGAAATGGCTAAACTACGTTGGAAATCATATGACCTTGTTTGGTCTTATGGCCTCCGAGCTTTTCTTCGATTCTTTTTCTGCTTTTAACCGTAATTTTGCTTTTTTCGATCAAAATGTTGGTATCCGATAAAAAATCCTGAATGCTCTCTTTTTTGATCTTAATAATTCCGCACATACTACAAAGTTCGTCAAATGCCATTGGGAACGTATAACTAAGATTATAGCTTTGAGACAAACTCCTTCCCACTCTGATGTCTTGATCTCGAATCGAATTGTATAAAAAAGCATAGAGTCGTTTAACAGGCGATTGCATGCGCAAAATAATCAGTCGCTGGTGAGAAAACCAAATTCGCCTTGCAACACTTTCGAAAATTTTTTGTAATAAAGACTCTCCGATACTCTCAAACAAATTTTCAGGAGTTACTCGAAGGATTACCGAAGGTGAATCTGTCACCGCCGAAGCCATTCTAGGAGCATTGTCAATGAGAGACATCTCGCCAAATATTTCACCAGGTCCTAGTACATCGATGACATATTCCATACCGCGAACGATACTAAAAAGCTTAACGTGCCCTTCCAATATAACGAAGATGTCGCGATCCATTTCACTTTCAACGAACAATACTTCACCGGCATCTAAACTGCTTTTTTGAGATTTCCATTCAAACGGTTGTGCAGTGGTTTTTGTTTCTTTTAAAAGTGCGTCCGCCTGTGCATACGCATCTGGGTGATTTGTTGCCTTGGCCCAATCCATATACTTGTGGAGCGCATGTGAGGCAAGTTTTGAGTTTCCCCATCCTAAATATGTTTTTGCATTTTGAAATAATTTATCTGGATTGTATTCCCTGTCTGCTGGTTTGTTTGCTTTCGAAAGATTTTTTTGTAGTGCTCGTAATTCTCTGGAATAAAGACCTAGAATCTTCATCGAAAGCTCTTTCCTTTCTTTTAAGTATGATCCGAGCATTCGTATGGGGATTTGTAATAATACAACGTCTGTTTCTGCAAATAGTGTAACGAGAAAATGATGTTCGGTAAGAGCTGAGACCAGACCAAAACTATCCCCCTTTTCGTAATAGGAAAGATCGTGGTCTACCTGGATGTGTTCTGAATCGACTGCGACTCTCCCACTACGAACGATGTAGAAGATTCCGCTATTTACGGCATTTTGTACAACAATTGCCGCTCCTTTCGGATAGTTGACTATCTTGATCTCTTCTTCAGCCATTCCCTTTCATCGACTTAAATTACACTTTTTCCGTCAAATACATATTTAGTATTTGTTCTAGGGTTTTGGAAGAGTGTCAATTCTGCCTATCCACCTTTCGCCATTAAAAATTTTTCCATGAATTCTGTAATGTCGCGGATATTTCGATTGATCATCTTTCTTAGCTCAGGCGGTATGTTTTGCGATTTGATGACTCGGTAGTAATTAAGTGCATTTTTTAGCATTTTTCTTCGCGCGAACTCTTGAGCTTTAATTAACATAGGTTTGTATTTATAATATGAGTATTCCATAATGGAATAATTCTTTGAGAGGCGAAAGGCATGAGGTATTTTGCCAAAATCATATGTAAGAGTTAAAAAAGGAGCATCATCTGCCTCAGGAGGCTTAAGTTCGAGGACACCATGAATTACCTTTTCTGGCTCTTCCTCGATTTTATTTGCCATCTCATCGGGAGTATCTTTGGCTTCCGATATTTCACCTAACTCACCATCGATGAGCTCAATTTCCGGAGGTTCAGTATCCAGTTCTGGCTCTTCGGTGTCTTCTTCTAATGGTTTTACAACACGGTCTCGAAAGGACTCCTCAGGGTCTGGAAGACCAATTTTGAGTCTCTCCTCCTCGGCCCTACCCATAAGTTCGACTTGGATGGGTTCATCCGTTTCAATGATCGTCTCAGATTTTGCCTTTGTGGGATCGATTGGATCAGGTAGACCAATCAGTGGCGCATCCAATTTAGGAGGATTTGGATCGATTGGTTCAGGTAAACCTAACTCTCTCTTTAACGCCTGCGAGGTTTTATCAAACCATTCTGGATCACCTTCGATCCATTCTTCTTCTTTAGGCTCCTCTTCGGGGATTTCCTCTTTTTTGTCCCTATAGTCTACTCCTTCTGGTAAATTGAGCCTATCGGGCACGGGAGGAAAGTATGGTTTGAGTAAATCATTTAGTGACGGGGGTTTTAGGGTCTGAGCTTTTTTTGCCGCCTCTTCTAACTTTTGTAATGCCTTCTCTTTTAAATAGTTTTCGCGTTCTTTGAACTTATCCGAAACTCTTCGATCCTTACCAGACCTGCGATCTTTTCTGCCAGCTTTGGCTTCTCTTCGATCCGTGTTTTTTCTTCTTTCACCGCCTAATCTTCGATCAACGAGTGGTAAACCCCGAAATTCTTTCCAATTGTCAGAGAAAAAAGTATCTTCAGGTAGATCTAAGTCGGATATATCTTTATTTTTTACTTCATCTTTGGCAATTTCTAAACTTTTTGCGATATCCGCTAGTTGGTTTGCACCATCAGCCGCCTTTCCCAGCGCCTCGGATAAAGATTGCACATCATTTTCTAATTGGTTGGGATTTGGAAGATAAAAAGGTCCGACAATGCCAGGAATACCTGCACCCATACCGGGTTGAGGCATCGGCGCATTTGTATTAGGGGGAGAAAGGAGCCCTTGATTTAAAGACTTAAGAAGATTTTCATAATTCTGTTTTTCTTCCTTTGGATCGAGACCAGCATAACCAGGTAAAGGAGGAGCATCCTTTAAAAATTGATAAATAAGTGGATGAAGGAAATCTGCTCCCACGGCTCCCTGCGGAGGCAAAGGTGCGGAGCTCGTATTTTGTGCATTTGGTGGTATTGGAAGCGCCGGACTTTGGCTTGCTGGTTCTACTTGCGGTAACGCCGATGTTTGTTGGGATTCAGCGCTTGTCGATGGGTATTGAGTTTGGCCCGATTGTGCATATTGAATTGCCTTGGAGATAGAGTCCGCAAATACATCCGCCACTTGTTTCATTGCGGAAACAAAATCTTCGTATCCTCTTTCGGAAGATATTCCTATATCTTTACTTACCGATCCGCCTGCCTCTTTGTTTGGCTGAGTTTTTTTACTTGGTAAAGGAGAATCTTCCGACTTAAAGGACTCCGACTCCGTGATAAAATCTTCCAAGTCGGAAATATTTTTCTGGATTTTGCCTTTTATATCTTCATCAGGAATGCGATCGCCGGTTCGCTGGAAAATTTCGAGAGCTTCTTCAAAGTTATTTTTTTCAATTAGGGCTTCTGCATTTAACAGCGGTCTGCGATGAAAGGAATACTTAGAATTTTTTGAAATGATATCATCTGCATTAAATGGCAATTCAGGTTTTTCTTGCCTCGGTGCCTTTTGTCCACTACCACCTCCGGTTGGATTTGGCATCGGAGGAGTATCGTCACCTAAGTCACCTAACGGAACATCAGCTAAGGACTTTGGTTCTTCAGATGATCGTTGGTTTCTCCGTTTGCTTTTTGGCTCTTTATCTTCGCTAGTCCAATCTTCTAAACTTGGAAGACCTTGAGGCAAGGGTCTAGCATCTCCCCTGGGCACTCTGCCGCCCTTTTCATTGGGATCGGTCTGGAAAGGAAGTTCCTTACCTCGGCCTCCCCATTCAGGTGGTGGCAACTTATCTGGATCTGCATCTTGTTTTCTATCACGGGATGGCTCTGACTTTCCGTCTTTGCCTCTCCGCCTCCTTCGGGCGGAGGATGGCTCTGGCTCACCTTCTTCTTCGGAAGGTTTTTTGATCACATTATAAAGGCCTGCTCCTGCACCGGAGAGCCCAAGTAACATCATTAATGTTGTGATCATCTTTTGTGGGTACCTTTCTTATTTTCGAGGAAATGCTGGAAAGAATTGAGATATATTCTTATTTCTGGTCAATTCATGGACTTTTCCACCCCAAAAGTGGCCAAAATGACCACTAGCCCGTTTTATGCTTGACAATACGTCAATTTTTTCTTGAAGTGGTGGCATGAAATCCGTTGCCAAGAAAAATTTAAGCTTTGCCTCCAGTCCAGATAATGGAGACGGTTTGCAGCTCAAAATCACATTTGATGAAGATACAAAAACTGCCTTCGGTGATTATACCTGCCCAGACAAATACCAAGGCTTGCCGGATCAAATCCACCCCGGGATCATTTCTACCATTCTAGATGAGATTATGGTAAAGATCAATGAGGCCATGAATTTTGAAACCACAACTGGTGAACTCACGATTCGTTTTTTACAACCTGCAAAAACCAATGAACCTCTCCACTTACGAGGTTGGTTTGTTAAGAAAAACAAAAAAATCATTGAGAACCGAGCTGAGATCGAAAATGAGATCGGCAAAATAGTGGCCCGCGGAAAAGGTAAATATATAGAAGCAGAAGATTGAGCTAATTTGCCGATGTGGTGGAATTGGTAGACGCAGTGGATTCAAAATCCACCGATGGCAACATCATGCCGGTTCGATTCCGGCCATCGGTACCAGTAAGTTAGATATACAATTTTTCATTTGCTCAGGCGCTTGGCATTCAGAAAGAAATCCCTTTCGATCGTGTCGATTGCCCCAATAATCAAAAGCATCTCGTCTTTCGACAGCCTTTCAAAGATAAACTTCCCCTGTCTTAGAATATTGATTCCAAGTTGTATCGCCCTATGGTCATCTATGGTATAAAGACTTCCTTTAGATTCCATTCGCTTTAGGACATCTTGCATAATAATCACAATTTTATCAACTAACACGCCATCGGTAAATATTTTAAACAACTTTGTAATGTCTTGTCGAAAGGCATCTGCATCTTTTTGTGGAATACGAGCCAAAATTCGATTGAAACTTTCATCCGAAGAGAAAGGGTCACCCTCTTCTGATTCTGTGATAGCTTCTCGTATCAATGTCTCTTCAAATTTGTGTGCAGTAACATACGAATGTAAAGCCGCAAGACCTGCACTTAAAGCCGCTGGGAAATGTCTGCCAAATTTGAATATTGATGCCGCCAAATTTCCTAGAATTCCCCATAATTTGGAAGGATGATTCACGAATCCAGATAACGATTGAAAAGCAGCATCCAACTCTAATCTTTTTGAATGTTCAGGATAGAGAGCATCAATGAAGAATTGAATCATTAAGTCTATCGTTGATCTCGAAATAGATTTGTATTGGGGATAGGCTAACAGCGATTCTGACGAATATCTTTTCACTAAAGATTTTTGGTAGGCTTCGATCACTTTCGGAAATAAAGGATGTTCCAACAACATTTTAGATTCATTCGGCGAAGTCATGGTCCGACCACCTCATCAAAGTAGTTTTCATACTTTTCCCAATTTAATTTTTTGCCTGTGGGGATGATCGGCATCTTCTTGGGTTTTTTTATTTCTAAGCCAACAAACAATGAATATATACCGACAGCAAGAGAGACAGCCGTCTCACGTTTGTGTTCTGTAAGGATTTTTATATCCCTTTTTCTGTTGATATATCCTATCTCAATAAATGCACAGATCGCATTCGTATAAGTGGGCAAACTGTAGGTTGAAATATAAGGCTTTTGTATCGGACCAATCTCTGGATAAATTCCACCATCACCTTTTAGCTGTTCTCGAACTCCAAATTGAACAAATCGCATGAGCTCTTTCGAAGCAAAGTAATTGTCACCACCAAAACCTTCTCGTCCGCCTTCCCTTCGAAACGATTCCTTTTTGCCCATCTCCCTTTCCCAAAACTTCCCTTCTACTCGAAAATCTGCATGATTTTTTGCATAAGGTCCCTTTGTATTTGCCTTTGCTTGTGTTTCCCATCCCCTTTTATCAGCGTAAGACCAAGTCACCATATTCTGGCGATATCCTTCAAACTTGGTTAGATCAACTTTGTTTCCTGCCGGATTGGGCCAATAACCATGAAAATAGATCCATGCATCCGTTATTGCATTTTCTAACTTCGAGCGATCAGATGCAAAGACTAGCCAGTCTGACCAAGGTGATTGCATAAAATTTCGGGATTTCAATTTACCCGCCGAAATCTCTCGCAATTGTTTAAACGTCGCATAACCAGGAGTCAACACAGCCGCCATTCCTCCAACTTGTCCTTTGCTTGCTGGGTTCAAGTGCAGAGAAAGAATCAAATGTGGTTTGATTTCATTGATTTGAGACAGTCTGCCTTTTTTCCTTTCTGATGTTTTACGATCTGGGAAATCATAGAGTCGGTATGGAGCATTAGGATCATCGTTTGCTGGATCCAACTCATAACTAGAATTTCGCGAAAGATGAGACTTTAATACGATTCTTGGAAATTTTTTGCTATTTGAAAACTTACTGATGTAAGCGGAAAATTTTTCCCAACCTTCATCCGATTCCGTGAGATGGAGAATCTGATCTACTTCTTTGGCAAGTCCAAGAACCACCGATCTTTCGGTATAAGAACCAGATTCTGTGCCTTGTTTGTACTTTTCGAGATAACCTTGAGTGATGGTATCGTATTTATCACCATGCAACTCCATTGGTTCGCGAGCCACACCTCCGTGACCTGGATCGATCACCACTGGATGAGTTGGAAATGCACCAACGGATGGAACAAATCCAACTACAATGATAAAGAAAAAAATCAATCGATTCAATAGATTTCAAACCTAAAATCAAAAAATGATTTTACGTTATGCGAAAAAATTACTTTGCAGGAGCAGCAGCTGCACCACTAATTAAATTTCTGTTATCTGCCAAATCTTTTGTAAATTTGTCTTGGATGGCTTTTTTGTCCGCTTCTGCTTCCTTTAAGTCAGTAAGAATTTTGATCCCGTAGTCTTTTGCTATGCGGTAATGAACAATCGCCTCATAAAAACGGTTGTCTTTTGACATTTCAAGTGCTAGACCCAACTGGTAGTATGCAATTTTAAGTTTATGTGCTGCTTCTGATACATCAATAAAACTAGAAGTCGCAGGTTTACCACCTTCTTGGGAGTCTACGGTAAGTTGAGCTTGTTCCGTTTGTGAAATGCTGTCTGCACACTCGGAGAGAAGATTCTGCGTTTTTGCATCATATACTTTCGCGAATTTGGAAAGAACTTCGGTTAAATCTTTTTCTACTTTTTGAACACTTTTGCCAGCTATGATATAGGCATTGCGGTAATAATAACGTTGCGCAATTTGGTAGTCCTTTTTTATCTTATCGAGCGATGCCTTTGATTCTGGAACTTCATCACCAAAATTTGCACTAACAATAGTAAGCAATTTGATTCCATTTGTCATTCGCTCACGATTTTTTTCAGAGATCTCCTTAAACTGTTTACGTTCAAGATTGGAACCTTGGTCAAGTTTTTCCATTTCTTCATGGGTCTCTTTTCCACGGTCAACAGTTGCCCCAGCTTCCTGGGCGGATAGAGTAACTAGGTTTAAGAAAAATAAGGAAAGGATCAAAATATGCTTCATGAAACTGAAATATCTCCTAAATGATAGTCACTATAAGTGTCGGACAAACTCAGGCTGACTACTATTTTTTATTGCTTTTCCGCCACTAGCAGTCCGTCACCCACAGGAAATAAGGTAAATGGATAATTGGATTCCTTAACCCGCGTCCAAAGAGAACGAACAGCTTGGTCAGATGGTTTTTGACAGTTCAAATCCATCAAACGACCGTGCCATAGTACATTATCGTAAACGATGCGAGCCTGAGGTTTTGCATACTTTACGATCAAATCCCAGAGCTCCGGATAGGTCACTTTGTCACAATCAATAAAAAAAAGATCGGCATTGGACCACTCATTCACGTTGGCATACATATAATCCAAGACCCAACCTGAGATACGGCGAACGTGATTTTCATGGTCGATTCCCATCTGTTCTGCATAATTATCCAGAAGTGATGCTTGGAAGTGATTTCTATCAATGGTCGTAATACTAGCATTAGGTGCACCGTAAATCATCCATAGGGTAGAATATCCAATTCCGGTGCCCAGCTCCCAAATATTTGTTGGACTCCAACTTGAAACTAAGGATTGCAAAACTGCACCGGTGGCGGCTGTTACGATCGGAATCGAATGTTCAAGGGCATATTCTTCCATTTTATAAAAAAGTGAATGGGGCCTTTTGACCAATTCTTTGTCAATAAATGCTTCGATGTCAGATGCAAAAACGGATGTTCGTTCTTTCATACTTTATCTTTTTACAGAAAATAAATGAGTTCTTTCCAATAGTTTTGTCGGTAATTTTTTTTTGACCCATTCTGTAAGTTCACGATAGCTATATCTCTTAGAAGGATGGATGAGTACGAGCGCTTCGTTTTCAAAGGCGTCCGCATGTGCCACGATCTCATCCAAATGAGTGTGCCCCCAATCTCTTGCACGTTCAATCCCTCTTTTTTCACAATAATAAGTGCATTCCATAAAAAGAATTTTACTCTTCCTCACAGATTCATTTTGAAGTATATATTCAATTTTAGTATCTCCTGAAAAAGAAACTAAAGGAAATCGGATTTCTTCCGTAGGATCAATTCCTTGAGATTTCAAGTCTCGAATTTCTGCTTCTTTTAATGAAATAAATTCTTTTTTTAATTTCTTTTTGGATTCAAAGATCGTATAACCTTGCGAAGGCACTCTATGAAACGATGGTAGCGCCTGAAATAAAAATCCAGGTTTCAATGGAACTGTCTCTTCAAAATCCAAACCAATGACTTGAAATTCGTAATCAAATCCTTCCATTCTAGAATATATCGATAAGATATCGTGTAGGTCTGATTGGATACTCTTGGGAACAAAAATTTTAGGTGGAGATAATTTGCGCAAAGATCTCTGCGATACATAATAAGGAATACCCGCAGAGTGATCCAAGTGTGCATGTGTTAGCAGCAAATTGCTAATATGTATCTTATCTGGATTGACTGATCCAAAATCAAACATCAAATCAAGAGCAGGAAAAACGACTGAAGTTCGGATTCCACCTTCTGAAATTCCTTCAAATTTCCAATTATTATGCTCAAAAACAGCATCTATCATTTGGATGCATTTTCTTCCGGTTGGATGATTTGGAACTGCACTCCGAGACTTTCTTTTAGTGATTTTGGACCCACAACTAACACCGATAGTCCTTGTGGATTAAAATATTTTTTTCCAACTCTGACTAAATCTTCTAATGTCACTTTTTCAATATTTTCACGAAAATGGATCAGATAGTCAGGTGACATCTCATGTTCGCGAAACCTGAGATCGTTCTGAAGTACCTTTTTACTATCGCTAAAAAGAAATACGAATTGGTTAGTAATGGCGATTTGTGCACGTTTCAGCTCAGCTTGTTGTAACTTTGCAATAAAATCTTCCTTTATAAGATCTTTCATAAGCCCTAAAACTTCAACGGTCGATTCTGCCTTCGTCATTGCATAAAAATGAATCGTTCCGTATCCTTTCTGAAAATCAGTTTGGCTTCCCGCTGAATAAGCAAGGCCACGATTGTTCCGTATTTCTCGCATATAATAAGAGTTAAATCCGCCTCCACCGATCATATAGTTTAAAACTTGAATCGCATAAAAATCTGGATCATTATGTCTTGGAAGGGCTCCCATCATAACTACAAATGCTTGGGAAACCTCCTTCTCGACCAAAACGTGTTTACCTTTGATCCTGGAAAGATTATTAACAAGAGATTCTGTTAACACTTCTTCTGCTTTCATTTGGTCAGCATTTGCAATTGTAATACCTGTAATGTATTTTTTCCAAGTTTCTGGCTCTGCATCACCTGTTAAAAGTAAGATCCGTTTTTTTTCTGATACAATTTCGGATTGGAACTGGATAAGTTGATCTCTTGTTATTGATTCAAGCCCGGATAAGGACGAAACTTTTCCTAAAATTGTCCCATCAAACACACGTTCCTTGATCTTACGCATACCAAGACTTGTAGGATTGTCATTTCTTCTTTTGATCTCATCTGCGATCCGAGATCTCATTGTTTCAATCACTTCGTTATCTAAATTTGATTCAATCCAAAATGAACGAAACAACTCTACGATTCTTGCCTCGTCCTTTTTGAGATAGCTCATTGAAATTGTGGTTTTGTCGTAATCAATAGAAAGTGAAAAGGTTGCTCCTAATTTCTCGAACTCTTGAAGCAATGAATCTTTCGGATATGCTTTTGACCCGGAAAATTCCCAACTATCTTTCAAAAGACGCGTGATCTCGGTGTTTCCATTGCCTATATTTTTCCTACCATAGTAGACCTGAAATTCGGCAAATACAATGGGGAAGTCCTTGTTCGTCAGTGAAAGAAGTTCTGTTCCATCCGTTGCTTTGGTGACAGCGATATTGGGAAAATTGAAAACTAAATCTTTGAATGTGATATCTTTCACAAAGTCGCCCATTTGATAAGCAAAAGCACTAAATGTAAAAGAAGTTAAAATGATTAGATGAATTAAGTATTTCATATATTATTTTCCTTTTTTTCTGGAATCAACCAAAACACCAACGACGACTCGATCATCAGTCAAATAGGTAGAAACAACCTTTTGAATGTCCGCAGAAGTTACACTTTGTATCGCATTGTATTGTGAAAAAAGTTGAGTCCAGCTTCCGTATAACAATTCGGAATAAGAAAGAAGATCAGCAATGGTTCCATTATCATCCATAGTTCGCAAAAATTCGGAGATCATTTGGTTTTTAATCTTCTCTAATTCTTCAGCTGTTACACCTTTTTCTTTGATTTGCTTCAACTCATCCCAAATCGCTGACTCTATTTTTCCTAAATCTGCACCTGATTGAGGTTTGATAAAAAGTGTAAAAAAATTATGATATCGTTCCCCCGGATATCCATTAGCTGAGCCAACAGAATTTACGGTTTTATCGACTAAAACCAGTCTTTGGTTTAATTTTGAACCTGCACCCGTAGTAAGTAGGTTGGAAAGAACATCAAAAACAGCATTGTCTTTATGTGGGTATGGCGGTTTTAACCAACCCATCATCATCTGTTCACTTGAAGGATGAATCACCTTAAATCGCTTTTCACCTAAGTATTGTTTTTCTTCAATTTTATAAGGAGGACGGTCTTTTCCGGGTTTCAAGTCAGAAAAATACTTTCTTACTAATTTTTCTGTCGATTCAAAGTCAACGTCTCCCACAATCGAGATCACCATTCGATTCGGAGTGTAATTTTCTTTGAAAAATTGTTTTGTATCTTCAATTTTTAAAAACGGAAGTCCTGTCGCATATCCAATCACCGGTTTTCGATATGGGTGCCCCTCAAAAGCGACAGAAAAAAAACGTTCTCGCAAAACGCCCGCTCCACTGTCATCGGTTCTCATCCGTCTCTCTTCTATGACCACATCTCTCTCTGTATAATATTCCCGAAGGATGGGATTTTTTAGACGGTCTGATTCAATTTTTGCCCATATCTCAAGTCTGTTGGATGGTAACTCGATTTGATAGTTTGTAACATCTTGAGAAGTATAGGCATTGAATCCTACTTCCCCATTTTGTTCGTAAATAAATGAATCTTCATTTTTTAAAATCAATTCATCTTGGAGTTGGATTAAATTACGAAGTCGGCGTTCATAGGTCTCAATATCTTTTGAAAGTGTTGCCGGAATCTCCATTCCCTTTTCTTTACGGCTTCTTTCTTCAAGTTTAAGGTCATCCAGTTTTGTGCCCCAAACTTCTATCTGTTCTTGGTATTTTCTTTCTTTGGAAAAATCGATAGTCCCAACGTTTTGGGTACCTTTAAATAACATATGTTCCAGTAGGTGCGCCGTACCTGCTTGTTCTGGCGTCTCGTCCACCGCTCCCACCTTAAATTTTATATAAAGAGCAAGAGTTGGTGAAGTTCCCCTTTTCATCATAAGTAAGGTCAATCCATTTTCAAGTTTGACCTTTTTCATCTTTTCTGAAAAAAGTTTTTCCGAAGAAGAAAAGAAGTTTGGTTCTGCGAGGAGTGGAAAACTAATGAATAAAGCAACGAGTAGAATGGTATTAAATTTTGGCATCTTCTACAACCTTGAGACAGGAAAATGAATCGTAAACTTCTAATTTTTATCTTTTGTTTCTCCTGTTCGAGCTTTCGTCCTGCTGATCCCCTTTTAGTCGAACATGCAATCCAAAATGAAACGGATGAAGGATTTATTTCACGAGATTTTTTCCAGGTCAAAGTTGAAGTTCCTTTGACTTTCAAAGAAATCTCCGGTCGCCAAAAAAGAGATGAATGTAAAAAGATTGCCTACCTCAAACGAGAAGAAAAGTCTCTGCCATATTTACTTGAAGTACATAGAAACAAATATCGATTTGGTGAAGGAATCAACTCTTTCGAACGATCCCAAATTGGACGTGCCCGGATCGCAAAGTCACTCCAAGCAACGCAGACAAACACACTGCAACCAGCAGCAAATCTGGGAACCGCAACGCAAACAACAGCACAAACTAATGTGACACCACAGGTCCAACAGCCCCAAGGAACGCAATCAGGTTTAGGGAAAAACGCAAGTTCTGCAACGAACGATCCGAGCTACAATCAGACCTTTGCATGGTTTTATGAAAAAATGGAAATTTATAAGGAAGATTATACTGATAAATCAAAATGTACTTTCCTATTTAGAAATATACAGAAAGATCTTTATGCGAAAGTAGAAGAGACAGTAATTCCTGAATCTATCTACAAAAAAGAAGAGAGCCTTTCCGATGAAATTAAAAAAACAAATCCTTCCACTGAAGATCCAATCAACCCTCGTCGTCCTTAGTTTACTGGCTTGCTGTACACTCGCCAGCTGTAAATCCGCACCTGAAAAAACAACTCCACCACAAACAGAAAAGATTGAAACTGTCGAAAAACAAACAGTAAGTGAAGAGGTAATTGTAGAATTTACCAAGGCCAAAGAGGGCTTTATCACAAGTTCTTTATTTCAAGTTGCGATCTCTAGTGTCCTACCAGATGCAGATGCCCGAATGAAAGAAGCAAAAGAAATTGCTGAGCAAAAAGCACTCAACCTCTTGCGCACTTATGCCTCTCCCAACTTATCTGACAAAGGTAAACGAGAGTTACGTGATATTTCCAAAGAAGGAACAATTTTAGATAAAAAAGTAACGGTCGGTGGGAGATATTTTTTCCTGTATCAAATCCAAAAAAGAGATTTAAAACAATTAGTTACAAATGGAATCGAGTGATCAATTCACCGTTAATACTTCCGATACTTTTCCTGGAATGCAGATGTTCTTTTTGAAATCACAATAAAAGATCTTTGCGTTCAACTCTACTTCACCCTTTCCAGTTAGCTGGACAGGCATCGGTTTCACGTATTCAAAGTATTCTTCTTTTTTAGGATGCGTGGGACCGGTTAATGTTAACTCTGCTTTTTTGATCTCAACACCACCCTTTCCTGATAACAAAATTCGGTGTGGTGCATCTTTCTGGAATCCATAATTCGGTGGCAATTCCATAACCAATTCATACTTACCCACACTCGTTTTCTTAAGCTGAAACAAGATTGGGTGGGTCTTACTTCCCAAACCTTGCGAATAAGAAACATTCACGAAAAGAAAGAATGTGCAAATAAAAGAGAAAAGAACCTTCATAATGATTAGACCTTTTAAAGTCACGTAAAGGTGTGTGATATTAAACTTTTCGCAGTACCACACATCGATTCGAATTAGTTCCTTTCTCATTATTGGATACTTGCCAACAGTTGGAAAGCTTTGTAAATTGTTGGGTGTGAATGTAAGTTTTATCCCAGACAAGTCCAGTATCCTCTGCCATATTGACAACGTCCTCATCTAAATTGATGATATCTTTGCCCTTCCTCACTTCACCGACTTCCATCACCATATGAGAGCCTTTTTTTAATACTCGCGAGGATTCTTTTAAAGTAGATTTAATGAACTGATTCCATTCATTTACATTGCTAAAAATACTTAATTTTCTCTCTGAATTTTTTGGAATATTTAAAAACCAGTGACGCAACCAATTATCACCTTCGTAGTCCACCTTATCCAAGAAAGGTGGGGAAGTAACAATAAGATCCACAGAGTTAGAATCAATGTCTGGAACAAAATTCGCTGAAGACAATGTGTAACGATTTTGTTTGGAGAATTCATGATAAAATGGAGGCATTGGATCCGAAAGATCACGTTTCATCTTTTGGATGATGCGAGATTTGATTTCTCTATATTCTGGGGTCTGATTCCGTTTGATGTTATTTTTTCTTTGGGCTTCCGAAGGTATGGAAAGCTGGGGAAAGGTATACACAGAAAAAAAACCAGTACTATGTCCATGTAAACGAGAAAGTGCAATCAAACCGATGAACCGCATAATCGGTGAGTCATCTTCAGCCAAGTAACGACGTAGATTTTTAATTTCCGAAAGTGTTTTTGGATGAAAAAAAGGAAGTAACATTTTATCCTCAGCTTCCTCCGGATACGGCGCACTTAAATCCAGCTGATTGACCTTTTTGGTTAGTTCTGCAAGCGATGGTACATATTGCCTAGAACTCGCTAAAAAAATAGATAAAGGATGAATGTCATTGTGGATGGCGATATGTCCATCAATGTTTGCTTGGACAGCAGTCGTTCCCCTTCCACCAAATGGATCGTAAACGACACTTTTTTTCTTTTTCAAAAATTCTTTCATGAAAAAGGCAGGAAGTTCAGGCTTGAAAGAGGCTCGATAACTTACAGTATGATGTATGGGATGACCTTGTCTCTGTTTAGCGGTCCAAAATTCCCCAAATAAATAACGACTTTCGTCGCGTAGTAGCTTTTTTGCTCCTGCCATCCGTTGCAAAAGCCTCCTTTCTTAAAGAAAGGATCGGTACATTCTGAATTCGGGATGGAATGTTTTTTAAAAATTAAAAGGAGACATAGTCTATTCGCTCAACACGACAAAGCGACATAAATCGTCGAAAATCTTTGCTTTAAAATGATAAGACTTAGAAGCAATCGGATCTTCGAATTCCAACTCAGATGCATGTAACGCTTGTCTGCTGTGCCCCAATTCTAATGTCAAGGCCTCACTCGCCCCACCATTGGCAAAGTCGATGAATGCAGATTCTCTAATGCCATATAACTTATCACCAACGACTGGGAAATTCAATGAACAAAGTGTGGCACGTATTTGATGAATCCGCCCACTTTTTGGCTGAACTAACAAATGAGAGATATTTGTTTTTGGGTTATATTGAATCTTTGTAAAACTTGTATATGCTTCTTTGAAATCATGAATATTCGTATAGGAAAATAACTGTTTTTTTCGGATTTGTGAATTTGGATCTTTCCCAATAAACCCATCGGCGATCAAAAAATCTGGAAATTCGCCAAAGACGAAAATTTCATATTTTTTTGATACCTGCCTTTTTTCAAATAAAGACTGCAACATCAATTGATACTCTTTCTTTTTTGCAAACAACATCACTCCAGATGTTTCTCGGTCAAGGCGATGTACGGGAAAACATGATCCAATCCCTCTTTCGGCTTCCAATAGATTTAAAAGAGTATTTGTCCGGTAACGTCCGGCTGGATGAACAGGTATGTTAGGTGGTTTGTTGATAACAAGAAAACTATCATTTTCAAAAATGATTTGAAAGTCTTTGTCAATGGGGGGCTCCTCTCGATTTTGATTTGAGGGATAATAAGCTACTTCATCTCCCGTAAGTAAAATCAATTCCGACTTTGAATCAAAATTGTTTACTTTGACCTTACCTTGTGCGATCAGTTCGCTCCACTCCTCGCTTGTATGATATGGGAAACGTTGGATGAGATAGGATTGGAGAGAGAAGTGATGATAATTAGAAGGAACAAAACTTGAGTAAGGTTTCAAGACAATTCAGTTCCCTCTTCACTTGATTCCTCAGTTTTAGAGTGTTCGTCATTTTCCGAATGATCAGTATCTTGATTCGCCTTCGGGTCTGGCTTCGGACTACTTTCAGCAAGATATTCTTCTAAAATTTCTAAGTCACTTGGGTTCGTATTGTAAAATTGACAACCGACTCTGTAGTTGGTTTCCAAGTTACGAATGTTTTTTATTATACCACGGAAAGTAGCTCTTTTTTCATTCGTCATGATCAAATCAAAAATGATCGTTCCATTCATTGTCACATTTCGACTAAAGGCACGAGTGGGAGCATGTAAAAAGCTGATACCACCCGAACTTAAATCCATAACTTGACAGTTTTCCTTTGTTTCTTGGAAAACCCCAGTAGATATAATGTCTCGTGCAACTGCTTGGGAAAAAACATTTATTCTTTCTAATGCCTCTAAATCAAGAGACGTTTCTGAGAGAATTTGAACATAACCCATACTCACATAACCTTTATAGCGAATAGGTACGGCTATTTCCGAAATCAAATGCTCGGGTAACTTAGAAGTATTGAATATTCTTAAATACTCATCAAAGGGCAGATATGCTGGATTTGCCGTTGACTTATTTTTCCTATCGATTACAAATATTGCTTTATCATAATGTTGCATCATTCTGAGTCGATTGTCTGCTCTACCTGCGAAAAAAATAGACGAGTCTGGAAACAGTTTGGAAAGTTTAGAACGATAGGAGAGCAAAAGTGCATCTACTTTTTTATCATCAAATCCGATCGCTTTTGTAACATCCAAAACATTGATCAAATTTGTTACGCGCATGGCACTACTTGCTGCATTCGCTACTTCTACTCGATTTCCTTGCCTAGTCGCTGGAACTATTGATATTTTGATAGGCTGTAAAACTTCTATGCCGTTACCATCACCACCAATCAAGAGAAACTGAGTTATGAACTTACTTCCATTATGAACAAGTGTGAGTATGCGGGCTTTGTTTGCAAATTGTAGCTGATTACTGATGATGAGTGACTGATTTTTAAGGGCAATGATCTTAACCGAAACTTCTTTACCATTGTGGATGATATGGACAGGTAATTTACCAAATAAGGCTGAGATAACCTTTATGATCGCGTCGATATCATTGATTTCTTTGTCCATTGCCTATCCTAAATATTTATGACGCAGCATGGATCTTTCGATGTCGGATAGATGCTTAGTGCCTGTAATACTCATTGATTGTTTCAGTTCATCGGAATAACGGTTTAACAGAAATCGAACTCCGGCATCTTCAGAACCTACTAATGATATCGCGACAGGGCGACCAACTAGCACAAAATCTGCTCCTAATGCAATCATCCTGAATACATCCATACCACTCCGAATGCCACCGTCTACAACAATCGGAATTTTTCCTTTTGTAAGTTTTGCGATCTCAGGTAACACGCGTGCCGTGCCAGGAAGCCCGTCCAATACCCTACCGCCATGGTTTGAAATTACGATGGCATCAAATCCAGCATCAACGGCCAATTGGGCATCTTCTGGACTCATGATACCCTTTAGAATAAAGGGTATCTTCACATACTTTTTTATCTGAATGAGTGCATCTAAAGACCGAGCTACGCTACTCAGATTTTTGCTCGCCATTGTCTTAAAGTTAACAGCATCAATGTCCATACCCACTGCGAGTATCCCCATTGACTCTGCTTCTTGAAGCCTTTGTTTCAAAAGTGAATCGTCGGCTCTGGGTTTACATATGAGTATGGCCTTACCATCCACTTTCTCGATGGCATTTAACATCAATTTATACTTATCTGGAGATGCACCATCTCCTAACCAGGCGATGGATCCATTTTGGACAAAAGACCGGGTGACGGTTTGTGCATAGTCCAAGTCCGTCATGACAAAGTTCATGTTGGTTCCAACACCTGTCATTGGTGCTGCCATGATTGGCGTTTTTAATGTCGTACCAAGAAAGGTAGACTCTATAACGGGCGTAATATGCTCGCGAATGTATCTAGGTATGATATGGAATTCTTGAAGGGCCGTATAATTGTCCTGAAATGTTTCCATCCGACCAACGCCACCCATCCCTGGGATCCCGGATGCACAATTTACCCCATCGCAAACTTTACAGACCCAACAAATATCCTTACCGAAACGAAGTCTGGCATTATCATTGATTTCTTTCTCCGATACGGAAAAAACTTCATCGACTTCAAATCGAATTGTGTTTTTAACTTTTTCAAAGATAGAATTTGCTTCATCTAACGTATTTGCAGAGATAATCACATGACCAGACTTATCGATATTGTTCGTGGGTTCTTTGATTACGTCACCAGGTTTTGATTGAAGGAAGATTTCGTTTACCCCATCTATTTTTTTGGCTTCATCGACTCCTGAAATTTGTAAAAGTTTTCCAGGCGTGGCGAGTAATGATCTCTCGATCGAAACACGGCTGACAACTGGTTCCAGATTGTCTGGATGTTCACCGAGAGCAATTAAAAGTGCCGCTCGGTTTAAATTGACACCTGTTGAAAGAGGATAAGTAAAGGCCGACATAAATCCACCCGACAAACGAGCCGCAATTTCACCTATCTTTACACCATCTTTTGTTACTTTGATGTCACCTTTGCCTGCTCCCAGGTGGATGCCCAATGCCTTCATTCCTCGTGTCATGACATCTTCTACTTCGTCTAATATCTGTTGTGGGAGCGCCGATGGCATGTTATGCCCAATTTCTATAAAAAAAGGCTCTCTTTCAATGATACGGTCAGCGATACCAGTCATTCGAATCTGACCTTGAAAAGCGAGTGCATCAACAGAGAGTTCTGGACCCTCCATATATTCTTCTAAAATCAATTCACCTGTTGGACAGAATTTTTTTGCATGACGAAAGGCGTGTGGAATATCTTCCTTTTGGTTTACCTTGATGACGCCACGTGCACCCATATTGTCCGCAGGTTTCATCACAAGTGGGAAAGATAAATTTTCTACTGCATCTTTGGCATCTTGTAAGGACCAAACGGGTGCAAACCGAGGAATGGGCAAACCATGTTCTTTCAATCTTTGCCGCATTTTGACCTTGTTTGAACAAGCCTCTGCATCAATAAAACGAATGCCCGGAAGTCCGATCGCAGACGCGACAGCCGCTACCGTCATAGACGCATCCGTTCCAGCCGTAATGACTCCGTGGATCGGCTTTGACTGATTGTAACGTTTAGCTTCTCGAACCATTCCTTCCAAATCTTTGGTGGACATTATGATTTTTTCGTCAGCTATTTGAAAACCAATGGAATTGGGATTCATATCGGCCACTAAAGTTTTTAGCTTCATTGTCTTTGCAGTTTGGATGATCGGGACTTGGAGAAGTCCCCCACCAATGATTAAAATGGTTTTGTCAGCTACTGATTTCAATTTGTTTGCCTAAGCAGTTTCACTGGCCAGAGATAAATTTTTACTGCGCAATTGTATGGAGCCTTTCTTGATGATTCCACCACCTAACAAAAAATCTCCATCAGGTAAATAAAAAGTTGCGGATTGACCTGGCGTTACACTTTTTACATCTGTGAGAAATTTCACTTCCCATTCCCCTCCAAGATTTGTAACAAGGGAACTGACAGGAAGACTTCGATAACGAATTTGAACTCGCATTTCGATACTCTGACCTACTTCAAAAGTTCCAAGTGCCTGCTTTGTAATATCCTCTAATACAAAGGACTCACAAAAAGTTTCTTCATCTTCGCCGAGAATGACAGTGCCATCATCTTCAATTGAAAGTACATAAAGAGGATTTTTCCAAGCGATTCCAAGGCCCTTTCTCTGACCAATGGTAAAACCTTCTTTACCTGAATGTTTGCCGATGATTTGGCCGTTTCTTAATTTAAAAAAACCAGGAGTAAACTCGACCCCTTTTTTCTTTAGAAAACTTCGATAGTCATTTTCTGGAATGAAACAAATTTCCTGTGATTCTGGTTTGTCTGCTACTGGTAAACCCATTCGGCGTGCGATCTCACGAACTTCAGATTTTTGCATTCCACCTAACGGAAATACGGTGTTTTTGATATTTTCCTGTGAAAGACCATATAAGTAGTATGCTTGGTTTTTAGTCATATCAACTGCGTTACGAATGGCAAATCGTCCATCTACTTCAATAGTGCGTGCATAATGACCTGTAGCTATTTTTTGAATGCCAAGCTTTTTCGCTTGTTCAAACAATGCACCAAACTTTACAAAGGTGTTGCATTCGACACATGGATTGGGAGTTCGTCCATCTTTATAATCTGAGATAAATCGATCGATAACTCTTTCTCCAAAAACCTTTTCCATCTTAATCACATAAAATGGTATATTCAAAGAAAGACCCACGTCTCGTGCGTCACGGATATCTTCAGGCGAACAACAAGACTTTTTGGTTGTGTCGCAGGCGGGTGCTTCATACTCCCAAGTCCTTAGATTGACACCGATTACATCATAGCCTTCTTCCATGAGTAGACCTGCCGCAACAGCACTATCTACACCACCACTCATCGCAACTATGATCTTTTCTTTAGTATTCACTGCTGTTAGATTCGACACTATATATCCCTATGCGATTTCTTTTGAAATCCCAAAATACGGGCGCCCGACTGAGTAGCTCGAGACCGATGACCGAATCATCCTCTCTATCCTTTTCTCTTGGCAAATGCAAATGCTCAAGTGAAATTCCTCGTAAGAATGAAAAGCGAGTGTAGGGTATGGTATTTCCAGATTTGGTCAAAAACTCAATTTTTCCATTGGAAAAGAATAGATTTACCTCTTGGATGAGGCCACCGGCGAGGAAGAGCTTTGTTTTTCCCCGACTTTCAGCTCCCACCTCAAATTCTTCGGGGAGAATGCTCAAACTTGCTCCTGAATCCACAAGACCCCAATGTTTGATCAATTTTGGAGAGGTATATTGAATATAATAAAAGGAGCCCATTTTTTTGGTCTCAATTGCCTTCAATCCAACTGTAAAATAGGCCTCTGGTTTTTGACAAACTTCACTTTGCCATTGATATACACTTAGGCTTTCTGCCTCCCACCAAATGCAGTGTAGTCGAAAGAAATCAAGACCGATCACTCCATAAATTCCTGAAGGTAAAATCCCTTTTTTCACGGAAAAGAAATATGGGACATCACCCCATTCCAAATTGCGAGATGAGGGAAACTCTTCTTCTGCAAGAAATGAAACTTCCGAACCTGTATCAAAAAGAAGCGGGATGTTTTTTTGGGAGATTGGGTCTTTGAACCCATGGAGTAAGGCGTAGTTCCCATGATGGGAAACTTGAAATGATCCGATTCCGCCAGATGGATGGAGCTGTCTTCTGCCTGAAGAATTAGAAGAAAGCGGATGCTGGCACTGAAAAATAGAAAATGTTAAAGAAAGAACAAAGATTGCGAACCGAAGACTTAGACCAATTTTTTGATACAATTTTTGTTCGGGCATCTTGTATAATCTACCACACAATCTCTATACTCAATGTTGGTCTTCACATCCTTTGACTTATACTCTATAAAACAAGAGTACGGTTGGAAATTGAAAGATCGAAGTCCCAAAGCCCGATCTCGTATTGATTCAAGTACGGTGTTTTGATTTTCAGGGGAGACGGGGAGTATGGAAATTGCTTCTGCCATACTCTTTCCATCGGCAGATCAATTATTCTTTAAAGCAAATTGTTCGGTTTCGACCAGAATGTTTTGCCTGGTAGAGCGCTTTATCCGCACGTTCGATCAAGTCTTTGTTGTTACGATCGCTCGTCCGAAATGTGGAAATTCCGACAGATAGGGTCACTTTTAAGTCATCTCCACCATTTGGATTTTTGACAGCCATTGCTTCCACTGCCTGCCGGATCTCTTCACCTTTCGCGAATGCTTCCTCTTCCGAAGCCCCGGGCATAACAAGGCAAAACTCCTCTCCACCATATCTGGCGGGAATATGATGCCTTTGACCCGCATTGATCAACTGCTTTGCAACTTCGATGAGGACGACATCACCCGCTTGGTGACCATAGGTATCATTGAACACTTTGAATTTATCAACATCAGTAAAAAGTAGTGCAAGCTTTGTCCCTTTCTTTCTACACCTTTCCATTTCTTCCTTTAACTTGGTTTGGAAGTAGTGGTGTATCTTGAGGCCTGTCATCATGTCTACTGTGGCGAGTTCATAAAGACGAGCATTGTCTACGGCAATCCCAGCTAGATTTGCAAGAGTCGTCATAAACTCTTTTTCATCTTCGAGGAATTCTTCCGAGGTCATCTTTTCGCCTAGCACGAGAAGACCGTTCACTTTTCCTTTAGCATTTAGTGGGACAATAATTTCTGCACCTAACTGGCGCAAGTAGAGCAAGTCTTTGGAATCTTTGATACTCTCCACTTTTAAGATTTGATCCATTGTGATGGCTTTCGGTTTTTCTTCAAAGTAATGGATGAGTGGAGTGTCGATTTTGATTTCGTAGTTGTGATCGTCTGTTGTGAGCTCGAATCCTTTTGTAGATTGAGCCTCTAACTTAAAGAGACCCAAATCGATCTCTGGCTCTAAATACATTGCCGCATGCAAAGTTTGTAATTGAGCCAAACAAATATTTAAAATAGCATCTATTAGATATTTATAATCCAATGTAGAATTGAGCGCCCTTGAAATCTCAAGGAGCTGCTTTTGGTCATAGATTTTTTTTTCGTAATGTTCGAATACTATGTCTGTATTTTCTTTAAAGGACAAAGAACACCGCCCAATCCTGGATTCATTCCATTACAAACCCTTGCATTTCGGGCATTGTAAAGTACGATTTGTCATCGCTTTGATAAAATTTTTGACTAAATTTAGGGATTTGACGAATCTTTTTTACAAAGCATTGACATTGATCAGGCTTCGTAGATCGTGGTCATTACACCGCGCGGTGGAGCAGCTGGTAGCTCGTTGGGCTCATAACCCAAAGGCCACAGGTTCGAATCCTGTCCGCGCAACCGTCTTCATCCCTTTCTTCCCAATTCCCTACTCCGCTGTGTGGCACTTGCCACGGCATCTCTTACTGAAGTAGTTAGACCACCTCTTTCCAGTGCGTCCAATCCATGTATCGTAGTTCCACCAGGAGAAGTCACCCAGTTCCGGACTTCCATTGGATGCAAATCTGGATTTGTTTCTTTCAATTTTTTGAAGTATTCGATTGTGCCACCGAGGGTTTCTATCGCCAGATCCAAACTTTGCGTATAACTCAAACCTTCTTTCAAACCGCCTTCCGCCAAAGCTTGTAAAAAAGTTAGAACAAACGCAGGACCGGATCCTGAGAGACCTGTCACTACATCTAAAAGGGACTCATTTTCCAAACGAACCAACGTTCCCAAATTGCCAAAGAGTTCTTTCACGACCAGATCTACTTCTGGATCACAAAAATAACCTATCGCACCACGTCCCACGACAAGAGGAAGGTTCGGCATGAGTCGTGCAAATTTGCTATTTTCCGGAGCCGATTTTTCAAGTAATGAAATAGGAATTCCTGCTGCTATTGAGATGAAAGTTTTTGGTTTCTGGAACTCGGAGACCACCTGAGTGATGTCAGATGGCTTCACCGCGAGGATAATGATTTCTGCACTTTCTTCCAAAGCAAGAAGACTCGCTTTGTACTCAACACCAGGTAACTTTGTTTTTGTGAAAGGGTCATAGCCAAAAACCTGACTTTTAGACCCTGCATTGATTCCAATAGCAATCGCCGCACCCATTTTACCTAAACCAACCACACCTACTTTATCCAACATGATTTCTTTCTCCAAATATCAAAGAACCGATTCGTAAATAATCTGAGCCAAATTCCATCGCCCATTCAAAATCTCCACTCATTCCCATCGATAGTTTTTTATCTGGAAAATGGTCGCGTCTTAATTCAAACAAACTTTGAAAGGCGGATTTGGTTTTTTTCTCTTCCCCATCACTTGGACCCATACCCATGAATCCTTCCCATATACAGTATTCATTTTGTGAATTTTCCCAAAGGACTTTGTTTGTTTGAAGTTCAGATAACGCAAAACCATGTTTGGAATCCTCATCCGTCAAATTACATTGGAGGAAATAACGAATCGTTTGTTTTTCCTTTTCAGCACGTTTTACCAATTCCTTCAACGAAGAAAATGATCCCACACCATGTGTAAACTGGAATACACCAAATAACTTGCGTAATGTTCCGGATTGAACTGGACCGATGTGATGCAAAGCAACCGTTTGGTTAGCTTCCGGAAATTCTTTTCTCAATCTTGTAAATTTTTCAATGGCTTCAGGGATGTAGTTTTCACCGAAAATACGGATACCAGAAAGGTAGGCATCGCGTATGACCTCGTAAGGTTTCGTTTTGGAAACGGCGATAATCTGAAAACTTTTGTCGGGAAACTTTTTTACAAGCTCAGACTGAATTTGTGAATAGGCAATACCGTAGTCGGTCAAGACTATTTGGAACCTAAAGATTTTTCCAATTTATCAATTCTGCGTTCGATATCGGAAAAACGAGAATCGTTCTTTTGGTTTTGTAGTTCAATTTTTGTTTCTATTGCTTGGATTCTTGCTTCCAAACTAGATCGATTCCCCGAGTTTGAAGTGACCCTTGGTTTTGGTGTTTCTGAGTTTTCTTTTTTGTCCAACTTGGCGATTGCCTTTTTTGGAGATCTTTGGCGATTTTGTTTTTTCGATCTAGATATTTTACGTTTGGTTGTAGCTTCCGAATTGCCAGAAGTTACACTTTGTTTTGTTTCAATCGTATTTGATTTTGGAACGTTTGTGAGTTTGACTGCAGTTTGATTTGATGAGACTTCGGAAACAGCTTCCATCTCACTACGTTGTTTTTTGAGTTGATTTGCACTTTGAGTGTTCGTTTGTTTTTGAGAGTCGATCTGTTTTTGTGACTCTTTCTCTGTTAGTTTTTTAGTATCATTGACTTGTGTCACAGAGATTGATTTGGAAGGAGGTTTTTGGAATGCATCTTCCATCTCATCTAACGGTGTAATATCGGCGAGTTCAGTTCTTTTTGTTTCTTTTGGAACTTCGTTCAATGGTTGCGTATCTAGATCAGCCGGTTCTAACTTGTCAGACTTTGGCGGAGTCCAAGCAGGTTCATTTCCAATCATACGCTCTTTGTTTTCCAAACCTTCTGACTTTGAGATGGATTGTATCTTTTGATAGATTTCATTACGGTAAACAAATCCAAATATAAAGGAGGAAAGCAGAAGCACGACGAGTAGTGCGGTTGTGATTATTTTTACGTTGTCCTGTCTGGCCATAGAAAAGACTTTACCCTTTTAAAAATTTACCGTTAATAAGATGAGGATGACACTTTTTTGTCCTTATGCAATTTAGAAATGAATTCACCTAGAAAAAAATCACTCCTTCTTTTTTTGATTTTGGGCCAGATTGTACTAGACTTAAATTCGGCACCTAGACCTTGGGACCGAGATGAGGAAGGTCGAGTCGAAAGATTAGAAAAAGCGCTCCAAACAGAAAAAAACTATGTCTTATATCTTGCAGAAGATTTTGAAGGGGAAAGACCTTGGAGTTTTTATCGATCTGATTCATTTTTGACTCACACTCAATTTTCTGGTAACTTGCCAGACTCTAGTGCTTTTCCCAAAGAAACCGAAGTGTATCGAAACAATGGTTATCCGAATATCCAAGCTCAAAATTCATTTTTGATACAAACATTCGTCGAAAATCCAAAGACTGACCATTGGGACATCCGGCCCAAAGAACAGCTGTTACTCCCGCTTGGTCTTCCTATTCAAGCCATTGTATGGGTCTATTCAGAAGGGCATCATATGACTTTGGAATTGATTGTAACACAAAAAAAATCTAAGGATGTGATCTTACCATTGGGTGTTCTAAATTATTTAGGTTGGAGGAGATTGGAAGTTCCGATCAATCTACCAAAAGAAAACGCAAGATTGATTCAGTCATTTTCACTCCCAATGTCCGTCAAAGGCTTTCGTCTTCATACGCAACCCACTCAAAAGAAGGGAGCATTTCATCTATCTTTCGACAACCTAACATTTTTGTTGGATACTTCCACTTTTATCTATCATGGATCTGAAGTGCAAGACACTTGGGGCAAAAAAAGATAACGATGTATTTTTTTTACAATTTGATATTGGTGATTATTTCCCCAATATTTTATCTTTTATGTATTCTCCACCCAAAATTAAAACAACTCCGACTCAAACGAAAACAAAGTCTTTCCAATCTTCTCAATTTAAATTTTATTAAATCAAACCAATTCGTGATTTGGTTTCATTCTGCATCAGTCGGTGAGTTAGACCAATCACGTGCAGTTGCACGAACAATCAAAAACTATTCAAAGCGGGCATATATCATACAATCTGTATATTCAAACAGTGTCACTGAAAAACAAATGAATGATCCTTGTTTTGATGCGACATTCATTTTGCCTTTTGATTTTGCATTTGCTTATGAGCCAATCTTTAAAAAGTTCAAACCAGATTGCCTAATGATATTTGCATGGGATACGTGGCCTAACCTCATCCGATCCGCAAAAAATTCGGGAGCAAAAACTTACCTTGCTTGTGCCTCTCTTTCAAAAACATCCGGACGCACTAAGGGAATCGCCAAGCTTCTCACAAAAAAAGTGTTCTCCTATCTTGACGGCATCTTTCTTTCTCATACAATTTTTGAATCCGTAATACGACCACTTGTTTCAAAATCCACAGTAATGGAAGTCCTTGGTGATACACGCTACGATGCCGTCTTACAACGAATTGAGACGGGTTTGCCTGGTTCCAGATTTCAAACCTTTATAGCAAAATATGAGGATCAAATTTCGAACCATAAGCCAGTTTTACTTGGATCCACATATCCAATTTGTGAAACCTATCTTCTCCATTTTTTAGAAAAATATAATTCCGATCCCTTGTATCGTAAAGAACCAATATGGATCTTCCCACATAAATGGGAAGTTGATCGGATGTTGGTATTTCGAAACCAACTCCAATCTTTTGGTTCAACTGCTCTCTTTTCCGAACTGGTGGACTCAGAAAAGAAAGAAAAGACCTCTCTACCCAAATTCATTTTGTTTGATGAGCTAGGCATCCTTGCGTTTGCATATAAGTATGCACAATTTGCATATATAGGTGGAGCCCTCCATCACCGCATCCACAATACGATCGAACCCGCCGCGTTTGGCTTAGCACTTATAACTGGGCCGAAAATAACGAGTGCTCCCGAAGCAATTGTTATGCGAAGTATGGGTAGCTTACAAGTATGCGAAACTCCAGATGAATTTTCTGAAGTTTTTTCATTTATGCTGAAAGATAAGGACAACACTAGAAGTTTAGGCGAAAAAAATAGAAACTTTGTGCTGGAAAATAGAGGTGCATCAGAAAGGATTTACCATAGAGTATTTTCACGTGACCTCAGTTAAAGTAGCAGCAGTCTCACTTCATACCACACCCCTTGATTTTAATGGGAATACAAAGTCTATTTTATCTGCATTACAAAGTGAAGCGTGCCTTCACTCAGACTTTATTCTTTTTCCTGAACTATGTATTTCAGGATATGGCTGTGAAGACGCCTTTTATAAAGAATCTCTCTGGAAACGATCCTGGGAATCATTAGATTCGATTCGAGCTGCTACAAAAGATAAGATTGTCATTGTAGGTCTGCCGGTTTTCCATCGGTCGTTTCTTTATAATTGTGTAGCCATCCTCGCCCTTGGAAAGATCATCGCTCTAGTTCCCAAGCTCAATCTTGCAAATACGGGTATTCATTATGAGAAACGATGGTTCCATGCTCCCACTCGTTTTATCAAAGAAGTCCATCATTCAATTTATGACACGTCCTATGCAAATGGGGAAATTCCATTCGGCCATTTTATATTCGAATACAAAGGTATAAACTTTGGATTGGAAATTTGTGAAGATTCATGGGTCGTTGATCGCCCTGTCGACAAATACGCAAAACAAGGATTAGATGTCCTTTTCTCTCCAGGTGCTTCTCATTTTGCAATTGGCAAAAGAAACATTCGCCATCAGATTTTTAAGGAAACGAGCAGGTCACATCAACTTTTGACAGTCTTCACAAATCTTTGTGGCAATGAAGCAGGTCGATCGATCTATGATGGCGGATCTTTTTTCTGCGAAGATGGTGTCGTCATCAATGAAGGTAAAAGACTATTTTTTGCAAATTTTCAAATTACAACGCACAAAACCACACTTGAGACTTTACGAAACAAAAGAGCAAAGGAACTTCGAATCGCCGCTCCATACTCGAATGCATCCGAGGAGGATGTTCCGATCCTTCGTATCCAAGAGCCAACAATTTCTCCTATCCTTGTGGATCTAAGGTCTGAATCCAATTCTCCAAAAAATAGCGATGAAAGCTTCGATCCGTTATCTAAAACTGATACTCAATTTGAAGATTTTACGCGTGCAGTCTCACTGGGATTATTCGATTATCTTCGAAAATCAAAAACAAAAGGATACACACTTTCACTATCCGGTGGTGCAGATAGTGCCGCCTGTGCTATGCTTGTTGACTGTATGAAACGCCTTGCCAAAGCAGAAATGGGACCATCGATTTTCAATTCACTCGGAATCGAAGAATCGAAGCTACTTGTCACCCTTTACCAAAAAACGGAAAACAACTCACATCTAACAGAAGATATTGCCAATCTTCTCACCCAAGAGTTAGGAATTAGACACCACCAAATTTCGATTGATGAATCAGTCGCAATGGCAATTTCACTCATTCAATCAACACAAGATAGAAAGATATCTTGGGAGGATGATGATCTTGCACTCCAAAACATCCAAGCAAGAGTTCGATCGCCACTTATTTGGTTACTTGCCAATCTAAATGGCCATCTTTTGATTTCTACTGGCAATAGAAGTGAAGCAAGTGTTGGTTATACGACTATGGATGGAGATGCATCTGGCTCAGTATGTCCAATCAGTGGCGTAAGCAAAGAATTTATATTACAATGGTTAGATGATATTCAATCCGGCAATAATCGTTATATTGCTCCGAAAGAAAGTATTGCACTCCTTCGCAAAACGAAACCAACTGCTGAATTACGTCCACTTTCGGAAAATCAGGAAGATGAAAAAGACCTGATGCCCTACCCCATCTTACAGCAAATCGAACAAAATCTTGTTCACTATGGAATGGATATAGAAATCTGCCTCTTTCGATTGAAGGAAAAATTTCCAAATGTAAGTGAAGAACATTTGCGAACGCACATCAGTCGATTTACAAAACTTTTTGCCGCTTCTCAGTGGAAACGAGAGAGACTTGCTCCGTCCTTCCACCTTGATTCTTATGGCTTAGATCCAAAAACTAGCTATCGTTATCCGATTTTGTCTGCCGGATTTTGATCTTTTTTCGGCTTTAAGGTACCTGTAAACCAGCCTTTTGGTAAGCATTTGCCATCTCTTTATCGATTTGATCATTTTGAAATTTAATATTTGTTAGAATTTCTTGGAATTTTTTATCCATTTCAGGATCATCTCCGCCTTGACTCTCTATCAAATAATTGATGATTTCCATTCGATCATTCCCTTGTTTTTTAACATGACCATAATAAAATTGTATATCAGAGGCGGAGGCACTCCCACCAAATACGGAATTTGTGGCTTGCGTAAGTTTCTGATTGAACTGTTCTTGTTGTGCCTTAACAGCAGGAGTCAGCCTTTTGGGAATGAGGTCGTTTTCAGGAAAAAGTTCACGTAGCTCATCAAAGGATTCCATTGCCTCGGGGGGATATGGTTTGCCCGTGGCAGGATTGATAGGTATCTCACCCGTTTGGTCCGCACTGGCAATATTTGCATCTTCTTCATACTTCATACTCCCTGACTTATAGTAGTCAGAGTCGAAAATAGATTCTGATCCTTCGCCACGCACACCCAATGGGTTTCTGCCTGATCTGTCGCCCGAACCACCTTGCAATAGATACGAGAGAGCCTTTGATTTTTGGTCTTTCTTGCGCTTTTCTTCTTCACTTTCACCCGTGAAAGTAATGAGTATAAACAGAAAAAATAGTGCCAAAAGAGCCAAAGAGGTATAGAGTAATTTTTTTTGGATTCCCATAGATTGAATTCCTAAAATCTTGGGAGGGAAGCTTTTTTCAATGCGGCGCACCCTCTTTCATCCAATCTATCTGATCGGCTTTTCTTTTCTCTCCTTTTTTCGTTGTGGGACGAATACCGATACGCCGGTGGCTCCCTTTTTGTTTCTCGTGCCCGTCGGTGTGCCTCAGATCCTCTCCGTAGTCGCAGTAAACAGCAACATCACAGACACTTTTGGTACCAATCTAACTGATTTTACAGCCAACCCTCGCCCAGAATTTTTAGTCCGGTACTATGTCACAAACAGAGAGTCCCAATTTCTAGGTTACAATCTCTACATTACAACTGCCACTCCATCCATCATACAGACGATCTCTGGGGAATGGTTAGAAGATGGTGTTCAGCCTAGTTTTCCCCATTTGCCATTCCAGAATTCCACGGCTTCAGCAAACATTGTTACAAAACGAATCCGTTATCAGATTCCGCCTCCCGGTACCTACCCCTTTCAAAAATGTCAGGTGTATAATTTTACCCTCCGTTCTTTCCTTGCCAATGGTTTGATTTCCAATCCATCAGCTCCCGTTTCGGTTTGTGCTGGTGGATATGAAGCAGAAGGTCTAGCACTCGGTGTACCGCCCCTTTCGATTTGTCCTGTTGGTTCTGGTTGTAACTCAACCGTTTGTTCCGTGGCAGGATGTGCGACTCCAAGTGCATGTGCCGTAGGAACCGCTTGTAATCCTTGTCTCCAAGCCGGCAAAGAAGCCCTTGGCTGCCCATGTCCATCTGGAGTAAAACAATTGGGATGTCAGTTCATTGGGCCATAAAAGGGAAAAAGGACATTTGTATGTGGTGGCCACTCCCATTGGGAACCCCTCTGATATTACAGATCGCGCCAAACAAATCCTTGCTTCCGTAGATGCCATTCTTTGCGAATCTGCTTCGGAAACAAAGCGGCTACTTCAAAATATAAACATTTCCAACCAAACGTGGCCACTTTATAAAGACAGTTCCGAAAATCCTTACCAAACTCTACTTACAGGACTTGCGGAGGGCAAATCATATGCACTTGTGTCTGATGCAGGAACTCCTGGCATTTCTGACCCAGGCTCTCATATTGTACGTGTAGCTCGTGAACACGGGCATTCCATCATTCCGATACCAGGTGCCTCTGCGCTCAGTGCGATCCTTTCCGTTTCCGGATTTCAAGTAAATCCTACACTTTTTTTAGGATTTCTTTCAGAAAAGCCTTCTAAAAAACGAAAAGAATTAGTAGAGGCTTCAAATATTGATGGACTGATTGTTTTTTATGAATCGGTTCACAAGCTTCCAAGGTTGTATCCACTCTTACAAGAAATCTTCCCGAATACGGAAGTTTTGATGGGAAGAGAATTGACAAAGGCATATGAAGAAGTGAAATACTATCCAAATCCCGAAGTTTTGGCCCAGAATCCGCCCACATCGAAAGGTGAATTTGTTTTTCTTCTAAATCACAGAAAAAAAACGCTTAAGGGAATTTCTGAAACAACCGATACCTGAAGTAGTAAGAGGACAAATACTATGAACGTCGATAAAATAGGAAGAGTAGGTGGATTTGGTTACGAAACCAAAAAAACGCAGGCACCTACAAAGTCGGAAACTACAGGTCCTGTAGACACGATTTCCATTTCTGATGCAGCTAAAAAAATTGCATCTGAAGCTAAGTTACAATCTGAAGTAAAACAGATCGCAAAACAAATCGTGGCGATGCCACCTGAAGAAGATAGATCTGAAAAAATCAAAGCTGTCAAAGAACGCTTAAAAAATGGCGAGTATGACAATCTCTCAAGCGAGATGTTAGACAAAATTTCTGATCAGATTGCGTCCACATTTCTCGGACAACAGTAATTAGGACCGGAGGTGGGGGGTCCTAAAGAATTGTCCTCTTATTGGATGTTGTCACCTTTGTGTCGTTATCTCTAGGAGAGTTGTGTGCCAGTCCTTCCGGAATGGATCAACTTCCAGTTTTCACCAAAAATCCACTTTGAAATCGATTGTGGATACAAACTCGGTTCTTTTGTCAAAAACATTGGAACTAGAGTTGTTCTCATCGCTACCCAACGCGAACTCGAGAACGCAGAAGAACTTTCAATTATAAAAACCAGTCTCGAAAAACACTCCGAAGGTGTCATCATTTATGATGATATTGTAGATCGCGTGCATTTTAAAGATTTAGATTCTGCCGCTCACTTCCTTCGGATTTCAAATGCAGACTGTGTTGTTGCTTATGGATCTTTTGAATCAATCAATGCAGGCAAAGCCTCGGCACTTCTTGCCACCAACGATTTGTTTGCTGAAGAAATGATGAATGGGAAAAAGCAGTTAAAACGACGTGGGCTTCCTGTTATAGTTGTTCCCACCAAACCACTACTTGGAAACGAATGTGCTCCATTTTTTTCGATCATTGATGATCGAGATAAAAATCGAAAGTATTTTTCACATGAATGGTGTTTTCCAGAATTGATAGTATCAGATCCAAAAATCGGTGCTGGTATGTCATCTTCTGAAACGGCAAAGACCGGCATTGCCATACTATCTGCGGCAGTTGACAGCATTTTATCGAAGTATGCAAATGAGATAACCTCCTCCTCTGCCCTACGCGCCATCGAATTAATTTCCAAAAACATTGTGCCAGCCATTCGTGAACCACGAAACTTAAGCCCTAAAAATTCAATTTATGCCGCAAGTTTGCTTGCAGGTATCGCACAATCTACAAGTTCTCTCGGATTGTGTTATGCACTTTCTCTCTCTGTTTGTACTATCACAAACTTAGATATATTTCAAGCTATGTCAATTTTACTTCCACATGTTATGGAATACAACCTAACATCTTCAGCAGGAAAGTATGTGATGATCGCAAGGGCACTCGATGAAGACGTAACCAACATTTCAGTCATCGAAGCCGCCATCAAAGCGGTGGAAGGTATTCGAAAGATATATTTGGAGCTTAAAATACCTCAAAGACTTTCTGAATACGAAGTTAAAAAAATTGACCTTCCCAGCATTGCAACTCTTGCGGCTACGTATCCATTTTTAGATAGTCTTCCACGAGAACTTCCAAAAAATGAAATCGAAACAATCTTAGTTGCAGCATTTTAGGAAAGGAAAACCTTGATACAGCTCACCGAATTTGAGTCTCTACTTCTAGAGACATTTCACCTAAGTGATCGGGATGCCCGGCGTCTTGACAGAGTCATCACTGACCTCTCCATCATCGTAGGAATGGACTCAAACGAAATCTTCGATTTTATGCGATTCGGTATAGAACAAGAATTTGAAGACTTACGCAAGGACTATAATTGGGAAAAATTCAGAATACGAATCCAAAAAAAATTAAAAAAAACGAGCCCTGATTTTAGTCCTTGATACATAAATTAGGTGCAAACTACCATTTCTTTTTTGCAACTCCCAATTCCATTGCAAGAATTCAAAGTAACATCAATCCATTTTATCCCTTCCTTAAGGTTAAACCGACAGATCTACCATCCATTTCAAGTGATCCTATTTTAGTTCCAAAATTTGTTTATGAAATAGATTGGAATCGCAATCATTTCGCTACTACTTCAATCTCTTTACCCGCTTACATTACATACTCAGGCAAGGAAATATCTATCGCTGGCAAATGGCCACCTTATGCCTCTTATATGAATACAAAAGATGAATCGGTAAAAGAAATCACAAGTTCCCCGTTTCCTGCACCGTCCAAATTACCTTTTTTTATCAGATGGGAAGAAAAAGAAAAAATTCAAATCGGAGGGATCAAACAAAATGAAAGTGTTGAGCTTAGCGTTTTAACAAGAACCAAATATGAATCCGCAAAGTATCTATCACTTAGAGATATTGTAAATCCGACTCTTAGCGAAGAAGAAATCTTAGAAAAAATCGAAAACTTATATTTTGATAAAAAAAGTAAAGCTTACCTTTACAGACTCGTAAAAATATTATACGCCGGAACTCCAGAAGAAGAATATAAGATCATCTCCAATCTATTTTCAGACGAACTAGAATTTGCAAAATTCTTAAGTCAAAGTATCTTTACAGCAGAGATCATTCCTATGATACATGGTCCATTTTTACAATCCTTTATCGGTAGTTTTGATGAGAGATACATTCGGTATGTGTATCCAAAACTTTCAAGTCCTGTCAAAACAACCTTACAAAAATCCGTATCTAAAGGCAAACTCCAGATGATTTTGGATTCACCAAGTCTAGAGCCAAAATATGGTGAAGGATTTGTAGAAAAACTAGAGGAAGAGTTGTATAAAAAATTTTCAAGGAACATCTATTATGTGGACGGTTCATTTAAAACCTACCGCGAAAAAATAGAAGAAAGTGATCATACATTAAAATTCTTTTTTGAAGATTCAAAAAAAGTAAATTTTTGGCAAACGGGTAATGGAATTACTTTTTTTGGACTCACCAAACATAAATTATTTTTCAGAACAGAAGAATGGATTCAAAACTTAAGATTTGATTGGTTTCTATCCAGAAAAGAATGGGAACCTATCGTATTCCATAGGCTCCCACCTGGACTCATCTTGGAAATCCCCTTCTACACCACTGGAAAATGTGTGGTCGGAGGAGGCATCACCGACGAAAGAAAGGCATTTGAATTTAGCTTACAATGGTTTGAGTATTAGTCGTCAGTAGTCTTCACTCTATCAATTGCCCAGTTCCACTTTGTGATTTCTTCGTTTCGATCTGCTTCCTTCATCTTTGGAGAAAACTCTGTATTTTTGGTTTCCAGTTTTTTCAATGCGGCAACACTTTTAAAAAATCCACGCTCTAAGCCAGCAAGATAAGCCGCACCTAAAACCGTAGTATCAACGTTTGACGGTCGAATCACTTTGGTTCCAAGAATGTCTGCTTGGAATTGCATAAGCCATGCATTGGATGTTGCTCCGCCATCCACCCTCAAAAACTTCAAGCGTTTACCGGTTTCTCTTTCCATCGCATGCGCAAGTTCATAAGATTGGAGTGCAATTGCTTTTAATGCGGCTCTCGTGATTTGCGCGGGTGTTGTGTCCCTGGAAAGCCCAAAGATAGCTCCACGTGCTTCTTGGTCCCAATGCGGAGCACCAAGTCCAGCAAAGGCAGGTACAAAAACGATATCATCTTTTGTTTTGATCGCTTTCACTAATTTTTCGGAATCTTTCGAAGCATTAAAAAACTCTAAGTTATCACGTAAGAACTGTACGACGGCTCCACCGATAAACACAGAACCTTCCAAACAATATACCGTTTTACCTTCTGGTCCTAATGCTAAGGTCGTGATAAGTCCCTGGTTGGAAATACGAAATTCTTCACCGACATTGAATAAGAAAAAGCAGCCTGTTCCATAAGTATTTTTGGCTTCTCCAGGTTCTGTACACAACTGACCAAAAAGCGCACCTTGTTGGTCTCCCACAAGCGAGGAGATAGGGATACCGTCTGGTAAGGTTTTGACTTTTGAAGTAAAGCCAAACAAATTGCGTGAGTTATATGCCTCTGGCAACATCGACTTGGGTACTCGAAGGATCTCACATAGCTCTTCGTCCCATTCTTTGGTTTGGATATTAAACAGAAGAGTACGTGATGCATTCGTGTGATCAGTTTTGTGCTCTTTGTGACCTGTTAGTTTGTAAAGCAACCAAGTATCAATCGTTCCAAACATCAGCTCTTCTTTTTCTGCTTTTGCCCGAGCACCTTTTACGTTATCCAAAATCCATTGGATTTTGGTGCCAGAAAAATAGGCATCCACGACCAATCCTGTTTTATTACGAAATGTACCTTCTAAACTTTGTTTTTTTAATTCTTTGCAAATATCAGATGTTCGGCGACATTGCCAAACAATGGCTTTGTAAATTGGTTTTCCAGTCTTTCGATCCCAAACTACTGAAGTCTCTCTTTGGTTTGTTATACCTATAGCAACAGCTTCTTTAGGATTTAGCTTTCCTTTACGAATCGCAGTTCCAATCAATTTTTGGGTCTTTGCCCAAATTTCTTCCGCATCGTGTTCAACCCAACCTGGTTTAGGATAGTATTGTTTGAACTCTTCATACGCGGACGAGATCACTTTACCTTTTTGATCAAAACAAAATGTACGTATTCCTGTAGTACCTGCATCAATTCCAATAATGTATGCTTTCTTTGCCAATTTAAATCTCCAATTCTAAATTTTCATATGCCATTATGATTTCGAGTTTTCCATGAGGATCGAACATCTCTTTATACTTCAAGGCTCTAAGATATACTAAGTCCAGCTTATCATCATCATACGATGGGTCATGATGGAACATTACGAGTTTTTTCACTTTCGCTTTGAGTGCGATGTCTGTCGCAATGGAGGCCGAGCTATGACCCCAGTCAATTTTCTGTAGGGACTCTTCAAATGTATATTGCGTATCAAAAACCAAAATATCCGCATCTCGAAAATAATCGATATATGTATCAATGTTTTCCATCTCGTCCAAATTGAACTCCGCATCAGAAGCGAATATAATAGATTTTCCTTCCTCTGTAAATCTATAGGAAAAACTTCCACCTGGATGTCGTACTGATTTACTAAACGCAGTTATATGAGGACCAAGTGGAAACACTTCCCCTTCTGGTATATATTTAAAACTTTTTTGAGCCGCGTAGTGATCAAAAGAAACAGGGAAATGAGTGAAGACAAATTGGTGTTTGAGTCTTTCTTCTGCATCTTCAAATGAAGATATAATTTCAAAATGATTAGTCGGAATGAATAGAGGGACAAAAAATGGAATCCCTTGTATGTGATCCCAATGCGTATGTGTCAAAATCCAGTACGCATGACCCGTCGGTTTACCAAATCCACGAGCCAACATGGAATTTCCGAGTTCACGAAGTCCTGTTCCGCCATCGATGATAACAATGTTTCCTGCCTTGTCTGTAATCTCAATACAAGTCGTATTGCCGCCGTAAGTCGAAGAAGCAGAGAAACTCAAAGAAT
>JAPZRK010000008.1 GCA_027531445.1 Leptospira sp.
CAAATTTCGGTTCTGCCGTCGGTTGGGCTTTTTTGATGGGTTCTTCAACTTTTACCGGAATACTGGCCTGAACTTGTTGTGGCTTAGCAGTCTGAGTGGGCATTGAAGTCTGCTTTATAACTTCGACATTTTGAGTGGTAGTTATCTTTATGATTTCAATGCGACGAATTTCTTTATTGAATCGGAGTGCATAGCGATTGTTTTCTGAGTCTATATATCTCTGATTGATCTGAGAGATCGACAGACGGTTAGGGTCGATCTCAGAGATGGATCCGATCTTTATATAGTTTTGTTTTCCCTTTTCTTGGCTCACAATCTTAGTATTTCCAATAATGTCTGGGTAAAAGCATATGAGAAAAGCTGATTCGGGTCAACTTCGTTCTCTTGTGCCTTCTGATATAACCTAAAAAAGTCGGATCTAGTTAGATGAACTCTTTCAAAATAAATATCATTCTCTTTATCATCGAACCACAGATCGATATCCTTGAACTGAATATCTAAAAGTGCAATTCTGATAATAAATCCTAAATCTAGATGTTTTTCTTTAGCGATTTGTGCCAATTCTTGGTCGATCTCTAGTAAGCAATAGAACATAGCAGCCCCTTCCTTGGAATGGTCAGGGATTTGAGAATTTGGTACGGAAATTTTTCTCTTTCGCCTTGACCCACAGACTGGTACTCAAAAGATAAGTAAAAATTCCTCGTAGGGGACATTCCTTGGCTAATTTAAGATCCTCCAAAAAAGACATCAGACGCTCAGAGCGCCGAAAAGAGCGCAACTCTCAGGATAAAACTGAGATTCGTACATACGCACGTAATTTGTTAAAAGCAATCAAATCTGGAAATAAAGAAGAAGCTCTTAGTTTCTTTGGAAAGTATTCCTCAAGATTGGATCGCGCGGCTAAAACAAAACTCATTCACAAGAAAAATGCTGACCGCAAGAAATCTCGTATGGCAGCACGTATCAATGGCATCGGAGCAACAGCGTCCGCATAACCTAAGGTGCAGATTTCATCTGTCTTGTAGAGGCCACATTTTTGTGGCCTTTTTTATTTTTATACGTATTCGAGTCGACAGTAGAGAGTGATTCGTTTTCATTGTCATAACGAACGGGCGATTAGCTCAGCTGGGAGAGCAGCTGCCTTACAAGCAGCGGGTCGGCAGTTCAATCCTGTCATCGCCCAAATCCGTTCCACTTTCCAGTGTTTCCCATTTGGGATTTTGTTTACCTCCTGTTTCCTCCCTGAAAAGAATAGACTTCCCTCTGATTTCTCTCAACTTGGACGTTGAACTATGATCATTACTCGCCATTACGATCTCTCCGCTCTTATGATTTCTATTTCTGGTGTTCGAGGGAAAATTCAGTCTGGTTTCGGTTTGCCAGAGGCACTTCTCTTTTCTCAATCCTTTGCCACCATGATGGTGGGTAAAACAGTAGTGATTGGAAGGGATTCAAGGCCAAGCGGTCCGTATTTTGAGCATTTGTTGTCATCTGCTCTTTTATCCGCAGGTTCTAATATTCTCACTCTTGGTCTCGTTCCAACACCCACTACAAAAGCCGTTGTAAAGTTAGCGAAAGCAAATGGTGGAATTATGATCTCTGCTTCGCATAACCCCATGGAATGGAATGCTTTTAAATTTATATCCAAAGGTGGCTTTTTTTTCAACGCAAAGGAAAACGAAACACTCCTTCAAATTCTTAACTCTGGTAAGTTTATTCCTCCTCAAATACATCCCAAAGGCTATATTGAATCTGGTGAAGATTACATTGATTTGCACATAAAGTCGGTTATCTCACGGATCAACTTACCAAAGATCAAAAAGAAAAAATATACCGTTTTTGTTGATGCAGTCGGTGGTGCAGGTTCTTTTGTCATTCCCAAACTGCTACGTGAGTTAGGTTGTCGTGTCATTGAACACAATTGCAGTCCCGACGGTACATTCCCAAGGCCACCAGAACCGACTCCAAAGGCGCTGGTTTCATCTGAAAAGGCATTTAAGAAGTCCAAGGCGGATATTGGTTTTGCTTTAGATCCTGATGCAGATAGGCTTGTTTTATTTTCTCCCAAACGTGGCGCCATATCGGAGGAACTTACTTTACCTCTTTCTCTTCGAAGTGTACTTCGAGCCGCAAAAAAGGGAAGTAAGGTGGTGGTTAATCTTTCATCGAGTTTCCTGAATGAGCATGTAGCACATCTATATCATTCGAAGGTAATACGTTCGAAAGTCGGAGAGGCAAACGTAGTCGAAGAAATGATTCAATCAAAAGCTATTTTTGGTGGAGAAGGAAATGGTGGAGTGATCGATCCCAATATCCCTTCCTTCGGGCGAGACACACTTGCAGGAATCGCTCACATTTTAAATGTAATGGCAGAAGAAAATAAGTCGATTGATGATTTTATTACTGAGCTTCCGCCGATTCATATGGAAAAACAATCCTTCCCACTATCCCAAGGGATGTCCTTATCTTCGTTATACGAAAAAATACAAGCAGGGTTTCCGAAGGCGGAAGTCTCTACAAAAGATGGTCTCTGGTTGTCCGAGGGAGACCTTTGGGTTCATATTCGCCCATCTAACACGGAACCTATATTCAGAGTGATTGCGGAAGCAAGAAGTGCTTCCGATTTGGCAGAAACATTAAAGAGGGTAAAAAAATGTGTGGAATCGTAGGTTATTTAGGTAAAAGACAAGCCCTCCCTATCGTCATCAAAGGTCTCAAAAGATTAGAATACCGAGGATACGACAGCGCAGGTGTCGCCTTATTAAACGGTGACATTGAAATTATTAAAAAGAAGGGCAAGGTTGCTCAACTTGAGTTAGAAATTGGAGATAAGATCCTTGATGCAACGATTGCAATGGGTCATACTCGATGGGCAACTCACGGGGAACCAAATGATCGGAACGCGCATCCGCATGCAAGCACAGATGGAAAACTTGCCATCATACACAATGGAATCATCGAGAACTACTCTACACTGAAAAAAGAATTAGAAAAAAGTGGTCATAAATTCTTATCAGATACGGATACTGAAGTTCTTATACATTTGATTGAAGAAATCAAGATCAAGAATTCTTGTTCAATCGAAGAGGCAGTCCGTCTTGCTTTGAATGAAGTCGTAGGTGCATATGCGATCGTAGTTCTCTGTCAAGATGAAGAACGTACTATGATTGCCGCAAGAAAAGGCTCTCCACTGGTCATCGGCATCGGAGTAGATGAATTTTTTGTGGCTTCTGATGCTACTCCAATTATAGAATATACGAATGATGTCACTTACTTGAATGATCGTGAAATCGCTATCATCAAAGAGAACAAACTCGTAGTAAAAAACTTGGACAATGTTGTCAAAACTCCCTTTATACAAAAATTGGAAATGGATTTAGAGGATATCGAAAAAGGTGGATATCCTCATTTTATGTTGAAGGAAATTTTTGAGCAACCGCGATCAATTCGTGATGCTATGCGTGGTAGATTGGTTTCTAGAGAACACCATCTATATATGAGTGGTATTGATCAGTATTTAAATCGTTTCGTAAACGCAGAACGAATGTTATTGATCGGATGTGGTACTTCTTGGCATGCAGGACTGATAGGGGAATACCTCTTTGAAGATCTGGCGAGGATTCCAACAGAAGTAGAATATGCTTCTGAATTTAGATATCGCAACCCAGTCATTCGAGATAAAGATATCGTGATCGCGGTATCTCAGTCAGGTGAAACGGCTGATACACTTGCGGCGATCGAACTTGCTAAATCAAAGGGATCTCTTATATTCGGGGTTTGTAATGTTGTCGGTTCTTCCATAGCAAGAACGGCAGACGCTGGTGCTTATTTGCACGCTGGTCCGGAAATCGGTGTAGCCTCAACTAAGGCATTCACATCACAAGTCACAATTCTTACAATGATGGCTATGTATCTTGGTCTCAAAAAAGGTACTATCTCTCTAAGTCAATACCAAGAGTTACTTCATGGCCTTGACTCTATCCCAGATAAGGTTACCAAAATTCTATCCAAAGCTGATCAGATTTTGGAGATCTCAAAATCATTTTATACGGCGACTAACTTTTTGTATTTGGGAAGGGGTTATAACTTCCCAGTTGCACTAGAGGGTGCGCTCAAACTTAAGGAAATTTCTTACATACATGCCGAAGGTTATCCAGCGGCAGAGATGAAACACGGTCCAATCGCACTCATTGATGAAGATATGCCTGTTGTTTTTATCGCTACAAAAGATAGTTCCTATGAGAAAGTGATATCCAATATCCAAGAAGTCAAAGCAAGAAAGGGAAAGGTTATCGCCATTGTGACCGAAGGGGACACTGAAATCAAAAGTATGGCCGACTTTACTTTTGAAATTCCGAGCATTGCTGATCCGCTTGTTCCTTTGCTTGCTGTCGTCCCATTGCAGTTGTTATCTTATCATATAGCGATTCTTAGAGGATGTAACGTGGATCAACCTCGAAATCTAGCGAAGTCTGTGACTGTGGAGTGACCGTGAGCCATCCAGAAAGCATTTTGATTGACGATAGCGAGCGCCCTAAAGCTTTAGAGCCTCTTTCTCGTTTCCATTCATTTTTTGAGTGGAATCTGGCTGGGTTTACCCTTCTAGGAAAGTTAAAGATAAAGTATCCGCAAGCTCGGATTTACTATAAATGTAAAGATCCTGATTTTCAGACGCTAATTTTATCAAGATATCCTGACATACTTCCAAACAAGGAAGATAAAAAAATGGAGATGATTGTTTCTCCGGAAGGCTTTTTACCTTGGGATTTACAAAGGACTGTCACCACTCTAATCGAGGATTCACTTTCAATAGATAAAAGCAAAAAGAAAGAACGTCAAAAAATAAAGAGCAAATCATCTGGGTTTCACATTGTCGGTAAGGAAAAGCATCTTTATCTCCATCCAACAGCTGTTATTTATCCTGGTGTAGTCTTTGATACAACAAACGGACCAATAATCATAGATAAAGATGCAAAAATCACATCCTTTAGTTTTTTAGAGGGGCCACTCTATATAGGAAAGGGTTGCTCTATTGATAGCGCAAGAATTGCAGGCGGCTCGCTCATTGGAAATCATTGTAGAGTTGGTGGAGAAGTTGAAAATTCAATTTTGTTGGATTATACCAACAAACATCACGAAGGTTTTTTGGGGCATTCATTTGTCAGTAGCTGGGTTAATATTGGCGCGCTCGCAACAACTTCTGATTTAAAGAATAATTATGGGATCGTCAAACTCAGAATTGGTGAGCATGAGGTCAATACGGGCACTATAAAGTTTGGATCTCTTATTGCACCATTCTCCAAAATTGCAATTGGTGTGATGATGAATACAGGTTGTGTGATCGATTTGGGATCAAATTTAGTTGATTCTAGAATATCAGGTTATCAAAGTCCGTTTTCATGGATTGATGGGAAAAATCGATATAGGCTTGATTCTTTTCTTTCGGACACCAAAAAGATCATGGCTAGGCGAAGTATAAATCTACAAGAACATGAAGAAAATTACATTAAAGCAATATATTCGAAGTTAGTGGTGAATGCAACGTGAGTCCATTATTACAAGAGCATATAAATGCAGGCAAATATGTTGCCGTTGATGGAGTTAAGTATTTTTATATAGATTCGGGTAATAAAGATGAGATAGTCGTTTTGTTACACGGTTTTCTTACAACTTCTTATCATTATAGAAAACTGATTCGTATTTTAGAAGGTAAGTATCGAGTGATCGCACCAGATTTTTTGGGAATAGGTCTTAGTGAGCGACCAAACACACCACTTTCTCATCGAATGCAGGCTCATTATCTTTATAAATTTTTAGAAACAGTAGCGGAAGGGAAAAAAGTTCATGTTGTAGTTCATGATTTTGCTTTGCCAATTCTTGCATTTTTACTCAAAGAACATCCTGAACACATCAAATCACTCACGATTACAAATGGCTTTTTGAATTTGCCTAAGTTTCGTTTCTATCTGCCATTAAGTCTTTTGAGGATTCCCGTTTTAGGTGCGTTGATTTCTTTTTTATTTCGTCCCCCTCTCCTGCACTTATTCTATCAACTCTTTTTGACCAAAAAAGGATTTCGTTTTGATTCTGAATGGGAGAAGGACACCTATCAATTGCTATTTGCGGGGCAAAATCGAAAGAACACTCTAGAATTTATTCGAAATGTCGACAGGTCTGGACATACTTTGCGTGATGTAGAAGATGGAGTCAAGTCACTCGTTGGTCTGCGTCAGATCATTATTGGCGAATCTGATTTTAGAATTTCTCCCTACCAAACAGAATTTATCAAAGAAACATTACGAACGAGTGCTTTATCTGTTGTCCCGTCCTGTCATTTGCCCATGGAAGAATGCCCGCAGGAGCTTGCATCTAAGATTATTTATTTAGTAGATTCTTATTCACGGAACAAAACCAAAACATTTCAATTCAAACGTAACAAACCGAATGACGAGGTGAATTGAGAATGGAAACTATCATCTCTCAAATCAAGTCGACATCTAAGGATTTTTTAGAAAATAGAACTGCATTTTTGGAAACTGCCGTCCCGATCCGAGAATTGATTAAGAAAACTAAGTTAGGTGGTGGATCTAAAGCCACCGAACGACATAAATCTCGAGGAAAACTTACCGCAAGAGAGCGAATCGAACAGCTGATCGATGATGGAACTTATTTTTTTGAAATAGCATCTCTTGCGGCAGAAGGTGTTTATGCAGATCAAGTTCCGTCAGCAGGCATCGTAACTGGTATAGGACGCATTGAAGGTGTCGAATGTATGATCGTCGCAAATGATGCAACAGTCAAAGGGGGAACCTATTACCCACTGACAGTCAAAAAACACCTTCGATCACAAGAGATTGCAGAAAAAAACCATCTCCCTTGCATTTACCTTGTTGATTCTGGTGGTGCTTTTTTGCCCATGCAAGATGAGGTATTTCCTGACAAAGATCATTTTGGTAGAATTTTTTTCAATCAGGCTCAAATGAGTGCGAAAGGAATTTCTCAGATAGCAGTTGTAATGGGGTCTTGTACTGCAGGAGGTGCGTACATTCCCGCGATGTCCGACGAGTCGGTAATCGTGAAGGGGAATGGAACGATTTTTTTAGGTGGACCTCCTCTTGTTAAAGCGGCAACAGGTGAAGTTGTGACTCCTGAAGAGTTAGGTGGTGCAGACGTTCATTGCAGGATATCAGGAGTAACCGATCATTTCGCAGAAGATGATTTCCATGCCATCGAGATAACTAGATCCATTGTTCGAAATCTAAACATATCCAAAAAAGTCCAAGCAAAACCAACTCTTCATCCGATCTATCCGAGTGAAGAGATTTATGGAATCATCCAAAAAGATGCGAGAAAATCATACGATGTAAAAGAAATTATATCTAGGCTTGTGGATGGATCTCTGTTTCATGAATTTAAAAAACTTTACGGCACAACGCTTGTTTGTGGATTTTCGGAAATCTATGGATATCCAGTCGGTATCATCGCCAATAACGGAGTTTTGTTTTCAGAAAGTGCATTGAAAGCGGCTCACTTTATTGAGTTATGTGATCAGCGTAGAATCCCTTTACTTTTTTTGCAAAATATAACGGGATTTATGGTCGGTAAAAAATTCGAAAACGCTGGGATTGCTCGCGATGGAGCGAAGATGGTCAATGCAGTTTCAACAACAACGGTTCCAAAGCTAACAGTGGTAACTGGCGGATCTTATGGGGCAGGTAATTATGGAATGTGTGGCCGGGCATTTGCTCCCGATTTTTTATGGATGTGGCCAAACGCTCGCATCTCCGTAATGGGAGGCGAACAGGCCGCCAATGTACTTTGGACTGTCAAATTAGAACAGGCGGCGAAAGAAGGCAAAGTACTCACACAAGAAGACGAGATCATTTTCAAAAAACCCATTCTTGAGGATTATGAAAACAAATCTTCCGCAGTCTATAGTTCGGCACGCCTATGGGATGATGGGATCATTGATCCAAGCGAAACTAGGGAAGTATTGGGGCGTGCTTTGTCAATTGTGTCCGTTCGAAATACGGAAAGAAAACCTTTTGGTGTTTTCCGGATGTAATTTTTTTCTTTTCGATTTCCATTCGAGGATAAAAATCAAACATATGTTGATCACAGAGAAACTCGTAGATTCGATTCCAGTCATTTCGATCGAAGGTGAAGTAGATCTTTATAACGCCAAAGAACTCAAAGATATCCTGGACCAGCGGATCAAAAATCAACAATACGAGATTGTGGTAAATCTAGAAAAAGTGCCCTTTATGGATTCCTCCGGCATTGGAACACTTGTAACAGCCATGTACAAGCTCAAAAAATACCATGGAAATTTGAAAGTCTGCCATGTGCATGGTTCTGTTGCAAAGGTTTTTAAGCTGACAGGGATGGAAAGCCACCTACAAGTCTTGGATAATGAAGAGACAGCCATCGCCAGTTTGATTGCCGAAAGGGAATCAAATCCGCCACTCCCGCCAAGCTAAATGTTCTTTATTTAGGTAAATAGAGAGCCTTTTCTACTCGTTCGCGTACTTCCGTACCTTCTAATTTTTCCAGCAAAAACAGAGCAAACTCAAAAGCAGATCCGGGACCGACACTTGTAAAAACATTCTTGTGGGAAACGATGCGGTCGGTTGAATATTTTCCACCGGAACTTAGATCTATACTTGTGGGGAATGCGGTATAAGGATCTTGCTCACCTATGATTCCAAACGTTCGAAGTACATTAGGTGCGGCACAGATGGCACCAATCCACTTTTGTTTTTTGTGCTGTTCTAAAAGTATCTCCTTAAGATGAGAAGAGGCAGTTAAATTTTTTGTCCCCTCCAGTCCACCAGGGAGTAAAATCAAATCGTATTCCTGATCAATAACTTCAGAAAGCAAGGTATCAGCAACATGGATCGTTTTCCGAGAGGCCACGACTTGCAATCCATCCAGAGCCGCGACTACGACTCCAACACCACCTCTTCGTAGGATATCAGCTAAAATGATGCCTTCCATTTCTTCAAAGCCAGGTGCAAATGGGATTAGAACTTTTGATGCCATAGTTTAGCCTTTTACGCCAAAAAGATGATGCAAGTTTTAAATTAAATTTGAAGAATTCCGATGGAATGCTTTAGATAAGTTTTGTTGAATCTTGTCTAATTAAATAGAGGAGAGTAAATTTTTACAATCTATGAACCCTACAAAGTCAAATCCGTTTAAATTTTTTGCCGTAGCGTCTACCTTTTTATTATTAGGAACATTCCTTTCTCCCATTTTAACTTGTGGTGATTCTCGTTCTGACAACCCCTTACAGCTGAAAGCTGATGGTACTGATAAACTTTCTCCTGCGCAAACGCAGGCAGTAGCCATGGAAGATGCATTCCAGGAAGTATTCGAAAAAGTTGCTCCAAGTGTTGTTTCCATTGCTACCGAAAGACGTGTCAATCGGAGACAGGGTGCCCCCCTAACGGGAGATCCATTCTTTGATCATTTATTTGGAAGGCAGGGTCTTGGTGGAGGAAAAGTAATTCAAGAAATTCAAAATGGTCTTGGTTCAGGAATTATTTTAAATGAAGATGGATATATACTCACAAACCATCACGTAATTGATGGAATGGACAAACTAACCGTCAAATTGCGAAACAAAAATAGATTTAATGCAAAGTTGGTAGGAACAGATCCGACCATGGACGTCGCCTTACTAAAAATTGATGCCCCAAAATCAGAACTCGTTCCCATTCGAATAGGAAACTCTGATAAAGTAAAAGTGGGCAATTGGGCCATCGCCATTGGTGCTCCCTTAGGTCTTGAGTATTCCTTTACTGTAGGAGTTGTATCTGCAGTCCAACGCGGCGGCATCGATGAATCTGGTCTTTCCTACATCCAAACAGACGCGGCAATCAACCAGGGCAATAGCGGAGGGCCACTTCTGAATATCCGAGGTGAAGTGATAGGAATCAACCGAATGATTTTATCCCAATCAGGCGGTTCTGAAGGTATTGGTCTAACCATTCCCATCAATGAAGCCAAACGGGTCGCAGAACAGCTCAAAGTAGATGGAAAAGTCACTCGTCCTTGGATTGGTGTAAGCCTTTCGGTTGTGAGCAAAGAAGCGGCCGACCAATTAGGACTCAAATCAACAGACGGAGCCATTATCATGGAAAGAGCTGGCAATTCCCCTGCACAAAAGGCTGGGCTTCGACCATATGATGTGATCATTGAAATCGATGGAAAAGAGGTAAAATCGCCCGCGGATGTCCAAGGAGCAATCGCATCCTCCAAAATTGGCAAACGTATTGAAATAAAAATCATCAGAAATAAAAATGAAATCTTGACTGCGATCACTCCGGAGCAGAAACCAAATTGAAGTGTCTTTGCGCGAGGAAATAGAATCTGTAGGTGAGGACGAACCTAGCCTTCGTCCCACCAAATTGTCCGAATTCATCGGTCAAAAAGAAGTTCTCACCAATCTTTCGGTTTACATTGAAGCCACCAAAAAGCGGAAAACACCACTCGATCATGTTCTAATCTCTGGTCCCCCAGGTCTTGGCAAAACAACTTTAGCCAACATCATTGCCAATGAACTAGCCGTTCCGTTTACCCCAACATCGGCTCCCGCGATCTCGAAAGGGGCAGATCTCGTTCGATTCCTCACCCTTCTCAAAACAAACGAGGTGCTCTTTGTAGACGAGATCCATGGATTTATTAAAAAACAGGAAGAGCTTCTGTATCCGGCGATGGAAAACTATTTTGTGGATCTTGTCGTCGGAGAAGGTGTCACGGCCAATGCACTCCAAATCCAGTTGCAGCCTTTCACATTGGTTGGGGCTACGACTCGCTCAGGTCTCGTGAGTGATCCATTGAAGTCTCGATTTGGAATCCATCTGAAACTAGATTTTTATTCTGATGAAGAAATGGCGATCATCGTGGATCGCTCAGCCGATCTCTTGGCTGTTAAATTGGACAAGGGAGTCGCGTTCGAGATTGGAAAGCGAAGTCGAAAGACACCGAGGATTGCCAATCATTTACTCAAACGCGTTAGAGATTTTGCGGAAGTGAAGAACGAAAAAATAATAAGTCAAAAAACATGTATCTATGCATTCGAAAGAATGGGAGTAGATGAACTAGGATTAGATGCAGTGGATCGTCAAATACTCAATGTCCTCATAAATCGTTATGGTGGAGGTCCTGTAGGCATAAAGCCCATAGCGGTTGTTATTGGAGAAGAAGAGCGAACGATTGAAGATACCTATGAACCATTTTTGGTTCGAGTCGGCCTCATTGACCGAACACCTTCTGGTCGTGTTGCAACTGCCAAAGCATATTCACACTTAGGGCTTCCCTACCGATCCGACTTAGACTCAGGAGATCAAAATGCGCCAACTTTATTTTGATTTTAATCTTCCTGAATCCGAAGAAGGCGAACGCCGGTTATTTTACTCGGCGGCGTTCGTAGTTTTAATTTTTTCTTTATTCTTGGGACATATGGTCACAAGAAATATGTTATGGAAAATGTTAGGTGATGAAAATGCATCTATGTTAATGCCAGCTGAGGAAAAAGAAAAAATATACGATGTGCTTGTAGAACAGCAGTTCATTAATCCTGAAAAGAAAGACGAATACAAAGCCCTTTCCAACCAAGATTCAGCAGGTGGTGGAGGAATTACGGAAAAACAAGGTTTTCATACTCTCTCACCATTCCGTGAATTTATATACGGAAGTGCCGCTTCTAATCCATCAAAGGCACAACCCAAGTCCGAACAAACGAAAGAGGATGATTTATTTGAGATAGGTATTTTTAAAGCAGATCCAGTTTCGAAAATTTCGCAAGAAGAATCACCAAATCAAAGTGAGTCGGCTGGAAAAATGATGAAAATCCCTTTCAATTATCGTTTCCAACAAGATTTTCTTTTCCGTTGGGATGGCGCAAAGGCTCTAACGATTCCCACAAAACAATTCGCTGGATATTACTATTTTAAAAATATGCTGAAAAGGATTGAAGAGTCTTTTGCTCCGCCAGGCGGAGGGAATTTTGCATACAGGGATATGGCGGGAACTGTTGTGCGCGAAGGTATCAAACCTGGTATGACCAAAGTTCAATTTTTGCTCAGTGAGGGTGGACAGGTCTTGGATGTAAGACTCGTGTCTTCCCAAGGCCAAGTGGTTGTGGATCAGTCATGTATCGATTCGATCCGTGGACAGAATTTTGGGCCAGTACCCGAAGAAATCAAAGCCAAAGGTTTGATCTTTGGCATCAATTTTATCTTTCCTGATTTTTATCGTTAGTCACTCGTTTGCGATGACACAACCAAGTTTTTCGCTGAGGAACACCGATTTGTTTGTTCTTCCTAACCCAGTAACAATCACTTCTTTCTTTTCTTTGTCATTGATGAATTCGCTTATGGGAACCCATTGTCTCGCAAAATTATGACACTGCTCTTCGGAGAGTTTCATCACATACTGACAGGAACAAAATTCTTTGGAGTAAAAACTTGAGATGATAGATGGAAATGCTTCTATATGTTTCCAATTCCATTGTACCCAAAAAGCGATGCATAACACTAAAATTCCAAGCGCAGAAAGTATATTCTTTTTCATAATATTACCTTATTACCGATTCCTTAACCAATTTAAGAAATTCATTTTTGTCGAATGCTTTCTCTCGATCATCACCATAACGAACGATTACAATATCTAAACTAGGTATAACAAACAACATTTGGCCCCAGTGACCAGATGCGGCAAAAGTATCTTTAGGAGCGTCTGGCCACGGTTCAGGAACTCCTCTGTCGGGCACTCCAGTATTTGCATACCAATGTGCTGTGTAATTGTCTTTTGATAGGTCACTTGAATACGGTGTCGTTTTATAGCCCGGAGCTGGAGTCATAGTAAAGCCAACCCAACCTTCAGGTAACAGTCGAGTATTCTCCCAAATTCCATCATTTAAATAGAGGTATCCGATCTTTGCCAAATCTCTCGCCGTCAAATAGAGATAAGAGGAACCAACAAAGGTTCCCGAACCGTCTTGTTCGAATGTAGCATTTTTGATGCCAAGTGGAGCAAACAACTGTGTAAACGGTAAGTCATTATAAGCATCTTTTCCATAAATATTTTTTAAAATCGCTGAAAGGATATTCGTATCACAACTTGAATAATAAACTTGTGTCCCAGGTTCTGCACGAAGGGGAAGGCTACTGCAAAAAGTTGCCATATCTTTTCTACCACGAGTATAAAGCATAGCGATCACACTTGATTTGAGCGGACCACTTTCATATCCTTCTTCCGCATCAAGCCCAGACGACATATTGAGCAAGTGTCGGATCGTGATTTTTTTGTGAGACTCATCGATCCCCAGTGCCTCAAAATGATAGTATCCTGGATCGTCTAATTTGAGTAATTCGTTTTTGATGGAGATACCATAGAGAGTTTGTATGATACTTTTGGAAACTGACCAAGTTAGGTGAAGGGTATCTTTTGTAAAATTTCTTGCATACTGTTCTAGAATAATTTTCCCGTTTCGAATTATTACGAGACCATCTGTTCTTCTGCCCTTTCTATCAGTATCATCACCTGTTCTCAGAAAGGCGTAATCTCCTACCAATTTCAATCTTGAAGAGGATATACCAACAGACTCAGGCGAACTTTCTTTCCAGTCATTTGTCGGCCATTCTGGTTTGGTTCGGATGGGGATCGGCGACACCTCTGGGGAGCCACCAAACGGTGTTAGGTCTTTACCACATTGGATTAAAATTAAGAGAGATAGACTCAGAAGAAACTTGTGCATGGGTTAGTCCAATTCAGAATTTGAGATCGACATAAGTCTAATTGTTCTCAAAAAAAGGACAAATCAAAATTTAGCGATTTGAATTTTTTGCAAAGTTTTGGAGCATATTGACCATTGAGGTCAGTCCATTGCGACGTGAGATGGAAAGAAACTTGGAAAGACCGATCTCATCAATAAATCCTAGAGAGGCATTGGCAATTTGATCCGGTGTCTGCCCGGAAAAAACACGAATCAAGATAGCGATCAGTCCTTTGGTGAGCGCTGTATCACTATCTGCAAAAAAAGTTAAATTTTCACCTTCCAAAGAAGGGCACACCCACACTCTTGATTGGCAACCTGGAACAATGTATGCATCTGTTCGTTTGTCATCAGGGTATGGTTTCAATTCTTCACCTAATTCGATTAAGTATTGAAATTTTTCTTCCCAATCAGTTAAATCTGAAAACTCTTCAACGATTTCTTTTTGTATGGTATCGATTGACTTTGACATAGATTACTCTTTCGATTCTGGAAATGTAGAAAATTTCTCTTTCTTACGCATATAAAATTTAGGATTGCTTTCGCCTGGAATTTTGATGTCAATTCGGTTTTCCGTAGTGACTAGAAGTTCTGCTTTAACATTATTAATTGTAAAAAGATATTCCATTCGAGTTCTCAAAGTAAGATCATATTGGACGTCGTCCCAGATGAGTTTCTGCTTTTCAAAATCGACAAACAGACAAGTAGGTGGTTTGACTAGGACATTACAAAACTCTCCTTTTTTTGGAACGCCACGGTGAAACAGTCCACAACCTAAAACAAAGAGGAAACAAAAAAGAAGAAACTTCACTTGGGAATACCTAAGTCTAGTTTTGATTTTGATAGGGGACGTTCGGATATCATCTGTTTAATGAGCTGTAGAATTTCAGGATTTCTTTTTCCTGATTTCTCATAATGAGCTTCCAAAAGATCGATTCCTTTTTGAGTTAAGTTTTGTAAATGGAATATGGTCGCTTCTGTAATGATAGAAGTCTCCGTAATTCGATCTGGAATTTCTGTTTTTGTGCTCCTTAAAAGAGATAGTGAAGCTACATAGTCCTTTTTGTAATACTTTCCCATTCCTTTTAAAAAGTTTTCTTCTCTAGGTGAAAAATGAATCTCACCTTTATAATCTGGTTTTTTTGTTGTTTCCAAAATTTTTTCCAAACCATTGGCATCACCAGCTTGCATCATATTGAAGGTGAGTAACCAAACAAACATCGATTGGAATTCTGCTGAAAGTTTCTCTGAGTCGATGTTTCCATATTCGGCTGTAAGGGCACTGGGTCTTTTTACTTGGCGGTGTGTTTCAGTTAAAAATAGTAACACCCGATTGTTTTCCCAATCTAGGTAAGGAGAAGTTGCAAGAGCTTCTGACTGCCTCGCATTCCAAAAAATTTGGTCCATTGTTTCCTGAGCTAGTTGGGTCTGGCCGATAAAATCTGAAAAATTTGAACCGAGATTCAAGATCAAACTCGAAGAATCAAAACGAATTCCCAATCGAACTAGATTCCAGTAGAGACTTCGTGCAATTAGGTGGAAAGCAGTAGGTTCTAAGGAATCTTTTTCCGCAAATGTAATGGTTAGAGCATGAAAATCTGCGATATCTTGCTCTTTCAAGGAGCCGGATTTCCAGAGTTCTACTGTTTTTTCTTTCGCTTTTTCTGCGCGAGCATTTTGGTCTCGAGCAAAAAGAAAATAAATGTCCCTTCGGTAGATATAACCGACGGAAATCATTCCAAGGAGGAAAATTAAGAAAATCCATTTTGCATTGGATTTCTTTTTGCGGAGTGGTGCGTAGCGATAATTTACCATTTGCTTACTCCATTTTTTTTTTACCTCCCCACTTGACACGGCTTTTTCTTTGTGATTTAGTTGGGAGGTATGGAAGATGATATTTTAGACGACGAAGAGTTCGATGTAGAAAGCCTAAATGAAGACGTGGTAACATATGCCTGTGAGGATTGCGACCACAGGTGGGAAGCAGGTACTGAAGAAGATTATTTGGATTCTTGGGAGCTGATTTGCCCCATGTGTGGTTCCGCAAACATAACAGAACTATAAATTGTATTGGAGACTGTTATTTTTATCTGTCACTCTCATCGGGGTGGCACCTGTTCTTGCTGACGACCTTTCTTTCAAATACATTCATGATGAATACAAAAAGGGAAACTATGATACTGTTTCCCGATTATCCCGTAAATTTCTAAAGTCCTCAGATTTAAACAAAGACCCACGCTTCTTGTTTCTGTATGCGGCAACCGAAAGCGACTGGCTCGCGTTAAAGGGAATTATGCTTTCTACTCCCAACCCATCTTGGAAGGAAAGCCCCTTCTATTGGAATGCAATTTATCTTTTTATGGAAAGGGCCCTAGTATTAGGAGAATATGATCACTTGATTACTTTTGGAAAATTATTTCAAAAAGAGGGTAAGTCGAGCGCTCGTTATCTGGATGCTTGTTTTTTATTCGCCTATGGATTGTATGAAATGAAAAATTTTCCTGAAGCAAAAAAGCAAATCGAAGTAATTGAAAAACAAAACATCCCTTCAAAGCTACAACTGCAAATTGTTGCCCTCAAACAAGAAATGAATCAGTCGGTTGGAGAATGAAAAGTCTTCGTATAGCCGGAGGTAAGTGGAAGGGGAAAGAAATTCCTGCTCCCGAAGAAGTATCTGGGCACCTCAATTTTACAAATAGTTTGATCAAAAAATCTATCTTTGATCTAATTGATTCTCGATTAGAAGGTTGGGGCTTGGAGAGAGAAGACTCCTTGTTTTGCGACTTTTTTGCAGGCAGTGGTCAAATCGGAGCGGAAGCATTCAGTCGTGGTTTTTTTCGAGTTCTCACTTATGAATTAGATCAAAAGCGATTTTCTAGCTTATTGAGTTTGTTTAAAGGCCTTCAGAATGTCACACTCTATCGAAAAGATGCTACAAAACATCATTTAAAATGGGAGTTAGGTGACGAAAAGGCTTATGTGTTTTATTTAGATCCACCTTATACATATTGGTCAGTGACGCCAGACCGCATGAAAGGAATGTTAAATTCTCTTTTCGAACATTGCAAAAGTTTAAATAAGCCATGTATCATCTTGTCACAAATTCCCGAACACCAAAAAACAGACAAAATATGGGTCGACTTACCATATAAAGAAAGACCTTATGGAAGTCATATTTTAATCGAAATGATCGTAGAGGTTTGATCGTTTTGTATGTCTTTATACGTCAGTATCTTTGTTTGCTTATTGTTTCCATTCCAACTTTTTGCTCAAGAAGGAATTCCCAGTTATCAGCAAATCAAAGCTTCGTATTCACCTTCTGATATACTCTATTTCGATCGCCACTTAACACCGATTCAATCAATTAGAACAAGATTTGACTATCGATCTGAAAATTGGATAGAGATTGATCATATAAACTCATTCCTAATTGAAGCTGTGATTCATTCGGAGGATAAAAAATTCTATGAGCATAGTGGGGTTGACAGCCTTGCCTTTGTTGGGTCCGTATGGAAGAGTATTTTGGGGGGATCCTTGAGGGGCGGTTCCACGATTACTATGCAGTTAGCTGGGATTTTAGATCCTGAGCTTAGTTTAGTAAAGGGCAGAAGAAACATCTTTCAAAAATTGAAACAAATTCAAAGAGCCGGTGAGATTGAGGCAAGATGGTCAAAAGTTGAAATTTTAACAGCATATTTGAATTTAGTTTTTTTTCGTGGAGAATTGCGAGGTGTTGGTTCAGCCTCAAGAGCTTTGTTTCATAAATTGCCCAGTGAATTAAACCCGAACGAATCTTACATACTAACAGCATTAATTCGATCACCGAAAGCTACAATTTCCAAGGTAAGCGAAAGAGCTTGTGTGATCAAGAAATCGATGGAATCCAACGAAGAAGTGTCATGTGATGAATTGGCAAAGATCACAAAAAATGTTTTATTTCAGAGGATCGATTATTCTTCTTTTCCTAATCACGCCCAACACTTTGTCAATTTAATTCATAAAATGGGTTTAGAAGGCACCTCGACCACAATTATAAAAAATCTACAAATCAAGATAGAACAAATACTGAAGGCCAATCTAAAGCCGCTGCTTTCTCAAATGGTAGATGATGGCGCGGTCTTAGTTCTACATAACCGAACAGGTGAAGTGATTTCGTATGTTGCAAATTCTGGCTCTATGAGTCATGTAAGTTCTCTTGATTTGATACAAACAAAAAGACAGGCTGGTTCTACTTTGAAACCTTTTGTTTACGCTCAGAGTTTCGAAGAACGTAAATTAAGTCCATCTTCGATTCTTAATGACGCACCAATTGATATTCCTGTCTTTAGAGGTATCTATAGACCTCTGAATTATGATAAAACGTACCAAGGTAAGGTGACAGTCGCACAAAGTTTAGGTTCTTCTCTGAATATTCCTGCTGTAAGGGCATTATCATACCTTGATATGGGATTGTTTCTCCATAAACTAAATTTGCTTGGATTTAAAAATTTAGCTTATCCTGAATTTTATGGACCTTCTCTGGCTCTTGGATCAGCAGATGTATCACTTTGGGAATTAACCAATGCATATCGCACTTTTGCCAATGAAGGTAAGTACAGCGATCCAGTCTTAACAGTTCACGTTGAATCCAAAAATGGTAACAGTAAAATTCTCTCAGAAAATGAGACCGTCATTTTTCGTAAGTCGGTTGCATTTTTGATTCAGTCGATTCTCTCTAGTAGAGAAGCACGCAGTCTAAGTTTTGGTTGGGAGAGCAATCTTTCGACTCCATTTTATTCTGCTGTCAAAACTGGTACAAGTCAAGATATGAGGGATAATTGGTGCATTGGATTTTCCAGTGAATATACCGTCGGTGTTTGGATTGGGAATGCAAAAGGACAGCCTATGCGGGATGTGTCTGGTGTTTCTGGTGCTGGACCAATTTGGAGGGAAGTTATGGAATTATTGCACGAAAAAACTAACTCTCAGTTTCCAGATGTTCCGAATGATGTGGTTTATGATAACACAAAACAGGTATATGTTGAAACAAACTGGAGTGAAATCAGTGACTACCATCGTAAACCTTTTTCACCCCCTCTGAAAATTTCTGCCCCCTCCAACGAAACCATTTTTGCCTTTGATCCTGATATTCCCAAAGGAAGTCAGAAGATTTTGTTTCGACTCAACCACTACCAAACGAAAGGATCTTGGAATCTAAATGGAATCAAACTAGGTTCAATTGAAGAACCTTTTTTATGGAATCTAGAAAAAGGTATTTTTGTTCTGGAAGTAATGGATGAAAATGGAAAATCGTTAGATAAGATACATTTTGAAGTACGTTGATATAATAAATCGATGAATATGCTATGAAATCAAAAGGCACCAAAGAAAAAGATGATCAATTCCAATTGGATGAAGAAGTATTAAAAATCTCGCGAATCAGCCTTTCCGTATTTTTCACCTTTATCACTTTTGGAATTTTTGCTCCTACGGAGGAGCTTGGTTTATATGATCCCACATGGATCCGTCTACTTCATTCATGTTCTACTTTAACTGTCATCATATTGACTTTTTTTTCCAAACGTGTACGCAAAAATATCCAAGGAATTTTGTTAGTTTTTTTCTATACCATTAGTGCTCATTCTCTTTTATTATTATATTGGAATTCACTGTCGATTGGCTATTTGGTCGGGATGATACTCGTAATCACCTGTATTGGCGTTAGTTTTGTAGAAAAGAGATGGCTCATTCATTATTTAAGTTTTGTTGTCTCATTTGGGATTTTGGTTGGTATTTATGCTGAAAAACCACAAGTTGACTTGTCATTGTACCTTTCTGCAATACTCACTCCAGCCATCGTGTCATATCTCACTTTAAATGTCAGACTTGGTTCAGTAGAAAAGTTGAGAGAATCCCAAAAACAATTAGCAATCTTTCATGATCGCATCAGTTACGATTTGGAGCTTGCCTCCGAAACTCAAAACAACCTTGTCACAAAAAAATGGCCGAAGACCAAAGGTTTTGTATGTCATAGTCTCTTCCAATCTTTCGATCAGGTTGGTGGCGATGCAATTAGCTATGTGGAAAGACCAGATGGAAAATTTGTATTTTATTTCGCGGATGTCGCAGGTCATGGCATTGCTTCAGCGATGGTATCTGCTATGTCTGTATTGGCATTTAAAATTCATGCCCTGGAACAAAGTGAACCCGCCTCTTGTTTGAGATCAATGCATTTAGATCTAAAAAACTTGGTGAATACAAATCATATCAGCGCTTGTGTTGTCTATTTTTCTCCAGACGACAAAAAGATTAGTTTTTCATATGCAGGCCATCCGCCAATGTTACTTTTGAAAGCATCTGGAAAGATAGAAGTTCTTGAAGGTTCAGGGACACTTATTGTTTCCCTACTAGATCCAAAATTGAAAAACTACCAAAGAACTCTCGAATCAGGAGATAAAGTTTTATTATATTCCGATGGGATCGTTGAAGTCTTTGATGATTCTGGAGAAATTTTAGGGGAAGATAGCATCATAGAAGATCTTAAAAACCAAATATCAGAACTTCCCGCCGTCTCAAGTTCTGGTGAAATTATTTTGAAAGGTATATTCGATAAGGTGCTCAGGTATTCCAAGGGAAGACAATCTGACGATATGAGTCTTTTCCTTTTGGAGATCGAATGATGCTCAATAACATTATGATTCCATTCCGTTGGATCAAACAAGAGTTTATTCCATTTCGCATTTTAGATCGATATTTATTCTTTGATTTTTTGAAAAATTTTCTTGGAACATTGATATTGCTTACTTCGATGATTGTTATTTATGAATTTACGAATAACATGAAGTACTTGGTGGCTTCAAAAGTAGATCCAACTCATGTTTATCTTTATATTTTATATTCTGTGCCGGGAATGTTAGTTCAAGTTGTGTCTCCGGCGCTCATGTTTTCTGTCTGTTTTGTTGTCGGCCAATACAGCGTAAATAAAGAGTTAGTTGCCATTATGGTCGCAGGTGTATCCTTCCTGCGCATCATAACCCCAATTTTATTTTTTGGTTTTTGTGTTTGGATTTTCATGTCCTTCTTTTCACAGTTTGTAGTGATTCCTGCAAGCAAACAGGCTCAGATCGAATACAGTTATATGATCAAAGGTGCAAACAAACTAGTTGATTTTGTTTATCAATTGCACATCAAAGGAAAAAACGGATTCTACTATGTCTATTGGATAGATGAAAAAGAAAGTACAGTCAAAGGTGGATTCAACTATATAGACATTAGTGAGGAAGGATTGCCCAATTATGTGGTGTCTTCTCAAAAAGCAAAGTTTACGCCGGATCCTCATCATTGGACACTGTATGATGCAGAAGAGATTCGTTTTTCAAAAGAGTTAGAGATCCTATCTCGCACAAAATATCCGGAAAAGGAATATCCATTTCCAGAAGACATACAGTATTTTTCCAAACCTACTCGAAATCCTGAACAAATGAATTTTTTCGAACTCGCCGATGAAATTGAAACACGTATCATTAAAGGTATACCATATCGTGATGTGATCGTCCAAAGACATGTTACATTTGCTATGCCAGTTATGTCATTTGTAGTTGTTGCCTTGGGTGCACTCGCGGGGGCGATTACAAAGAGATCTGCTGGTGTTGCTTCTCTTGGCCTGACCATCGCAGTTGTATTGTTATACTATATTTTGTTTTCAACGATGAAAACACTGGCAGAGAATGGCGGTATGCCGATTTGGTTCGGCATTTGGTTCACGCCTGTGCTTTTTATATCCGCCGCTTATATTTTTTATAAGCGGATGAATATATAGATCATTCATCTGAAGTGATCAGATTGAAGACTGCTATTTGGAACGCATTTTTTCTTGCGACCAAAATTGGTTTCGTTTACTAGTTGCTTCGATTTGCTCCGGTCTATTTCTTCCTCATTCATAGTAGCCCGTAAGTATCGACTTTGTTCTAGCATGTGTTCAACAGTTAAATCTTCCCAATTTATTTTTCTGCTGAGTGAATCAGCAGAAATTTCCGAATAGAGAAAGATTCCCTACCTTCGTTGTTTGAATTGTTTGCCTTTTTGTACCACCAAACGCGATTGACTGATCATTGAACAGGAGGGAAGGTGGCGGTATGAAAAAGAAAATTGTCTTGCTTACCTTATCGATCCGCAGTTGTTCTCGTTTATTGATTCGTGATTCTATGCAAGCATAACAAAATTCGGAAACAGAGCCTGTGAACGGAATGAGTTTTTACCAGTTTGACAACTTGGCATATTGTTTTGCGAGCAATACGAGAAGATAGAGTTATACGAAATAATTCAAAACATTTAGTAAAATTATGAAATCTAAAACAAAATATCTTATCATTCTCTTAATGATTATTTCAACATCTAAATCATTAATATCGGAAGAAATAAAAACTGAAACGACGATTGAAAGAAAGAAAATTCACATTTATTTATCCCCCATTTTTGTAACCAATTATACTGCATTTCCTTTTCGCGAACGAGAGGAGCGTCAGACATACACTCTCTTATACGGATTATCAAATAATTTGTTTCTAGGTTTCAACTATAGTAGAGGTGAAGATCCAAATAGAAATTTAAGACTTAGCTCTCGTCAAGCTAGAAATCAAGTAACTATATATGAAGAAAAAAAGTCTCGAGAATCTGAATATCTTACTTTAAAAGCTCAATATTTCTTTTATAATAATTTGTATGGTAGCTTAAATTTTGGAATTGAAAAAGGGTTTACTCAAGAGAATAGTAATTTCCTTTCAGTGTCTTCAAATAGTATCAGCTTGCTACCTTACAGCAGAACATTAATATACTCTGATCGTTATTTTGCTACTGCCGGAATTGGATATAGAAAGGAAGTATATGGAGTTTTATTACTTGGACTTGAATGGGAATATGGATATATGTCTTCCGGTAGAATAAATGACCATAGTACTTTCAATCCGGATTATTTCGCTGGCGCTCCAAGTATGTATGTTATAGAACAATTGTTTAAAGCAACAAGTAAAAGTCCCGATTCTTCTCCTTTTGGACTTTTATATTTCTACACTGGAATTGCACTTTAGATCGAAAATGTATTTTCTAAAAAATGAATTACTTCGCATAACTTCGGCTGACACGCTCCGCTCGGGACTTTCGCCCTCGCTCGGCCTAAAGGCACATTGTCCTCCGTCACGCTTCTTGCACTGCAAGAAGGCGCGCCGACGCTAACGCCTACTCCGCGTAGGCTCAGCTACGGACAACGTCGTGTAGCCTAGTTCGTTATGCGTCATTGAGAAATTGTATGACTCAAGACATGGGTAACACTTTTTAGGACGTCTATTTGTATTATTATAATGGAGATTACTATTGCCACTTTACCTAGGAATTTGCAATCGATAGAGTTAATATGAGTAGTTTCTTTGACATGCAAGAAACTAAACTTTCAGAAAAAGTTTCTTATATACTCTCTTAATATAAATTAAAATAGATTTACATTTAAATAGAAAATTTCTATATTCAAGATCATGATAATGAGAGCCAAATTTATTAAAATCGCTATCGCTATATCATTTTTAGCTATTTTAACATTTTGCGATATAGGACCAGGAACTTCGGCAAGAGATAGTTGCAAAAATTCAAAAGAAAATAAGATTGATGGTCCTTCAGAAGGGAGTAGGGCAGATAAAGCTAAGTGTATAAATATTTTACCTGAACTAATGAAAAATAGACAGGTAGAAAATGATTCAGATATTACAGATCTCTATTTCATCATTTGTGTAAGTAATTTAATCGAATTAAAAAAATGTGATAATGAAAGTCCATTGCCATATTTTATTCCTATTAAATATTAATTTACTTTAAAAAATGACTTAAAATCAAAATCGTAACCTTCGTATAACTGCGGCTGACACGCTCCGCTCGGGACATGGGTAACGATATTTTGAAAAAATGAATAATAGTAAATAATTTACTAGATTCCTATTACATTTTCAATTTTAAAATTCAAATAAGAATTGATAAAATATGACCTTTGTGACTACATTTAAACCATGATATCAGTGGGAATTAGGGAATTAAAAACACATCTAAGTCAATACATTGACCTTGTAAAGCAAGGCGAAAATGTTCTGATTACTGAGCATAATAAAGTTGTAGCAGAGTTGAAATTTCCAGAACCGGAAAGTAGCACAATTGGTGAAAATCAAAAAATCTTAAAGAAATTGGTCGAGGAAGGCAAAATTATTCCTCCTAAACGGAAAAGAGAAGTTATCCGTTCTAAAGAAAAAAATACAATAAAGCAAAAAGAATGGTGGCATTTGTACCAAGAATCTAAAGAAAATTAAATGATACAATATTTCGAAACAAGTATCATATTATCTCTGATTTTAGAAGATGAATTTCATGAGAAAGCCTCAAAAATTTGGAATCAGAAAAATGATGTAATTTGTTCTATTCTAACTTCAATTGAAGCAACTATTGTTTTAAGACGATTCTATAAATCTAACAAAAGTAAATTAACTTCAAACTGGCTTTCAAAGAATGAAAAGAGATTAAATGAAATTCTCTCCGAATGCTCGCTAGTCAAAATTGATGATAGCATTTTATCTATAGTTGAATTAAAGAAGGAAATTTCAGATTGTAGATCATTAGATGCGATTCATATTGCCACAGCAATTTTTCTAAAAGATAAATTTAATGATTCGAATCTTCAATTCTATAGCTTTGATAAGAGAGTAAAGGAAGTTGCAAAAAAATTAGGTTTAAAACCGCACAGCGTATAACTGCTGCTGACACGCTACGCTCGGGACATGGGTCAGCCTTCGTCTGTAAGCCTGGTTCGTTATGCGTCATTGCGGGGGGAGATCGCCGCGTCCATGCGGTGAGGGAAAAAACCAAGAATTTAGGATTTTTTAGGAATTGACACTCATACAATTCTTGTATATTTTTCTTAATTATGAATCAGACTGTGAATATTTCATTTGAAAAAGCTCTTTTGAAAGAAATTGATAAAATAGCTAAAAAAGAACATAGGTCTAGGTCTGAGCTAATTCGTGAAGCTGCTAGAGCATACATTGAAAAAAAATCTAGGTGGCAAGCTATCTTTAGCTTCGCAGATAAAGCTAATTCAAAAGTTAAAATTACTGAAAATGATATTATCGATGGAATTAAACAACTTAGAAGTAATAAAAAAGCTTCTTAATGATTCGCATTCTTTTAGATACTAATGTCTATATATCAGCAATTCTATTCAATGGAAAACCGAGACTAATTCTTGAAGATATAATTGAGGAAAGAGTTAATGCATATATCTCAAATGACATTTTAAAGGAATTAGAAGATACTCTTTCCAAACCTAAATTCAAATTAACCACAGATTTTATTCAGATAGTCTTATCGGAAATTAGAGATATTACCAGATTAGTTAACACTACTCCGCTAAATAATTATCTAGATTTAAGAGATAGGAACGATTTTCATATTCTTGAAGCAGCATTCTCGGCAAAAGTTGATTACTTAATTACGGGAGACAAAGATTTGTTATCTTTGAAAAAGATTCGTGAATTTAAAATAATAAATCCAGAAGATTATTTAAGAATCAAAGGGGAAGATTAAAAACAGGGTTTGCGACATTCGTGTCGCGAATATGCGGAACGGCGTATAACTTCGGCTGACACGCTACGCTTCGGCACTTACGCCCTCTCTGGCTTTATAATTGCTTGCGCAATTCCCCGCCAGGTCGGCAAGTCGTGTAGCCTATTACGTTATGCGAAATTTCGTGATTCACCTCAACAGCCTTTAGGGCCCATTTAATTTAAAATTGACAATAAATTGAAATAGTTGGCTAAGTTATACAAAAAGGAGAAATCAAATGAGAAATGATCGTTGGGGATTTAGAGCATTAAAATTAGCTATTCTTTGTGGGTCGATTGGACTAATCGTGGAGGGTCTTTTTGAGCTAAAGTTGCTAGTTCAACCTATAGCATCTCCCGCCTCAGTGCCAGGGCAATCTAAAATCTATGAACATTTCGTTATTCAGCACTTAACATTTCCATTAATTGGATTTTTTCTCGTTTTTTTCCCAAGAAGAATTAACGGTTTGGTTTCATCTCGATTTGCCATAATTGTACTTGCTGTGATAGCAACTCTCGTCACTATTCCTGAAATTATTGTTTCGCAAAAAGATTTATTTCGTCCTTATCCTTTCAATCTACGGGTGAGTATTCTGGAAACTATTCAAATGATTTCTGTATTCGGAAAACCATTAAATTTATTGCAGCTACAGCATCTCATTTTTTCTCATTTCTTTCTCATGGGGACAATAATAGTTTTGGCCATTCGAGGAAATAGTTTCCTTCTGAAATTTGCTGGACCCCGAACGGGAGAGATAATGGTAACGTCGAATAATTAAGCTTAACTCTCTTCTTTTCGAGTAAACTCATCTGGGCCAGGAATTCGATATCAAATAGAACAACTTGGCTTCTCTCTTTTTATTCCAGAGCTGAATATGCATAAACAAAATTCTTGTCGAATCTCTCCATCTATTTCGCGGAATGAAGCATTTTATTGAATTAAAAAATCCATTTCCTAAAGAATTTTGTTTAATGGAAGAAACTTCGCATAACTACGGCTTACCGCTACGTTCCGGGACATGGCCCTCGCTCGGCCTAAAGGCACATTGTTCTCCGTCAAGTTTCTTTCTTGGCAAGAAAGCGTGCCGACGCTAACGTCTCTTCGAGACTCAGCTACGGACAATGTCGGTAAGCCTAATTCGTTAAGCGTCATTTTTAAAAATGTTATGTAATTAAAGGAAATATGCCAATGAAATTAGTTTTTACCTCAATCGACTATACGAAAATAAAAGTTATTGAGTCTGTACTAAAATCTCAAAACATTACAGTCATTACAAAGGGAGAAGAATTAGATGTTTTAAATGGAATCATTCCTAGACAATCTAATTTAATTGAAGTTTACGTCGCTGATGAAGACTTTGAAATAGCCCTGAGTATTATTGATACGGGCAGTCTTCCTGAAGGTGAATTCGAAGAAGATAAGATTGAAAGTGTAAAACAAATTCGTTATGAAAATTTAAAAGAAATATCGATTAAAAAAGATAAATTAGCACTCTTAAATTTACTATGTGGTATACTACTGATATCCACTATCTTCTTTATAATAATCTTTCTTACGCAAGTCGATAAAAATATCAAATTAAAAAATTCGATTACTAATGCGTCAATCGAGTATAATTTTGACTACGAGAAAAATTGCCTCCTGGGATACAGCAAGACTGATCAAATATTAGTGTCAGAAGAATGTTACGTAGAAGATTCGGAGATACGGAAATACGCTAAGTATTATAATTTTGAAGGGATTTTAAAGACGGAATATCTTAATCCTTATCATCTCGAATTTTTTACCATTGAAGTTATATACGATAAATTTGGTAAAAAGATAAGTGAGTTTACCGATTATGACCATGATGATAATTACGATGAGTGGATATTATACGATAGCAAAGGGAATATTAAAAAAAAATACAAAGATTTAAACAAAGACTATCGGTTTGAAGAATCCGAACTCTCTTTGTAGTCGTCTCATACGTGGGGATCATATAAGTATAGATAAATTGCGCTTTTTCATGCTGTTATACGCAATAAAACAACGGCGTATAACTACGGCTTATCTCTACGTTCCAGGACTCAGGGTCAGCCTAAGTCGGTAAGCCTAATTCGTTATGCGATATGTGCATTAATTATAGATTGATCAACTTAAGAAAATGAAAAAAACTGCATTAACAATAATATTTATTTTACAATGTTCTTTTCCTCTTAAAGAATTATCTAAAAGAGAAGAAAAAATAAAAAGCACGGATAATCAATGGACGGTAATTTTCAATAATTTCTATCAAGATTTCTTAGAACAAGAAGATCTCAACCTACGATTCAGATTCCTTCCATATATTGAATCCTCTTCTGAAAAAATAAGGATAAATCATTTTCAAGATAATATAGATCTGGTTTTCTCTTCTAATTCTCTACTTTTCGACAAATTAGATAAAAATAATTTTAAATATAAAAACTTAACTGACCAATATCATGTCGTAGACTTAGAATTAAGATACTCTAGCAAATTAAAAAAGGAAGAACTATTCTATCCAACAATAATCTTCATGATTGAAAGTAAAAAAATAAATCAAAAAATTACATCTTTCAATGGTGTAGGTTTAAATCTTTTTATAAGGTTCTCAATATTTCAACGTTCCGGCGAGGAAGCTGCTTATTGTCAGAAAAGATTGAATAGTAATATTTTCTCAAATGATTTTTTGTTAAATATCATTTTAGAAGATAATTCGCCTTTTCTTAAAAATTTAAATGATCCGAATGAATTCAAAAATGATACATTTATAAAACAAAAAATAAAAGAATGTAAAGAGGAATTATTTAAAAAAAGTGTGAAAGATTATTTTGAAACAAAATAGGGAAACTATCGCCTTTGTATAACTTCGGCTGAGACTTGGCGCTCGGGACAAGGACATGTATATTAGTTCGTAATACGAGATATAAGCGCGATATTTGTTATTTAATATTTTAAGGATTGTGGAGAATAGTTAAAATGTATAGCAACGATGACTTAGATAAGGCAGTAGAGCAGGGAATATTCAGCTCAAAAGATGTGAGTAGATTTAGAGATTTCATAAATAAGTCTCAGAATTCTCCATCCATCGATGAAGAACAATTTAAACTTATTACTAGCTTCAATGACGTTTTTGTAGTTGTTGCATGTTCATTATTTATCATTAGTACCAATTGGATTGCATATGTTTTTATTAACTATTACTCCTTTCTATTGACTCCCATTATAGCTTGGTTTCTATCAAACTTTTTTGTTCTAAAAAGAAGAATGGCATTCCCCGGAATAATTTTATCATTTTTTTTTAGTGGAGGTCTATTTACTCTAATTTTATCAATGTTCATTGAATTAAAATATTTTAATGAGCAAGTAAATACTTTATACTCTATCATCGCCGCCCTTCTGGTATCTACTATAGGAACATATTTTCATTGGCGTAGGTTTAAAGTTCCTATAACTATGTCGATTTTATTTCTATCAGTTTTAGGTACTTTCTTTTCAACGATCGTCTGTTTTTGGCCTACATTTAAGGATCATATTCTGATCTTATTGATCATTAGTGGTATATTAACTTTCTCATTTGCAATTTATTGGGATCAACGTGATTTAACTAGAACCAGCTATAAATCAGACACTGCATTCTGGTTACACATAGCATCTGCTCCTCTAATTATAAATCCATTATTTACACTGCTTGGTATTTCTGAGGAGAAAAGCGGGATCATATCTATGTTCATCGTTTTACTTCTTTTTTTATTCTTCGTTGTAATTTCTTTAATAATAGATAGAAGAGCTTTTATGCTCTCATCTTTAATTTATGTTGTATATGCACTTTCCACGTATTTCAATTCTTATAGTGAAGGAAAAATTGGTTTTGCACTCTCTGGAATTATAGTCGGATTGAGTTTGGTCTTTTTATCAGTGTTTTGGAATTCTGTTAGGCTCAAATTAATAAAAAATATTCCATTAATTTTTTATAGATTTATCCCTAATTACAGAGAATAACTAAAATAACAATTATACAGTATATATAAATTCAAATCGGCAAACTGTATACGGCGCATAACTTGGGCTTACCGCTTCGCCTTGGATCTGCAGAACAAACCCTGGCTCTGCGATTGCAAAACCAGGTAAAATGAAAAGAGCATCAATTGCGCTCTTTTACTTCGTTAAAAAAATTCTCTTGTACAAATCCGTTTGCAAGATTCCTTTTGGATCATATTTTTTCTTCAAGGTATAAAATTTCTTTAAATTTTCCTTCGGGAAATAGGATTCCATAACTCTATTTCGAAGTGTTGAATCTTTGGCAAAGTAAAATTTCCCTTTGTTTTTGATCACAACTTCATCCATCGCATAACATAAGTCCCATAATTTTTCTCGATTTGATTTTGTGACAGGAAAATCCATGGCCATCGAGAATCCATCAACCGAGTGAGTCAAAAGAAACGGGTCTGGTTTGTGTTTTTTGAACACCGAGAGGTAATTTACAATGCCTGCTTTTTGTCCCAATCGAAAAATCTCTTTCATGGCTTCTTTGGCAGTTTCCTTTGGTAAAAAAACTTGGTATTGGATCATTGCACCTGGTTTATAGATATACTTCCAGTTTGGAACGTAATCCAACAAAAAAGCATACTCCGCATGACCTTGGTAATAGTCTTTGTTGTTGACTAAAATGCTCGCAACATACTTCGCAAAATTGATAAGTCTCATTCCTAAGTTGAAGCTAAATGGCCACATCAAGATCCACATCCATTTTTTAGGAATTAAATAGAAGAGTCGAGTGGGTAAGTTTTGATTTTCTAATTTGCAATTTTCAGGATAGTCTGGATCTTCTCCTGCTTTCAGATTTACTGCTTTGTGAATCTGTCCACGACCCATCGAATCACCTGAAGCAAAAGCATCGATCCAACCAACTAAATAATCGGATGATTTATATTCTGCTTCGAAGTAATCAAAGAGTTCATCAAAGTTTTTGACCACAACTGGAGAAATCTTCATCTTTCCGGCATAGATTTTTTTCATTTTGATTTTGATAACCAAAAAGCAACCTAACATTCCAAAGCCGGAAATTGCAGAATAAAAGATTTCTGAATTTAATTTGGGAGTACATTTTAAAATATCTCCTTTGACGGTGAGGAATGTAAACTCTTGGATGTGTTCCCCAATTGTACCTACTTGAAAGTTGTTTTTGCCATGTATATTCATGGACAGAGCTCCACCTAGCGTAGGCATCATTGTTCCCGAAACTACGGGAGGCCAATAACCATTGACGATACCAGTTTCCCAAAGGTCTTTGATACGTGCGCCTGATTGAACTGTCATGATACCCGTTTTTTGATCAAAATCCAAAACTTGATTGAAAAGTGTGAGATCTAAAACAATACCTTCCGTATTTGTTGCCGCATCACCGTAACTACAACCTCCGCCCCGTAGTGCGATCTTTGTATTTGTAGTATTTGCCCACTGAAAGATTTCTATGATTTCCTTTTCCGTTTTTGGTCTGAGCACAGGGCTATTCGAGTGAAAACTCATACCCCATGCTTCGACTCTTTCGCTAGCCGGAAGTTGGATTACTGGGATGGAACTTTCTTTCTTTGTTGTTTTTTTTGTAACCATTGTTAAATACTCATCTTTTTGAAAATAAAATTTGGGATGTTTCGAATGATCAATCCTACCAACGCCCAAATTCCAGGGACAAACGCTTCATCCTTTCCTTTTGCTACAATTTTTAAAATTGAATCCGCCGCGTCTTCAGGCGAAATTACTTTCAATAAACCTTTTTCTGGTAACGGTAGACCCTTCACCATATCAGTTCTGATAAAACCAGGCTTAATCGTCGTTACCTGAACATTTACTTCGGAAAGACGATTTCTTAAAGCTTCCAAGTACGTATTCAATGCAGCCTTTGAAGTGTTATAGACTGGGTTCCCCTTTCTGCCTCGTTCCCCTGCAATTGAGGAGATCCCTATGATCTTTCCATGTTTTTGATTGGTAAAAAAAGTAGCCGCAGGATTTAAATACGCAATTGCACCCAATATATTTATATTCATCATTTGGTGGTCTTTTGTTGTATCGTATTCCGTCTTCTCGATGGCTGGCATCACACCGGACGCATAGTAAATCTCATCTAAGCCGCCAAGGGTTTTGATTGCCATTGCAAATATCTTTTCCGCTGATTTAAAATCACCGACATCGGCGACAATATAATGGGCTCTTTTGTTCCCTTTCTCATTCCACGGAGAAATGATTGCCTTCATCTCGTTTTCTCTTCTTGCAAGAATAAGGACTGTTGATCCATTTTTAAGTTCTGCTTCGGCGATGGCCTTGCCAATTCCGCTAGAGCCACCTACGACTATTATTTTTTTCACCATGCCTCCTATTTTTTGGTTTTATGTAATCTGGCAAGTTCATTCAATAGGGGAAGTGTCCAATTACACTCGAATCTTGATAGATGGGATGAATTTAATGTATAAATTCCCCGATTTGGCCCTCCTTCTCGTCGAGTTTGAATTGGAGCGGGCGAGGGAAGGTTTGCTCTCTTACCTTTGGCAGTACTTTCAAGCCCAAAAAGAAATACAAGTCTTGGTTTTTTTCGATGGCAAAAAGGCGATTTTTGAGGATTGTTATTCGGAAACATATGAATCCATTTCAGTTCATTACAGCCATGAGAAAAAGGCAGATGATTTGATCATTGGCTATCTCACTCAAGCGGCTATTCCAGCTGAATGTTTGGTGATTACTACAGACAAAGAAATCATTAATTTTGCGCGGAGAGTTCGGGCCAAAAGAAAAACTTCCGAAGAGTTCTATAATGAATGGATTCAAGTTCAAGAAGCAAAAGAAGATACCGAATTAGACAAAATCAAGGAAGGTTTGACTGAGATGCCTGAAGCAGAGTATTGGGCAAAGCAGTTTCTGATTTAAAATATTATGTTATTCAATTCAATTCCTTTTCTGATCTTTTTTTCTATTGTTTACTTGTTCTATTGGGGTATTCCCAAAGTTTGGCGCAAAAATTTTTTACTGCTCGCTGGAATTGCTTTTTACTCCTATTTTTCTTACATTTTAACTTTGCATTTTCTTTCCGTTATAGGTATCAACTACTATCTGTATAGGAAGTTACACGCTTCAGATAACAAAGATAAGAAACTCATTACTTTAACAGTAACTTTAAACTTAATCAATTTAGCAGTCTTTAAATACTTTTACTTTTTTAATCGAGTTTTGGCAGATATAACTGGATATCCTTTTTTTGAAAGTGTCCCGACATTTGTGCACATTGTCCTACCACTTGCTGTTAGTTTTTATTCTTTTCAGGTGATCGCCGCGGCGGTTGATACATTTCGTGACTCGACTAAACCATTGGTTTCCATTCGAGACTATTTTCTATTCGTAGCATTTTTCCCAGTCCTCATCGCAGGACCAATCATGCGTTTTCAGGACTTTCTTCCGAACCTCGAAAAATTGGATCCAGATCGGGACAAGATGTATCGTGCATCTTATTTGCTTATGCTTGGACTTATCAAAAAGGTATTGGTCGCAGATCCGATGTCCATTACGATCAGTCCAATATTTGCAAATCCTTCCCAATACGATTCTTTTTCGCTAATTATGGCAGGCATTTGTTATTCGATTCAAGTGTATTGTGACTTTTCAGGACTAACTGATATGGCACGTTCGATTGCTTTGTATCTAGGCTTTGAAATACCAGAAAATTTTACGGGGCCATTTTTTTCCACTTCTGGAAGGGAACTCTGGCGGAGATGGCATATCACACTTTCATTCTGGTTACGAGATTATATATATTTTCCGTTAGGTGGATCAAAGCTTGGTGAAGTACGAACTTATTTAAATCTAATCATTATCATGACCTTGGGAGGATTTTGGCATGGTGCAGACTATACCTTTATCTGTTGGGGTTTCTATTGGGGTGCTGTACTTGCAATCGAACGTTTTTTGGAAGATGGATTGGGTTGGAAACTGACGCCCACTAAAAGTTTACCTCTAATGATATTGAAGGCATTTTTTATTTTCTTTTTGTTTTCCATCAGTGGGCTGATGTTCCGCTCAAATAACGCCACTTCTATGATTGATCTGTTTGCAGGTATTTTCACACATTTTCCAGAAGAGTTGACGAGATATATGCTAAATGATTCAAATGCATGGCTTGTATCCGCAACGTCTCTGTTTGGTGATAGGTCTTTATTCACATTTTCAAATATAGAAAATTTAGAGCGAGTAGGCTATATGTCTATAGCATTGGTATTGTTCCATCATTTTCAATACTTCCCAGGTTATTGGGAGAAGTTTCGAAAGTATGATGCTTTGATTGCACCTATTTGCGGCGTCATTACCATTTTTCTTTTAGCCACCCTATCGCAGGATGGCGGCGACTTTATTTATTACAAGTTCTAACAGGAGATATACATGGATCTTATCAAACATAAATTCCTCCTTCTACCTCTCCTCGTGATCCTTTTTACATTTTTCATTGATAAACTTATCCTATTGGAACGTGTACATACTTACTTCTCTAAATCACTCTCGGATATCAATTACATCCAAAAAAATCAGCTCTATCAAGATCTGATCGTTTATCTTGGGACTCCGAATCGAAAGAAGGTACTTGTGTATTTCGGAAATTCTCGTGGTTTACTTTTTGATAATGAATACATTGAGGCAAAGTATCCAGGTTGGACTCTTTTTAATTTTTCTGTGCCAGGTGGAAAGTCAGACTACACACTCCAATGGATGGAAAAGTTTGAAAAAGACAACGTAAAGCCAGATTTTATTCTTTTTGATCAATCTGTCGAGTTGTACAACGATTCAGCCACTCTGAAAGTGGATGAAACTCTGACCAATGGTTTGGAAGTAAACTTTGTCTTTCGTCACTTTTCATTATTTTCAACAGATGAGATTTCAACACTCATCGCAAAGCGGATGTTTCGTGCTTATCAGTATCGACCCAAGTTGGAAGTGATTTTAGCTCGGAACAAACAAAAGGACAAATTTTTATATCCCTATCGTGAGATGCGAAAAAATCTTTTTGCTAAACTGGATCAAAACCGAGGCTCTGCCAAAACACCAGGTACACATGAGGGAACGCTTCCTGAAGAGTTATTGAAGAAGTCATCTTTGGGTGATTTTCATTCCTATTTGGTACCATTTCAATTTTCAGAAAACACATTAGCTTTTTTGGATGAAGCGATTCAAATTTCAAAACGTTTAGAGGTTCCATCGGCAACTATCTGGGTTAGGTTATCATTGCCTTATTTAGAACATATTCGAAATGATCAGGTAAGCCTTGGTGCAGGTAAAAAGGGCACTGTTTACGAGGATTGGTTACCTAAAATAGAAATGTATCAATCTAAAGTCCAAATTCCTTTATGGAATATGAACGATGATCCAACTTATTCGTGCAATGCGTTTAGCGATGCGGGACATATGTCTCCGTCATGTTACAAAGAGTATACGAACTTTATTATGGACCGGGTTACAAAATTCTAGTCTTTTGTTAGCGGCGCTCGAAAGAATTCCACTCGGTTTTGGATATCGATAGGAGCCAATTTTTCAGCATCTGTAGGATTTTGTTTTTGTGCAGGGTTGCTGAGCTGTGGTTTGGTGGTGTTTTCTTTGTCTACGGAATACCCATAATAAAATCCATACACCACTTCTACTACGGCTATCGTTCCAGATGAAGAAATATTTTGTATTTCGATGACAACATCTTCCGGTGGAGCAAGCATTTCAAAAACCCACTGGTTTTCGATTGTTACCTTTTCTCGCCTAAGAATCTGTGCAGAATCGTCAGGTCCTTCCCCGTTATAAACAGTGAGTTGCCATTCTTTTAGAGTTCCGTCGCCAGCAATCCCGATGGCAATTGATTGGGGAGAAGCTTCTGTGGCTCTTAAATCAAATCGGATAGCACCACCTTTGTTGATCGCACCATAAAGACGTTTTTTGGAAAGATTCGGATAGAGGGCTAAATCTTGGATACGAGAAATGACATCTTTCACATTCAGATTGAGCTGTGAGTTCCCTTCGCCCGATAGAGAGAACCCAATCAATGAAAGTAAGACCCCAAGCGTAACGAAATGTTTCTTCATAATCTTATGAGACTCACAAAGTCTCAAATTAATCCAAGACAATTTGCAATTATTCAGCGCATGAATTGATCTTTTTAACTGAATTTTCCAGAAATCCAATCTCCTCTGGGTCCATTGTGGCCCGGTCGGTTTTTAAAAATTCATTCATTCTTTCTTTAGCCGCGCGAAAGACGGGCTTACAACGACTATCAAAATAAGAATAAGCATTCATTCTGTCCGTTTGATTGGCGCTGATCAATTTGTAAAAGGCAAAGATATCTTTGCTATCTTTTGATTTTGAGTTGAGCGTAATGTAAGTTTGGTAACACTCCGAAATCGCAGGTTCAGGTACGCCCGTATTTTGACATTTCGTTTGTTTGTTCTGTGCCAAAAAAGCCATGAACTCTGAATAGGAGTAAGTATGAAGGGGACGTCCCTTAGGAACCTCTACTACGACAGCCTTTGGTTTTTCTGGTTCCTTTTCGATCGATAAAAACTTTTCAACCTTTTGAGGTTTCTGATATGGATTGATGATTGTTAGGTCATATTCCCCAGGATTTGCGTTAGTTGTATCAACCTTTACATCAATGCGCTTTTCGCTATAAAAGTTCTTACTTAGAATAGGCAGTTGTCGTTTATCTTGCGAAATTTCTACTTCAGTTACATCTAAGAAGTGTTCGCCATCAATTTCAATCATTGAAATTTTGGCTTTCCGTTTTCCTTTGCTAACAGGATTCCCATGCAGTGGTTTTCCGTCTGGCCCAACAACGACCGGCCCACCAGTTAACGCATCAACTAACTCTTCAACTACCTCTCCGTCATCTGACTCAATAGGTCGAATTTTAATGGTAGGTCTATCTTTGTAAAATTCTACGCGAGGAACTTCGGATAACATAACTTCCATCTCTTGCCAAGGCGACCAGACGACAGGTTTTTGAAAAATATTAAGTGGTGCTGTTCTGACCAAATAATCTCCAATATTCAACTCTTGAACTGGATAATGGTTTTTAACAATCTTCTTGTCTATGATGACTTTGCCTTTTTTTTCTTTAATTTGAACTTGGTAACCTGATGCTTCCGCGATAGGACGCCATGCTACAAATTTAAAAGGTTCCTCTGCCAGTAGACTTAGGAATGCGCCACATAGCAGAATAAATATGGTAAGATGTTTTGTAAGTTTTTGAAATAGAATCATTTGCCCTCTTTGTAAAGTCGTTTGGGTGATATGAATTGAATATCAGCTGGCTTCAATGTCTTTAATTGATTCAAACTAATTATAAAATTACCCTTGCGTGATTGAGAGGCTTCGCCATCTCTATATTCTATCAATTCCCAGGAAAACGGACCCTCATCTAGCAATGAAAGATCTCGAATGCTGACAGATGATGTTTTTACTTGAGATCGATAAATGGCTGTTCGTCGTTCTCCTGTCACTTGGTACAATACAAATTCATACTTGTCTGCACCAGGTCCTCCCTTCCATAGGAACTCTATGCTCGATTTTCCCTTCATTTCTACGACAGTGTTGAATGGAGAGATCAATTCGAGAGGAGCCGGTTTGGGTTTTTCTACTTTTTCTTCCTTTTTAGGCTCTTCTTTTTTTGGTTCTTCGTCCGGCGTTTTCTTTTCAACTATAGAAAACTTGGATGCAGGGGAGTTTTCTCCATCTTTTCCATCCGCGGAAATACCTCGAACTCGTGCATATAAAACACCCTGTCCAAATTCTTTCCAATTTGGATTATAAAAATTTGAAGCAATTTCTTTGGAAAGCAACGTGGAGGCAAATTTTGAATCTTTGGAAATCTCTACTTTATACTTAGCAAGCTCAGCATTCCCTTCCCAAATCATGATCGCTTGGCCTTTTTGGATTTCTTCCAAAGTAATCTCTGCACCGTTGGCAGGTCGAATTAAATGAGGAGCAGGATAGGAGTCTATTTTTTTGACTTTAAAATGATGAGGTCCTGCACTTTTATCGGCGGCACCAGGAAAACTGGAATGGGCAATGACTTTCCAGTGGTATTCTCCTGCAGGCAAGTCATCGAAGGATACTGTGTTGGCTTCAGTCTCTATTGATTTGAGGGGCTTTGCAAATTTTACATCTGTTGCCAATTCAAAATGATATCCACGTGCTGTTGAGATCTTTGGCCAACTAAAATTGATGAGAGGTGGTTCAGTCACGAACGTAAACTCAGATCCATTGCTTGGGTTATCAAGTCTTAGCTGTTCATCTTTGGCCACAAAGAACTTACCTGTATCACTCGATTCCCACTTGCCAGATGTAGGATCTTTCCCCTGCACTCTCCAATAGTATGTTCCTTCTTTCAAAGGTGCATTGAATGATTTGCTAGTAAGCGGCTGTTTGATGAGTTGTAGTTTGAATTGTGGTGACCTAGAAACTTCGAGAAGAGATTCACTATAACCTTGGTCAAGAGTCCATTCAAAATGGACATTTGCATCTGAGCTTTCCGCTAGAAAGAGACTTTGCGAAGCAGGGGATACCAATTTAACCGGAATTTTTTTGACGGCTACTTCTGCTCCCTCGACAAGGTCCGCTTTTTTACCACTGCTAACGTCTATTTGTTTTCCATTGTGGGTAATCTTAGATGATCCATTTTCAACGAAAAGGCTAAGATCCTTTTTTGCTTCTTTTTCAAGCTTTAGGTTTCCGCTCCCTACATCGATTTCGCTACCCTGAGATTTGATGACCAAATTTGATTCTTTAGATCCGCTGTTTTTTACCTGCATCGAACCTTGCGAGAACTCAAGGCTAGGTTTGTCACCCGATAAATCCAAGTTAAACATGGAGTTTTCATCTATGTTGATTTCTGTTCCGTCTTTCAACCGGATGATGGCATCTGAAAATGCTTCGGAGCGAATTGTATCCTTATTAGTAAGAGGGCTATTGTTTTCCAAAGTCTCCCAGACAACTTGGTCTTCCAGTTTTCTTTGAACAATGTTGTTTTTGAAGTGGATCGTACCGATGACTTCTCTATCACCGATATCGATCTTCTTATTCATATCCCAGTAAAATAGATAAGAAAAAGAAGCGGCGATCAGAAAGAATAAGATCAGGACTCTATAATCAGCTTTATCAAACTTCATAGTTTATTATTTCTTTTCTGGAGTTGGTATGCCAACTAGCTTTCGTAAATCGGCAAGTGTTTTAGGGCACTTTGGATCACCTTTTCTGCCCAAGACGGCATAGATCTTCTGTGCTTTGACTTTCCCTTTGACTTTGATCTCACCCATACTCACCGTATGGAATTTGTCTTTGACGTCGGCGTAAGTATACTCAGAGATTAATATGTCCGTACCAGATTCCTTATTGAGTGACTCAACTCGCGAAGCAAGGTTTACTGTATCACCGATGACGGTGTATTCCATTTTATCGGAAGATCCGATTTGACCTGCAATCACGTAACCAGTGTTGATTCCACAGCCGATCCGAATGATGGGCTTTTTGACACTGCCTCTTCCTTTATTGAAGATAAGCAATCTTTCACGCATACGAACAGATGCTTCCACGGCATCAATTGAGTCATTGCCCGAAGAACGTATGGCTCCCCAGGTAGCCATGATGGCATCTCCGATAAACTTATCTACGATACCGCCTGTTTCTTTTACACAGGTTACCATTTCACTCATGTATTGATTTAGAAACTCGACGACGTCTTCTGGTTCTAATTTTTCGGAGATGGCAGTGAAGCTTCGAATGTCAGAGAAAAAAACAGCACAGTTCTTTCTTTCCCCACCGATCGCAAGTTCACCTTTTGCGGCAAGTTCTGCGATATCCGTATTCACAAATTTACCGAATGAATCTTTTAACTTTTCTCTTTCTTCTAAGCCTTTGCCCATGGAAACGAACGAACGTGTTAACACGCCAATTTCATCTCTAGTTGTTGCTTTGAGATTCAATCGAAACTGTCCTGCTTGGATCATTCTAGCGGCATTGACGAGTGCAAGGATCGGAGTAGAAAGTGATTTTGCAAAGATATAAACCATGATAAACGCAATGGCAAGAGAGATGACCAAGAGATACATATTCCGTTTTTGAATATTGTTTACCTCCGCAAAGATGCGGTCTTCTTCCACCTGTGAGATAACTCCCACACCACCGATTCCCAGTTTTTTGAATGAACCAAGAAAATACTTACCTTCTTTATCTTCATATCGAAATTGACCATTGTCAACTAGTGATTTTTTCATTCTCTCCACGATTGGGAGATCATTCAGTTTCGATCCTGAAAGAACAATCTTGGCATCTGGATGGGCTAACACACTCCCATCGTCACCGATGAGAAAAGTTTCAACCGTACCTGAAGTTTGGAATGCATTCAATAGACGATCTAACTTTACCAAGGTGATGAGAATCGTGCCAGTGTCTTTGGTTTCAGAAAGAGGGAAGGCAAGGCATAACATCGGATGTCTAAAATATGGACTTGCATTCCAAATGACAGTTGAACCTGAATATGCTTTTTTGACTTTGTCTTTGATCGTTCCCATAAGATTTTGAATCTCAGATTTTTGATAATCAAAGTTTTGCAAAAATTCTTCGTTTAACACTTCGAATTTGGGCTGGCCACCTTGACCATATGCTCCAACCAAAATAAAACTTTGGTCTACATCGAACAATTCTTTGGCGACTGATTGGGCCACCTTTGGATTTCGTATGATGCTTCCCGAAATAATATGAACATCCTGTCGAATGGATTGGAGGTCTGACTTGACCTTGAGTGCGAGGATATCGTTGATTTTGATATTGTTCTCTTTTACTCGCACCTCACTATCTTTTCGAAAGAAGTAGGAAGCAAGAAAAATCACTCCAGAAACGGATACGAGTAAAACAAAGGAAATGATAAGAAGTAGTTTGAACCTTATTGGAAAGGCAGAATTAAGAGAACTTGAATCCTCTTTGGAAAATAGGTTGGTTAGTATTTTGAATCTGGGGCTCATATTCTGTTCTGTTATATTTATTTTCGTAATTACATAGCGTAGAACAAAGTTAAAAAAATCCAAGAGGATTTTTATTGGAGATTATTTATAGTACATTTACGGGCAGGCTAAATCGACTGAAATCGTTTGGCGGAAAGGAAATTCAGGAATCGAGAACGTAGTTTCACGAACGATTGTGTCTGGTACCCCGTCCTGACGACTTATGTCTCCCATACAAGCAATTTTGTATAATCCAGAATTCAAATATTTGATTTTTGCATTGGATTTGGCAGGAGTAGCGGCAAGTGGGAGAACTCCGATGAGAGTTTCTTCACCCGCTCTAAAAATTCCATAATGATAGAGTAAATTTCCGGCTCCACCTGTGATGAGGAGACTGGAAGCAGTTTCCGGGTAAATGATCCGAGATCTCGTGATCAGATTGCCTCCGGCATCGCCTTCACCTTTGTGCTCAAAAAAAGCATCACTTACTCCCACAAATGTGATTGTTTGAGCGCGTGCGGAAGTGTAGGAGTGTGCCATTAGATTTTCTTTGAGGTTGACCCGCACTTCCAAAATATAAGGGTCAAAACCTTCTCTAATTTCCATATCCGATTGACCTGCTCGTTGTGAGTACAAAACAGGAAACATTTTGGGAACAATCGAGTTTTTTGCAAGAGTCGATGTACCTGGAGTGTAGTTGTTACGTGGAACAATGTTGAGTCCAATGACTGGACGGTTATCAAAACGAGTGGTCGTGATGGGAAGGCCTGCATCATTTGCAAAACCTGTCACAAGAGATCTAAAATAGATTCCAGTATAATAATATTGTCTTCCAAATGTGCTTAGACCAAATCCTGCTCCTTCCGTCTTAGCAGAAGGATCATTGGATGGATACTGTGCTCCAATGCCGTTAAAGAAGTCAGCCGCTTTCACAATACCGTTGTTTTGTTTGCAGGTATCTTCCTCGAATGAATAGGGAACCGTACACCAAACTTGTCTCTCAGGAGCGATATAGTCCCAAAACTTTATGGAATCCAAACTGTCCCGAATTTGGGTGAGATCGTTGATTCCCTTTTGAAACTTACTGGAGATACGAACTTCTCCAATATCAATAAAAATAGGCAAATTACCTGCTGTTTGCAATCCGGCAAGATTCATAACAGGATCGAAGCCAGCTTCCTGTGAGTCTAGATAAATCGCGCCTGTGCCATTGTTCACTTCGCTCCAATCTAACGGACTGTCACTGGAAAACGTTCCTTTGAGCAATAAAAGCATGCGATTGTTAAATAATGTGGATAGTACAGGAAGATTTGTCTCATCGGCTAAATCTAGTTGAGTTCTGCAATTTGAAAATAATGCAAAAAATGAAAATATTAAAAACAATGAATGAATTACATTTAGCTGATGTTTCATATTAACACACCAACCATTAGACCGAAGTAAAAAAACTCAGCGTTTTCTAATTTATAATAATTTGGGTTGAGTAGACGCGGGTCGTCATAAGGACTAGCAAGTGGATAACGATATGAATCGGGCAAATCAAGATTTGTTTCACGGATTTGATTATAATCCAGTCGAACCCCAATTCGAATCCGTTTCCCCGCAATAAAACTAGCTTCTAAACCACCGTAAATCAACGGAACCCAACGAGCAGTATCTGCAGGTCTTGCAACGATGTACGATTGGCCTCCACCGGCCTTTGCAAAAAATTGTATCGGTAAATCGATGGGAATCTTGTAAGCTAACGCGGCATATACGGGAATCGTTGTGAGACCACGTTCCGATTTTGATTGGAACACAGCATAGGAAGTACCGATCTCTGTGTAAAATAAGGATGGAAAAGGAAGTCGAGCGTAGGCTCCGCCACCGAGGGTAGTATCTAGAAGTTCAATGGTTTTTGAACTTGGGAAAGGGTTTCCTGCGCCAACCCAACCTCCCACCTCATACCTTCTTTTATTATAATCCTCTATTCCCTCCGCAGAGAGGAGACCAAAGGGTGCAAATAGAGCAAAAATGAACAGAGTTCTAAGGAAATACTGGTTCATACAAAGCATCGATTTGGGGGAATTCTTGGTAATAGGCACGTACAAAATAAAGACCGTGAGGAGGAAGTGTCATTCCTGCTTGGGTGCGATCCTCTTCCTCTAATATAGACTCAATGGATCTATGTTCCCAACGTCCCTTCCCTATGTCTAGTAAAGTTCCAACCGTAATGCGAACCATATTGTGCATAAATCCATTGGCTTTGACTCGTATTTGGTAGAGTTCTTTCACTTGGGGATCTTGCTCTACTTTGATTTCTTGGATATTGCGGATCGCTCGTTTCCCTTTCATGGATTTTGCCTTGGTAAATGAGCGAAAGTCCCTTTCGCCCAGTAGATAGGGAATCTGTTCCTGGATGCGATTCCAATCGATGTGGTGTTTGAGCCAGTATGCTGATTTGCGGTGGAGCACACTTTCGTGTTTGGAATAATAGATTTTGTAAACGTACTCTCTCGCAGTGCAGGAAAATCGAGCATGAAAATCGTCGGGAACCTCTGTCATGCTTCGGGCGTTTACTCCTAAATCTGAGAGTGCATTTACGGAATGGATGAGTTTATAATCATTTGGGATGGGAAATTCCGTTTTGAAATTGCAAATCATGCCAAGCGCATGAACTCCCGTATCTGTGCGACCTGCCACACAGAGTTTGGAGTGAGGATTTTTGTGTAGGATGATGTTTAGAGCAGATTCTAAGGATTCTTGGACGGATTTTAGAGAAGTTTGTTTCTGCCATCCGAAAAAACAAGAGCCGTCATATTCGACAGAAAGAGCATAATTTGGCAAATGCTACTTTTCTCCGCCTAATTCCTCAAGAATGACGTTGTACTCATCATATAATTCACGTGACATTTCTAGGATTGGTCCTGGTTTTCCTTTTGAGGATTTTCCAGAGCCATACAATTTAGCCAAAGTTCTTTTCGCTCGAGAAAGGAGTAGAACTTGGTCCTCAGGTTTCGGTGCCAATTGGTCTTTGAACTTTTTAGTCAGGAAGGCATTTAGATAGATAACGCCATCAAAACCCCAGTTATTGTCAGTGTCTGGACCAAGCATTCCAGCAACGGAATCCACGGGTTCCTGTCCACTTTGCATCATTTCAAGCGTCGTTCCATAAATGATGGCGGCTTTTTGGTAGAGTAAGTCTCTAATTTGATCAAAATTGTGGTTCGGGAATTCTTCGTGAAGGTCAGCAAAATACCAGGCGGCCCGTATCGAACACATCGCCTTTTTAGGAGTGGGTGCATTGGCCGGGGACCTGAGTTGGTAGCAGTCAAAGGCTAGTAAATAGGAAGCCGCACCCGTCGCCAGATTTCGGTCGGCCATAAAGTCCAAAGGCCCTAAAATCTTTTCTACATAAGATTTGCGCAGGTCGGTTTGTTTGCGGATGGCTTCGTTTTCCACTTGGGTTAATGTGCTAAAATCCTTAGGAAATGCAGAATAATAGCAACGTGGGCAAACGGTCATCACGTAGTCGAGAGGGCTCACGCGACCGAATTTTTTATTTTTTTCATAGGTTCGGCGTAAGTCTTGGGCAAGTTTGCCAGCAATGAGCCTACCACCGCCTTGGAACATCTGCTCTTTTTGGTGATTTTCTTCACAAATCGGGCATACTGTTACTTCTTTGGCACGAAACGAAACTTTTTTTGATTGGGCGGCGGCTGTAGACATCGTTAAAAATCAAATAAAAGCCTGATTTTTAAATACAATCTGTCAATCCAATATCGTAAATCTCCGATAATCCTTGTAGGGAACCACCCTGAAATTACTTGTAAGATTCTTCACGTGAAGGAAATTACGGAAAGGTATGAGCGGCAGAGCAATGAAACATTCCATTCTGATATTCGTTCTGACACTTGCGACACAATCTTTTGTGTTTGCGGAGTCGGTATCCAACAAGGCTTACAATAAGCGCATCGAACTTTTGACCTACTTACGAGAGTTAGAGCCAATGATCAAAAACTTTCGAGGAGAAGATCCCGAAGGTAAGCCAACATCCATTCACGCCCCAGAAGGCAAAGAAGGCTTTCGTATAAAAAAATACGAAGAGCTTAAACGTATTTATCAAGAAGGACTTCAATACTATTTTGAAGGCAATTATGTAGCTGCATATCAAAGATTTTTAGAATGCCAGTTAGGTGTTGAAAAGGTCACTGAAGAGCTATCGCAACTTTATGTGCTGAGAGCAGAAGAGATGATGAAAGTTGCGATGGAAAGGAAGAATGCGAATAACGAACTCGACAAAGCTCTTTTAGATATTTCCATTGAGTATGGAAAAGGTTCATACTTTCGTCATGATGTAGTGGATATTCCTAGAGAAGCTCCTTTTTCACGCAGAATGTATGATCCAAAAGAAGTTCATTATGTTTTTAACAAGTATGCCATAGAAAAAAATATGGAACTCGGTTACCGACACCTTGGACTTGCAAAAGAAGCTAGGATCACTGCACTCAAAGTTGAAAAAAACCTAGAGAAGCACCAAAAGCTCCAGCCAAGTCATAGAAAGTACCGAATTGAAAATTACTTTGGTGCGATCAGTCTTTGTCGTGATTCAAAAGCAAATGCGATCAATATTTTCAAATTAAAATATCCTTATGATAATTATTATCTTTATAATTCTCAAGGGAAGGCTGAAGGGAAACTAGATCCGAGCGGTAAACCGGTAGAAGGCGAAGCTGTAAAAGTCGATGGTTCTACTTACGACTTTACAAAAAACCCTTACATCAAGATGGACCATCGTTTGCAAGCTATGTTTGACGTTCGTGTTCCAGAAGAATATCGTTTGGATCATGCGGACGTTCGAGGTCGTATCTATGATATCGATTCTGAGAATATTGTATATTTCAAATATGATCCAGAGCGTAAAAAACAATTGAATGTTCCGAACAAACCGGAACCAACAGCAACAGGAACTGGTGCTACCACTCCTTAACTAACGCTGTTATCTCTGCCAAGAAAGCCCGGATCATCCGGGCTTTTTTTATTTCCCTGAATCCCTATCTCCCGTCAACTGTCAGGTGTGGCTAAAATACCTTTCCTTGACGACTATCTCGTCCGTGCATTGCAGGGACAAAAACCAGAGTATGGCTATTTTGTAATCAAAATCTATCTTCGTGTGCTGATCCTTATTTTCGGCAAAGCGAGCCCACTCCTCGTGAAGGGGTTGTATCATTCTGTCAGACGGGACACTCCGGCGCGCATTGAAGCTTTTCTGAAAGGTTCCCGTTTGTGGGGAGAAGATGTTAGCAAATATACAAACTCAACTTTAAAAAGCTTCAATGAGATCAATCCGCCTGTGAAAGGTCATTTTATCTTTTTGAATCATGTAAACGAATTGGACTTTCCTTATGATTGTTATATGATCGGAAGACCTTACTTAGCTAACCAAGTCATCAAAAAGACATTATTTGCCTATTGGTGGATGCTTGCTATGGGATCCCAAGTTTTCGACAACTCCAAAGCCAGAACTGTCGTAAAGTCCATCAAACGATTGTTAAAAGGATTGGAGACCACTTCCTATATCGTTTATCCGGAAGGTCACAACTCATATTCGGAAGAGATTCGCCCGCTCAAAAAGGGAATGGTTAAGATCGCCTTCGATCAAAAGATACCCATTTATGTAGCAGTCAAATCTGGCGTTTCTAGTTACCAACACCAGAGGAAAAATAACTTTGTCGGCTATATGGAAGTAGGGATCTTTAAACCTGAAGATTTTGGAACCTTTGAAGAGCTACAGGCTCATTTATTGGACGTAATGCGGGCGAGGAAAAAAGAGTTGGATGCATTGATCGAAGCGGAGAAGGCAAAATAGAGGGCACTTTTTAAAGATCTGAATCAAAATTAAAAATGGTTTTTACCCTATCATCTTTTAAAATATTTGAAACTAATGATTTATAATGGTCTTTTTCTTGAAAGGGGTGACTTCGATATAGATCTGCATATTCAAATTCCGTCAATTCATCCAAATCATTAGTCTTCCTAGGTAGAACTTCATTTATTTGATTAAGATATTCCGTATTGTATTTCATTTTACTTTCATCAACCCAGCCGGCTTGAATAAAAGATTTTGTTTTGCGCTCACAACGGCATGGATTTGTAGTCTTGACCAAACCACATTTATCATTCATAAAGTTGTAAAGATCTTTGCGCGCACGAGAAAGTTTTTGGCGAAAATTATCCTTTGATATTTCGAGAAGGTCTGCGCCTAGCGAATGATCTATGCTAAAAATTTCACCCAGAACATAAACTAGTCTCTGCTCTCGATCTAAGCAAAGTAGCATTCCGCTCATACAACTGATTTTTGCTTCAGCGATGAGCTCTTTCATCTCTAATTGTTCAATCGCAGAAAGACTGTTATCTGCCATCTTGTTAAGTTCGTTTCCATAGGCATCAAAAGAGGTGATGTAATCTTCTAGCCACACCTTTTTCATTTTGAGAAAGTGATTGAAAGTGATTCTGTAAAGCCAAGTACGAAAGCTACTTTCGTTTCGAAACTTTGCAAGATTGGTAATAACTTTGATCAACACTTCCTGAGTGATATCTTCTGCATCAAACGGACTTAAGGTCATTTTTAATGCTACATTGTAAATGTAATGTTGGTGTTTTTTTACTAATCTCTCAAGGGCGACTCGTGAACCCTCCCTCGCTTGAGAAATGAGATCCGAGTCTTCCTGTTCGGAGTAAGATGCAAGAAAAGGATGCACCACTATTCCGAAATTACAGGCGTTAGTAGATTGAATTTAAGAGTTTTAAAATCAATCGTCTCCATAAATGGTTGTGCTGCTTCTGACTTTTCTGCAAGTTTGCCTGCATCTTCAAAACTTTTTTGATTTTCCCAATACACAATATCAGTCCAGACCTTTTCTTTTGAAACAGCTAATGTCCGTTTCAAATACCCTTTCTGTTTTTCAAGAAATTCCGTTTGGATCTTTCGTGCTGACGCTTTGAAATCTTCGTCAGAGACTGTAGCTTTGAGTTTGAACTCTGTAATTTCAATGACTCCTGGCTTTATAGATGGGGTACTCGCTGTTTCCTGCGAGGGTTTGCATGTATGGAAAAATGCCCAGACGAGTGCGATTATATAGATTGGTTTCATAATTTCCTTCCTTAAATTATAAATAGTTAGATCCAAATCGAGAGGGGGTGTGACAGTGATCGTTTCTTTTTTTGTATTTTTGGCTTATTTGATTTCAAGATTTGATATATCCCTTCGCGGACTTTGGAAATGATAATCGCTCCTACCAATTCGAAATAACATCTGTATTTTCTCACTCGACGGTATCTCTAAGAGTTTTTCTAATTTGAGTCTGAGTGCGTCCATCTCTGGATACTCCTGCAAAATCTGACTCATTGGATGAATTGCGTAGCGTTTTTCGTTCAACAATAAATTGACTCTTGCATACGACTCGCCTGCATTCACCCAATCCCTAGGGCTGTTTTTGGGAGTTTTGATATATCCGAATGCCTTTGCGCTATTTACTTGTTTGCGAAAAGAATCGATGGCAGCATTTTTTGTAAAATCGGAATGCCAATCCTCTGGTTTTGTAGATACAAAAAAGTTACTGATAAAAAAGTAAGAAAGCCCTGTCATCCCATTCCCACGTAAGCTGATGCCGTCCTTTTTTTCATAAATCTCTGAATCAGTGGTTCGAAACCAAATTCGACTTTCTTCGTTCGTTCTTGTTAGGTTGATCTCGAGCGCGAATGCCTCGATCAATAAACCTTGTATCTCCGAGAATTTGGAATTTGATCCGGGGATCCAAATCAGATTTCCTTGTTCGGAATTGATCTGACCTGAGATTTGAAGTAGATCTTCGCCTTTGACATTTTTGTCGGAATATACACTTCGATTTGTGGTTCTAGTTTGAAGCGATTGAAACAATGGGTTCGGTTTTTCTTTTGTGGGTTCTAAACTTAATTTGGCTACGGGCTTCTTTCCAGTTTGTGTCATCTTATATTCTCCTTCTGGAAAATAAGTTACTTTCGTTTCGAAGCCTAAGGATGAAGCTCCCATCTTAAAACATTCGATAAAACATCCCTGTCCAATATGAATTTGTCGCTGTGATGGATCTGTAAATGGTAGAATTCTACTTTCATCTACAAATAGTAAAACGCTACGCTCAGAGATTACTTTAAACTTCCAAGCTTGTGTATTATGTGGATTAGGTGAGAGTGATCCAGCATATAGGGCTTTCCAAATATTAGGAACTTGAGCATCTGCAAAAATGGGCATCCCTTCATCTCTAGTTGGTAAACTCTGGCATGTCTCCAAAAATTGTGGCAAAGTCAATATAATACCGAACGAAAGGGAAGTGTTTAAAAAATGTTTCCGAGATGTCTTTTTACTCATACAATTCTTCTTTGATCCATTTTTTAAAAGGTGCAATCATATTTCAAATGTTCGAAAAATAAAGTGGGGGTGCTATTTGCCAGGACCATTTACAACATTTCCTTAAGAAAGCGATTTTGCAAATTCATCCAAAAATGATTCTTGCTCTCTCGATTCGATGGCTCGTTCACTTCTGGAAGAGCGTATGATTTGAATGGCTTTGTCAGAAGATATTTTTTCTTTATGCATAATATATGCGGCGGCCACCGTACCCGATCTACCCAATCCACCTACACAATGGATCAGGATTTTGTTTGTCGGATTGGCAAGTGTTGTATCCATCCAAGACATGGCATTTTGTAATGCTTCTTTCGATGGAACACGTTGGTCGAGAATCGGTAGATAGTATCCAGAAATACCCGCGGATGCATAGTCTTCCTTAAGATTGGATACTCCATAGTCACTATATTCCTGTTCGGTGATGAGAGACATTACATGGGTGATGCCATTATTTTTAATGTCTTTTATGTCATCATCTATGTTACGCCCGCGGTCTTTTCTTCCTGGTAGAATCGTGAGTCCGATGCGTCCGTAAATTCCGTTGGTTTGATCATTTTCATGAGCTAGAAAATCGATGCGAAGGTTTTTTGATTTTGTGATGTAGTTTCTCACCTTTTCGATCAATACACATCCTGAATGTAATGCCCACTTCCTTTGAAAATCGTTACTTTCATCAAAAGATAGAGTATGCATCGCATAACGTAGTAGGCCTACATGGATTTGATACGGATCACGATCCAATTTGACGAGTGCCGGGTAAAATGATCGAAGTTTTGCGATGACGCGGTATGCTTTTTGGAGTTTTGAATTTTTTAGTATGGAAGGTGCTTCCAAAGGAAGAGCAATGCCTAAATCTTCTTGATCTAGTAAAATTTCCGTAAGCTGAATTGCTTCAAGCAATTCTGTTTCACTCTCAATTTTTGTAAAAATGTATAAGATATCATTTTCCAATTTCAGAAGGTCTCGTAAAATATGACCTCTATGTGTATGGAAAAAATCAATCAGCCAAACATTATCTTGGGCATCCAAAATTATATTTGCACCATTCAAATCTCCATGAACATACGCTAGGTTGTGGTTAACTGCATTGTACTCTTTTAAAGTCAATAAATCATGTTCATAAAAATGGCAGGGATTCCCCATTTGAATGTCAGGCAAGATTTCAATTTTATCTCCATTGGCTGGAGATCCAATCAAGGATTCTACTCGAGATCTGACACTCTTTGCATATTTTGCCTGAAAGTCATAGTATTCCAGTAGATTCAGTCGTTCAGTTCCACCTGCTTCATACAACCTTCCTAATTGTTGTTTGAAAACTACATCCAGCACTTTGTCGATGGCCGTAAAATCATTGCTTGCACCAAACATTTTTTGGAATGTACGCACGTTCCCGTCTAGCATAGCCGCATAACGATATTTGATGGCACCTCGGTCACCTAATTCACAAAAATCGACAATAGATGGTGCATTATTGCCCAATACTTCCTGAATCCTTTCAAAGGATGTTCTTTCTTTTGCTATTAAGTCTCTGTTGCCGATTTTTACGACGCAAGGAACTTGCGTATGCCCAAATAAATCAATGGCGGTTGTTTTGAGCACAACATTGCCAGAAAAACCTCCATCTAATGTTTTGAAGTCGGCTTCTTTACAATCACGAAAAAGATAGAGGAGTATTTTTTTATCTGTATCTGAGATAGGGTATTTGGGATCCAATTTTAAATGATCGGAAGAGACACGTGAATGACTGGAAATTTTCTTTTCAAGATCAGGCTGTGAACCAGTTAAAAATTGAGTAAAAGAACCAATGGATGGGAAAATTTCTATACCGAGGATTTGTTTGAGCTGATCAAGAGCGATGAAATGCATCGATAAAGATGAACTTGCTGTGAGCGCCGAACAAACTGCAATCTCAAATTCGGGATAACGTGTTTTCAAATCATAACAAAGGAATGTGATTTTCGCCTCAGTCCATACACCTGTGATACCCACTTTGAGTTTTTGCCCCTTGAAAGGAGCAAGTGTTTCGGCCAAATTTGTATCCACAAAATCATTCAAACCTGATGCATTGATGATGTGATGCCTCGATGCATCATTTCCCATCCATGATTGAAAGACAAACTCTGCTCCCTTCGTATTGGCAATGCAATGGGATCCGAACTGTGCTAGGTGATCCACTTGTTTTTTGTCGTTTGCATCATGCCAATCTCGAATATGAATGATTTCAAGATCGCTTTTTGGAGTTTGATACGCCCACTCGATCAAAGAGTAAACAGGTCCATGCTCTGCCATTTCGCTCAAAAGACGGTTCGATTCCGCATAACCAACGTGTAGCGAATTCGGTAAAGGATCGTATTTGTCCAAAAGTGCCGTAAAGTCGTTTTGAAGGCATTGAGTGAAAAGGATTGCTGGACCATTTGTCATGAGGAAATGCTATGAGATAGTCATCAAAAATCTACTTTTTATTCTGATTGTGCTTGCTTATTTTTAAAATTGGGATTTATAGAGATGATTTTAAAAACGCAAATCATGAGGTGCTATGAGAATTTTATTTTTACTGAGTCTCCTTATATGTTTTCCATTGATGGCTGGACCTGTCGGTTCCGACTGCACATTCAAAGGGAAAAAATTGTCTGGCAAAGTTCAGATTGTGAATAGTTTTCCAGATTTTAAAGTGCAGGTGGTAAATTCTTTTCCAGATCTAAAGGTTGTTCAAGTTTCTTCCTTTCCCAGTGATTGTGGAAAATGGCAAATTGTAGATAGCTTTCCTGACTTTAAAGTTCAGATCGTAAATTCTTTCCCGGATTTTAAAATCCAGTATGTGAATAGTTTTCCCGGCGTTCCATAGATAAGTAAGGATACTCTAGGATTAGGTGACTTAGTATATAGCGTACTACGTCAGGTGGGATTCACATTCCAAAATAGAGTTTACTAAAGATTGCAAATATCATTACCATGAGTACGCCTTGCATCCATGTAAAAATACGAAAACGATCCTCGATGGATTGAAATCGGATCGAAACTGCTTCAAACTTGGAGTCCATCTCTGATTTAAAAGCTAAAAATCTAGCATCCATTTTTGATTCTAATGCTTCGAATTTAGCATCCATCTTTGATTCTAATGCTTCAAACTTAGAATCCATTTTTGTTTCCAAAGCTTCAAATCGGGCGTCCATCGTTACGCGCAAATTTTCTAAGCGTTCGCTGGTCTTGAATTGTTCTTGTTGGATGGGCATAAGAACTTCCTTCTCCCATTTTAGAGGAGGAAATGGCCCTTTGGCAACAAACTTTTTTTCCATTTCGGATTCAATCTCGTAGGCGATTTCTAAAGGAATATTTGCCTTTTTCAATGTCTCAATAAGTGTACTCATTCTTTCTCCTGGTGCTACAGAGGAAGGTTGAATCTAAACGAGTTTGTACCTGAGTTTTTAATTTTTTTAAAAAAATTGACACTGCTCTCGATAATAAAGATTCTCCGTTAACTTAAAAAGGTCAAAGGAAAGTTAGTATGTGGAAATCATCAATAATATGTATTGTGCTCCTATTTGTAATGAATTGTCATCACAATAGGGTCACATTGAATCGAGAAGCAAAACCCGGGAAAACTGTCGAAAAAACATTTAGTTTTTTTATTGTGGGATTATTGCAAAACCGCGCTATTGAATATTCTGAATTATGTGAAAATGAGAAAATTTATCAGCTCCATTATTACAGGACTTTTGTTGATTTCTTATTGCACTTAGTAACGCTCAGCATCTACTCTCCAAAAACATTAGAAGTAACATGTGAAGCATCAAATAACACACTTAATTACGATAAGGACGAAAAGAGAATCTCTGTGAGTTCACTTAAAGAGATAGTAGAATCGGATGATCAGATTCGACAACTCATCGTAAAACAAAACATAGCGAGATTCTAATATGAAGAAAATTAATTTTGTAGTATTTTTCATTCTGATTACCCTTAATTGCCATTCACTTGTGATTCATAAAAAGGGTTTACCTTCGATCGATCCACCAAGAACAGGGGGATGATAGTTATAAGTCTTACTTTTTCGGCCTAATCGACAGCAATGCGAGTGTGGGAGGAACTCTTCTATATTTCACCACTCGTCATTACGTGGCAAACGAACCAATACTGGTGCAATCCCGATGCTCCTGCAGCAGTGGCACCTGTAGAGAAAAAAAGAAGTAAAGTAGATCGCTCAGTATTCTTAACCTACTACTATTGGGTTGATTCAAAAGAGAGTTATTCTCTCTTTGAATTGCCCAATTTGGTCTCACTTTCCCTTTCTTAACCCGAGTAACAAAGGGGTGATACTCATTGCCCCTTTCAATTCGTTTCTTGAAGACTCATCTTCAAAGTTTTCACTCATCGTATAACAGCTATTTTTCATCACTCGGTCTTTGATCCACCACTGGTGAACGGCTGCACTCCGCTTCTCAAATGGCTTTGAATCTTGAGTATGGTATTCTTCATTCCACTCTCTTGGAAGTTCTCTACTTTTTAATTCATAGCCAAGTGCAGAAACAAAATTGTCCACAGCATAATACAATAATTGGTCAATTCGAATACAGCCATGTTTTGAATGTGCTATAAATTGTTTGATGGCGATGTCTAAAGCTGGGCGATTTAATTTTGTTCCATTTAAAAAATTATAATTTTGGATGGCACCAGGACATGTAGCAAATGGAGTGCGACGTTCTTCTATCTCGCAATCAACGATCACTTGTTTTGAGAGATCGATTTCGAGAAGCAAACTGATGTCGTGATATCGATCATAGATTTTGGACTCGATGATCGCCTTCGCTGGTTTTTTATCAAAGAACCACCAAAAAGACACGCTCATATTTCTTTCCAAACCTACTGGAACATTTTGTATTTTATTTCGGATCGACATTATTTTTTTCTCCAGGATAGATTTTATTCTGATTCATTAAATCGATGGATAGATTGAAGAATGCTTGGCCTTTTTGAAGTGATGTTGCACAACGCAAACGATCCTGTGCACACTCAAGATTCTCTCCGTAAGGTGGCCTTGATGTAAAATGTAAACTCTTGTCACCATCTACCCATTGATAAACAAATTGATTTTCTTCAATCCATCCATAGGCGGCTCCATAAGCAAAATAAGCCCGACCTCTAGGTAAATTTTGTGAAAGTAGATTTCTTCCCATAGCAGAGAATGTTGTTTCTTTTCCGACTAAACCAAGTATGGTGGGAAGTACATCTAATTGGGAAGAAATCGTTGAGTCCATTTTTGGTTTAATTCTTTTGGGAGAGTAGATTAAAAAAGGAACATTCCTATCTTCGTAATATGATAGAAAACGATGGTGGGTGTGGTCTGCCACGAAAACGAATATTGTATCATCAAAGTATGGCTCTTTTTCTATTTTTTTTATAAATTCAGACAGAGCCCAGTCCGCATAATGATAAGTATTCAAATAATCAAAGTCTTGAACCGAAGGGTCAAAAATTTCAAATTTTGGATTAGGAACTTTATAAGGATAGTGTGTCGTCATGGTTAGAGCAGTACCCAAAAATGGTTTTTTGTTTTCGTACGATTTGTTCATTTCCTCATGTAAGATATCGAAAATGACTTCATCATCAAAGCCCCATGCACCAATATTATACTTTCCGCGTTTTGTAATTTCCTTTTTTCCTATCAGATTTTGAAATCCCCAGTGTGGCAAAATTTTCCCTAGGTTATCAAATGAAAGATCATCTCCCGTGATGAAAATTGTATCATATCCCCATTTTTCAAATATGTTTCCCATTCCAGAAAAATTTCCCAAAATTTGATGGGATCTTACCGCTGTTAATCCTGGTCTATCAGGTATTCCTGTAATAATCGACATCAGTCCGTTAGATGTTCGACCTCCATTGGCATAAAAATTCTTGAAACTATGCCCTTTTTTTGCGATTCGATTGTAATTGGGAGTAAGTTCTTTTCCATTTACCATTCCATCAGAAATGGGCCATACAAACTTACCCGTCCAAGATTCTTGGAAGATCAAAACGATATTTGGAACATTGCTTGTGTTAGTTTCGATTTGTTTTCGAAGTAAAGGATAGTCTTCCGAATTCAAAAAAACTGCATTGGAATACGAAATCTCTTCTTGAACGATTTTGATGGCTAAATCCTTTTCCATCCGAAGGGCATTGGGTATGGATTGGCTTTTTAAGTCCATAATCGTTGTATAGATACCGTTTAATGCAATATTATTGATCGTTGTATCGTCGCTTACAATTGCATTGCTTGCTCGCAAGGGAGATTGTTGGACGCCACCTCGGATGAATACAATGATAAAGATGCTTCCAAGTAATAATCGTAAGATACTAGAAACCAAAGATCCTCGATCCTTCAAATTGAAAATTTGATATCTAAGGAAAAGATAGAACAAAGTTCCCAACATACCGATCAATAAAAGAAAAATCGAAACAATCACAAACGGTTGTTCTATAAAACTGGAACGAACCAACATGGGGAGATCTGCAAAAAAAATGATAGCTTCATATCCTATGTGTTTATTGGCATTTTCGTAATACAGCAGATCGCCCGCTAGGTGTCCAATCGACCAGATAAACAAAAGTAGTGGATAGAATGACCATAATACTCGGTAAAAAGTAAACCGATTCAAAATACTAATTGCGGAAAGTAGATAACCGAAGCCAAGGAGCATCGCCGATGTTGCCAAATCAAACTGAAGACCAATCGCAAATGTCTGTAAGATGGAAAGCCAATCAAACGTTTCGAGTCTGTAGGAATAGATTGTGAGAAACAAAACACGAGCCAAAAAGAAAAGGCACAAGTATCCAGTGAGATAAACAAGGTAGAGTTTGTCAGATAAGGATAGCAAGTACGTGATACGTTTCATCCCTTTCCATCAGATTCCATTTTTTCGTACGGTCAACTCGCTTCCAATCGGAGTTGATTTATTTATAGTTCTCAAATAGCTTGATTGAATCCATGCACTCAATCAAAAAAATATTAATCGCCAACCGCGGAGAAATCGCAGTGCGAGTGATTCTCACAGCAAAAAGGTTAGGTATCAAAACTGTAGCCGTGTATTCCGAAGCGGATAAAAATAGTCTTTATGTTGGACTTGCTGATGAATCGTTCTTTATTGGAAGTTCCGAACCACATTTATCCTATCTCAATCAAGATGCAATATTAAATGCTATCTCAGTTACGGGAGCGGATGCAGTCCATCCAGGTTATGGCTTTTTATCAGAAAACGCGGATTTTGCGGACAAATTACAAAACCTAGGCATCATTTTTTTAGGTCCCAAACCGGATTCCATTCGTGCCATGGGAGACAAGATCGGATCACGATTGTTAGTCTCTCAGTTCTCTGTGCCTGTAGTTCCAGGTTATGAAGGAGAAGACCAGAGCATGGAAAGATTTAAGCTTGAGGCCATGAAGATTGGATTTCCGATTATGGCAAAGGCAAGCGCGGGCGGAGGCGGAAAAGGTATGCGGCGCATTGAATCGATCGATACTTTGGAAGAATGTATTTTATCGGCAAAACGTGAGGCGATCTCCTCTTTTGGAGACGATCGGATTCTTTTGGAAAAATACATTACAAATCCAAGACATGTTGAATTTCAAATTTTTGGAGATTCCTTTGGTAATGTGATTCATTTGCATGAAAGGGATTGTTCCTTACAAAGGCGCCACCAAAAAGTTGTAGAAGAAAGTCCTGCTCCCCATTTCCCAAGTGAACTCAAACAAAAAATGTCATCTGCGGCCGTACAGGCCGCAAAAGCCGTTTCCTATATGGGAGCTGGAACCGTTGAATTTATATTAGGTGAGTCTGGAGAGTTTTATTTTTTGGAAATGAATACTCGACTCCAAGTGGAGCATCCAATTACAGAGATGACGACAGGTCTCGACTTGGTCGAACTTCAGATTCGTGTTGCAGAAGGAGGCCACTTACCAGAGATACCACCTCAAGTCGGTCATGCGATCGAAGTCAGAGTCTATGCGGAGGATCCTTCCAATCACTTCTTGCCATCGATTGGAAAGATTCATGCGATTTCATTTCCGGAAGGAGATGGAATTAGAATCGATAGAGGTGTCCAAAGCGGTTCCGAAATCACAATTTATTACGACCCTATGATCGCAAAAATCATTGTATGGGCAGAAACGAGAGAAAAAGCAATAGAAAAAATGATCTATGCGTTAGACGAAACAATTGTATTTGGACCGATTTCTAATATTAGTTTCTTAAAAGCGCTTGTCGACTCAGATGGCTTTAGAAAAGGTCAGGTTTCGACTCATTTTATTGCTGAGCATGAATCTCAATTGAATTTGAAAGCCAACTCACTGCACACAAGACTGGCGTTAGCTGGCATTGCAAGTTCCATTACAAACGAATTGGATCCGTGGGAAAAGCTGAATCGTAAAGGACATCAATATGCACCATAGATTTGAAACATCAGTAGGTGATTTTACTGTTTTTGTTTCTGAATCCTACCTTCGTGTGGCGGATGGGAAATCGAATCATTTTGTTTCATTGCCTGGAGTGGAAGCAGTATTGGATAAAGAACCATTTTCGGGTGAGATTCATTTTGAGGATGGAAGTCGTCTGACATACTTACAGGTAAGATCAGAGATCTTTTTGCATTTTCGAGGTGAGACATGGTCTTTCCGAAGGACAGAACGTAAAATATCTGCTCCCGAGTCCGCGATTCCTGAAGTGAGAAGCCCGATGCCTGGCAAAATCATTCAAATGTATGCAGAGGTAGGCAAACGATTTGAATTGGGGGAAACGATTCTTATCATGGAAGCTATGAAAATGGAAAATGCGATCAAAGCCCCATTCCATTGCAAAATAAGGGAAATCCTTCATAAGGTAGGAGAAATTGTGCAACAAGATGAATCAATTGTCATATTGGACAAAATTAGTGCAGAAATAACATAAATAATCAAAATTATTTGACACCGACGGTGAAAATAAGAAAGCTTGGCAAGCTTCTTTTAGCATAGGTGGACGATGCATTTAAATCTTTTTAGAAGTATTCTAATACTACTTCTTTTCTCTAACCTAGCCCTGTTTGCGCAAGCCCGGGCTCCCCGTACTGATCTTCCTTTCGAAATCGATGAGAAGAAAAGGATGTCTGAAAAGGACGTCGAAAAGAAAAAAGAGGGAGGATATTTTACTGGTCTCCCTTTGATTAACTCAGACCCGAACGTAGGGATTGGCTACGGTGCTCGTGTTATTTATCTTTATAATGGGGATCGTAAGAACCCATTGTTTGAATACACCCCTTATCGTTTCAGAGTTTTTGCTCAATATTTTAATACGACGAAAAATGCACCTTACCACTGGGCAAGCATTGATGCACCTTATGTCTTTGATACAAAGTGGAGACTTCGTGGTGATTTGATCTATTCAAGGAACCCAAACACTTTGTTTTTCGGCATCGGTGAAAACACCCTCCAACCACTTTCTTATCTTGAAAGAAACGACATTGCGGGCCGCCAAGTTCGAAATGCCACCTTTGCTGATTATGAAGAGAACCTTTCCTATCGTCGCCCTGGTGATGCAGGGATCGGTGAAGCTCCTTTTGTCACAAATTCACGTTACAATCGTTATGATATCGAAAGCCCAGAGTTCAGCGCATCAGGTGAGTATTCTTTCTTTGGTGGAACGGTTCGTACTGTTACAGGGGTAAGACTTTCAAAACAAGTAGTCCGCACTTTTGATGGAAAGTCATATGATTCTAAGTTTGGTGCTTATGACCAGATAGGTGGCTTTCCATTAGGTCTTGTGGACGTTGATCGGGAATTGACCACACCACAAGGTGAAACTAGGCTGACTCGTGACAACAGAGATGGGAAGATTCTCGGCTTTAATGGTGGTTATACGAATAACCTCCGTGCCGGTATTGTTTATGATACGAGAGACTTTGAACCAGATCCGAATCGTGGTTTATTTTTAGAATACACTCACGAACGTTCCACAAAAGCCATTGGATCAAATTATGAATTCAATAAAAACATGGTATCTGGTCGTATCTTCATTAGCCCGGTTGATTATTTTACAAAAAAACCACCAGCTTTGCTTGAGAAGTTTGTACTAGCGGCTCGAGCGGCTATGGTTCAAACAAACGGAGACGCACCGTTCTATGAATTTAGAAATATGTGGGGAACGGAAACCAACCAATCCGGTCTCGGTGGACGAACTACAATGCGTGGTTACAAACAAGATCGTTTCGTTGGTCAGACGATGGCATATGGAAACTTTGAAATTCGTTGGAAGTTTGCTTCGGTAGATATTTGGGGTCAGCACTTTGATTTTCAACTCGTTCCGTTCTATGACGTAGGTCGAGTATGGGATCGAACTTCAGCAGCAAATCTGATTGGATATAAACATTCTCGTGGTATCGGACTTCGTATCCCTTGGAACCAAGCAACGGTTATTTACTTTGATTATGCAAAGTCAGCGGAAGACTCACAGTTGTTTGTGAACTTCAATCACATCTTTTAGGGATTCAAAAGTATGAAAAAAAATATATACAATCCGATCATTCTAATCTCTCTTACACTTTTTCTTTTCAATTGTGAAGCAAAGCCCGTTGAAGAGAAGTTTGGCTTTACTGCCGATGAATTCAATGTTGCTCTGTTAGGTGTCGTTTCCAATGTAAATATGGTTGATAACGGTGACGGGACAGTGAACGACGTCAATCTTCGTTTGCAATGGCAAAAGTGCTCTTTCGGTCAAGTTTTTCGAGTCGCTCAAAACGATTGCCAAGGTGCATCGGCTGGGTCAGTGCTCAATCCACAAGACCCTTATCGTTATGGTGCAAGAACCGTTGCATACTGTGACTCCCGTACTCATGCTTGCAATCGAGTGGCACCTCCACAAATCCTCATTCCTGTCTCAGAGATTGCAATCTCTGGATCAAGCGAGGCATATAATGCCTGCAATGCGTTGGGAAATGGTTACCGTGTTCCTTCTCCTTATGAATTGCAAAGACTGACGGTTACTGGAAGGAATGCAGTTCTCGCCCGATTTCCCAATACTGTTGAGGGAGATTATTGGTCGGTATTATCTGAAGTAACGGACTTTCCTGGAGAAACGGCTATCACCATTTCCTTTGATAGACAGTCCTTTGGGGTAGAAAAAAAGACGATCAAAACAGACCGAAACTACCTTCGTTGTGTGAGAAATTACTAAAAAGATACTTTTTTCGATCAAATTCTCCTTTTTCCTAACTTTCACCGCCGAAAGTTAGGAAAATCTCTCCTTTTTTTAAAAAATTAATCATCTAATTTGTAGATTTGTCGAAGTACCCATTAGGAAACTTCCAGAAGATGAGCGGCATCAGTTTACAAACCTATCTCCCTCAAATGTCCCCACTCGCGGACAGACGGGTGAGTTATGTCGGTCACGGTCGCCTTGAAAGTTCTCCAGAGACTCTATCTCCGCTCCATGTCATTACTCATGAACTTGGGCACGTTCAGGAATTCCGCGGTGATGCGGTTCGCAATGGCAGTGAAATTCGAGACATCCAAGTAAAAATTAACTACGAGATTCGAGATGGACGCATGGTGGCTGTTAGTGGAGAAACTTCAGCAACGAGTCAAAAACGAATCGAATCGAAATCAAAGGATTCGAGTTTAGAACCTTACTCAGATGGAAAATCTTTCAAAGATTTGTACGCCAATTCCTTAGAAGAAGAGAATAAAGAATCGAAAGAGAATCAAACCACTGCAGTCAAAAAAACAGATCGTGAAAAGAAAGTAGAACTAGAAACTAAGATCAAAGAACTAGAGGTTCGACTTGAAGGCGAAAAGTCGAAAGAAAAGAGTGTCGGAAAAGATACTTCGGACATAGCTCAAAAGAATGATCGTGCACGAGAAATCGCTCTAGAAAAACAAAGATTGGAAGAACAAGTTCGAATTATCAAAATGAAAGAAGCTTTAAAAGAGTCTTTTGATATGTTGACTGATATACGAAAGATGATGCTATCCAATGTCATGGGTATCATGCAGGTTGGAAATGAATCCAAACCTGGTCAGTTTGTAAACGCACTTATATAAGTTTCATCTTCTCCAAAATAAATTTTCTCATCTCATTGATTCCTTTTCCTGAATTTGTTGAAGTAAAAAAGAGTGGGAATGGATAACCCAATTCGTTCATTGCTAACTCCATATCTTTTTGCACTATGTTTCTTTCTTTTTGATTTAGTTTATCTACTTTTGTTCTAACAACAACGGGAACGATTTTTTTCTGTAAACATGTCTCGACCATTTGCATTTCTTCGACTGGCATCGTCCGTTGGGCATCACACAAAATAAATAAAAATTTCAGGGATTCTGCTTTGTTGAGAAATTGATCGAGTAGTGACATCATTTCTTTATGTTCTTTGAAAGAAGCCTTAGAATAACCAAATCCTGGTAAGTCGATGAGGCTAAAACCAGATTTAGTTCCAAAGATATTGATTAATTTTGTTTTGCCAGGTGTTTTGGAAACTTTCGCAAGTCCCCGTTTGTTTGTAATTGCATTCAAAAGAGAAGATTTGCCCGAATTCGACCTTCCAACAAATCCGATCAATGGCTCATCCGGTAGCTTCACATCTTGCGTAAAATCGCCTATTGAAGTCAAAAAGTATGTATTTGGAAAGTGGATTTCTTCATGATAGGGATTGCCAGCAGATTGGTTCATTGAGATAAATTTACGTTTTTAGGAAAATCGGATAGGGATGAATCAAACATAGAAAATAGGATTTGAATTGGTAGGTTTTTTTTGTACACGATGGGGATCAAATTGCGAAGAAAGACAGGAATTCTATTTTCCCTAAAAATTTCAGTAAGTTCCTTTTTCCCGTAAGGTAGTTGGAGAAACTCACCAGGATTTTGATTGCGAATCGAATATATATTTTTTTCGTCCTGAAAAGAGCGAGAGGCACCATTCCATATAACTTCGATTAAGTTATATTTTTTCAAAACTAATGGTTGTTGCAATAGTTGGCTATCTTTATTGATGATTAGAGTATTTCCTTGGGTATCTCTATCTATCAGAAAATCAGCGGTATCAATCTGTCCTCTTCCCGAAAGGGATTGTCTTTGGAAATCTTCAAATGGCTTTCGATACAAAGGCGGTTTCCCAAGTAGGGACAGGTAAAAATCTAGAATTTGTTTTGTAGAGTGAGAGTCGAGATCCTGAAATGAAGTGCCAGGAATATAAAAATAAGTCTTCTTATCTTTCGATACACTCGAGTGGTTTAAATTGATGTTTTCACTGATACGTATCTGCCTTTCGGAAAGTGATTGCAAAGTACTAGTATCCCATGAATGCATATTCCAATAAAAACGATAAAAATTCATATTTTCGTCATGTAGAATTGGTATCATCTGGCTTCGGATTCGATTGCGTTTATAAGTTATATCTGCGTTAGACTCATCTTCAAAAACGGGCATCATTTCCTTTACGACCGAGTAGAGTTCTTCTAATTCTTTGTCTAAAAGAAACATTAGTGGAAGGAATCGTTTTGATTTAAATGGAGCAAGAGTTAAAAATGCATTCTTCCCCGATCCTCTCGTTAGGTGGAGAAGGATGGACTCACAATAATCTCTAGGATGATGACCAGTAAAAAATATGGAAGTAGGGGTCTTTGAGAGTTTGTTTAGAATTTGATACCGGACGAGGCGACCCGTTTCCTCTAATCCTTTGTTTAACTTATGTGCTAGTTTTGGAATATTTTTTTTTTTACAATCACACGAGGAAAGGTATCAAAAAGATAATTTTGAATAGCCAACTCTTGCGATTCATTGGAACGAATTCCGTGAGACATATGAAAAATTTTGGGAAATGAAATCTGATATCGTTCGTTCAAATAGATAAAAAAAAGTAAACAGACGCTAGAGTCCTTGCCTCCCGAATAAGCCAATGTGGCAGATTCGGTGAAAGTGGATTTGAGTATGGCGTCTCTTCCAATTCGGCTCATCCATAATTCAAAGATTGAAACAATTGTAGAGGGAAAATTCATAACTTTCGAATTGAGACCATCGTAATGTCATCATGTTGGTCCTTTGATTTCATAAAAGTTTTTATCTCGGAATAAATACCTTCTAGAATCTGTTTGGGTTCCTTAGCAATCATTCGTTTAAAAAATTCTTTCAGAGCAAGCTCTCCGAACTGTTCTTCTTGTTCGTTGTATGCCTCAGTTACCCCGTCTGTAAACATTAGGATTGTATCCTTTGGTCGGATATCGATTTCAACTTCATTTTTAAATCGAGAGATATCTTCCGCGATACCCAATATGACACCGCCTGAATCAACTTCTTCTATTTCACCTGAACTTGCTCTATGTAAATAGAAAACTCCGTGTCCAGCTCCAGAAACAAGGAGTTGATTTGAGTCAAGACTCCATTTGATCAAAATGAGGCTCATAAACCTCGGAGTCACTGCATCTTTATAACTTGAATAGAGATAATTATTGATGTCATTGATGATTTCCCACGGCGAATCCTTTACACGGACAAGCGAGTGTAAGATCGTACGCACTGTTGCCATAACAAGACCAGCCGCGACTCCTTTTCCACTGACATCTCCAATGCATAAAAAAAGTTCTTTTTCGTTAGGGGAAAGTATATAATCATAATAATCCCCTCCGATACCTCGAGCAGGTACCATAAATCCGCCGAATTTTAAAGATGTGGATTCAGGTATCCTTCTTGGAAGGAGAGTGGATTGAATTTCCTTTGCAATCTCGATTTCCTTTTCAAGTCTTTCTTTCTTTGAAAGGTTTTCATAAAGGGAAGCATTTTCCATGGTTATGCGAGCAAGTGATACAAATGCATTGAGTGCTTCGATTTCATCTTGTGGAAATCGGGTATCTGGCTTTGCCAGGACAAATACACAGTCCTTGCCATCATCCAAGGTAACGGGGAGCACAACCACTTCCTTGCCAATGACACCTAGTGCGTGAAATGCAGTATATTCCTTCGGATCTACAGTTTGTGTCTCTTTTACATTTAGCAAATGGAACAAACTAGTCACATTGATCGTACTCGTTTCTGTATCGATTTGAAAATTGTCCAAATCTCTACTTAATTTGAACATTTTAACACTCATTGTTTGCTTCGGTCGTTCGATCAAACAAGCAACAGTCGATTCTACGATACCGGACAAAGTAAGCAAAATCATCCGGATCATCTCGTTATGATTATCTAAATAAAGTTTACTGAGAGTTAGAGCGGCTGTATGTAAGCTTTGAAAATTCTTAGATTGGTTTTGAGATTTGGAATATAATAGTGAATTTCGTAAAGAGACTGCAAATTGACCTACAACTAATTTTAGAATATCTTGGTCTTCTTCGTATTGGGATATATCTTCTTCATCATAATCAACTGCTAACATCCCTACTGCGGTATTTGCATATAAGATTGGAATGATGAGCTGTGATTTTGTTCCCGTAAGCTCAGAATAGAATTTATAAAATGGATGAGTTTGATCCGAGAGCGAATAAAAAATAGTCTCTCGTTTTGCCATACTTTCAACCAACACTCCGAAACTTAAGTCGTAATCTATGTGAATCCGTTTGATGGCTCGTTGTAAGCTTTTCTGAGTTGCAGAATAATATGCAAGCCGAATATCACCTAACTCAAGGTTTGCTATAAAAATTGCTAACTTTTCTCTTTTCAATCTATCCCGAATGAGTTCTGTAAACCGAAAGAGCAAATCTTCGAGACCCATTGAAGAGTTAAAGAGGGATAAACAATCTAACAAAAATTCTGTCTTTTCTTCGGAGCTGAGTACTGTTTTTTCCAGCCTCGGTATCTTTCGTTTTTCTAAGATCCATTCTTTGTCGCAAGTTCGACAGAAGAACCGTCCTTGTTTTGTTACACCGTCAGGAAGTTGGGGTTCTTGACATAATAAACAGAATGTTTCTTCGACCATATCAGCTTTCATTTAAGGTGCACTCATTAGATGAGATCGATCCCTTTCGACAAGTATTTTCCAAAAAGGAGGCAAGCTGGTACACTTTATGCTTAAACAATAGGCAAAAGAGCATTTTTCTTTCTAAAAAGGGAAAATTCGTAACCAAATGCTGTAAACTTAGATAAAATGTATAAAATATGAACAAAGGTTGCAAATTTTGTACGATAGGTTTTGTATTTATAATTAGCAGAGAGTGGGATTTGAGAGCAACGATATGATGACTAAAAAGTTTAACCCGATCCAATCGATACATGAAGTCGCAACTGCGATGAATTCAACCCAAGATCCCGATGGCCTTCTGGAGCTGATTCTTGACAGGTGCATTCACATTTGCGGAGTGGAGTCAGGTTCTTTGATGCTAATCGATGAAAAATTGGGTGTACTAGATGTAGTTACTTCTCGCGGTATGAACCAACAAATTCTAAGAGATACGAAACTCAAAATTGGTCAGGGAATCACTGGGATGGCGGCATCCTCTGGCAAACCAAAACTCATCAATGATGTTTCAAAAGATCCTGATTATATTCAGGTGAAGGAAGAAATCAAATCCGAGTTAGTTGCTCCAATGATTGTAGATGATGCTGTGATCGGAATTTTATCGCTCGACTCAAATCGGTTAGATGCCTTTACCCCAGAGATGTTGGAAACCGTGAGTGTCCTTGCCAACCAAGCAGGACAAATCTTTAAAAACTTACAAACCATTCGAAATTTAGAACAAAAAACAAAGATCCAGGCGACCTTAATTGAGATTTCGAAGGTTGTTACGTCAACGCTAGATTTGAATGAAATTTTTGAATCAATCATGGTCACAATTGAAAAATCACTTCGTTTGGAGAAAGGAAGTATCGTCCTCTATCAAAAGGAAGAAGCAGTCTTACGAATTGTTGCCGCTTCTGGATTGTCACCTGAAGAAATCGAAAAAGGTGCATACCAACCAGGTGAAGGAATTACGGGAAGAGTGTTCGAAACCGGTGAAGCCATTATTGTTGAATCAGTTGCAACTCATCCTGATTTTTTGAATCGTGTCGGCTATATGTCGCACTTTAAACATGATCCACATAGCGTAAGTTTATTATGTGCCCCAATATTGAGTGAACAAACCATACTGGGAGTTGTAAATGTTTTTATCGTCCAGAACAAACATACAGATTTAAAATCCTATTTAGACTTTTTGCAGGTAGTTGCCTCTATCATTTCACAATCTATCAAAATACAGACATTAGTTGAAGATGCAAAGAAAGAAATTTCTCGAGAAAATATCCAATTAAAAAGAGAGTTAAAAAATAAATACAAATTTGGAACACTCATCGGTAAAGCTACGGCGATGGAAAAGATGTTCGAAAAAATCCAATTGGTTGCGGATTCACGTGCATCGGTACTGATTACGGGAGAGTCTGGAACCGGAAAAGAAATGATTGCGAACGCGATTCATTACAATAGCGCAAGATCAGAGAATCCTTTCGTAAAAATCAATTGTGCCGCGATTCCAGAAAACCTACTCGAAAGTGAACTTTTTGGTCATAAAAAAGGTTCCTTCACTGGTGCTGTCAGCGATAAAAAAGGAAAGTTTGAATTAGCTGATACGGGAACTATTTTTTTAGATGAAATCGGAGAGATGGATTTGAATCTTCAATCAAAACTTCTTCGTGTTCTTCAAGAGCGTGAGATAGAAGCTGTAGGTTCAACGAAGGCAAAAAAAGTTGATGTAAGAATCATTGCGGCAACAAATGCAGAGCTCGAGCAGTTAGTAGCTGAAAAAAAGTTTAGGGCAGATTTGTTTTATCGTTTGAACGTTGTTAAGATTAACACACCAGCACTTAGAGAAAGATCAGAAGACATCCCATTGCTTATCAATCATTTCCTTGATAAATATGCAAAAGAAAACAATAAAAACATCAAAGGTGTCACTAGAGAAGCAAGTCGTTTGTTATTAAAATACCGTTGGCCAGGTAATGTTAGAGAACTTGAAAATGTAATCGAAAGAGCAGTAGTTTTGGCACAGGATGAGCTTTTAACTGAAGATGACTTTTCTGATTTGGTGATAGGAGTAGATACAAATATCGAGACATCGCCAGATGTATCCAATGTAACAACGAGTGAAGCATCTCTTGCTGGTGCCGAGGCATTGGATTTATCTTCTGGGAAACTAACACCTCATCAGTTGGACAATCTGGACGGACAAGCTATGGAAATTATTGTTAACGAAGTCGAAGCTCGATTGATTCAGTATGCGATGAAAAAATTCAGGTACACCAAAACAAGAGTAGCAAAGTATCTTGGTATCAATCGAAACACTTTGGATAAAAAGATTAAAGAACTTAATATCGAATACTAAACGATTTCATCGGGAAAATGATTCATGTGTAATACTTTCCCTGTTTGTATCGAATTTTCTAAAGCACTATGGATGTACTCTTTAGCATGTCCAACTGCTTCTACAAGTGACATTCCTCTTGCTAAGTAGGCAGTGATTGCAGAAGAGTATGTACAACCTGTTCCATGTGTATTTTTATTTTGAAGGTATTTCTTTTTGAATTCATAGATGGATTTTCCATCAAAGAGGACATCCACTGCATCGATGGCATTTTTCAAATGACCACCCTTCAATAAAATTGGAACATGAAAGAGATCATATAGATTTTTTGCAGCTTTTTCTAACTCATCATAAGAAGCGATGTGTTCTCCGAGAAGGTGAGAGGCCTCATCAAGATTTGGAGTGAGTAGGGTGGCAAGAGGAATCAGTGTTGATTTCATAGATTCGATAGCGTCGTCTTGCAGAAGTTTGGCTCCGCTAGTCGCAATCATCACCGGATCGACTACCACTTTTATCTCTTTGTGTTTAGCTAAAATTTCGCCAACGGTCATGATTATGCTTTTTGAAAATAACATACCTGTTTTTGCTGCGTTGACGGGAAAGTAGTCAAGAACCGCAGATAGCTGTTGTTTGATAAAACTTGCCGGTATTTCGTGAATGGCAGAAACTCCATCAGGATTTTGAGCCGTCAAACATGTGAAAACAGTCGTTCCAAAAGTAGATAATGAGGAAAAAGTTTTCAAATCTGCTTGGACTCCCGCACCTCCACCTGTATCCGAGCCAGCAATTGTCAGAGTGATTGGGTAATTTTTCATAGATTAACTTGGCCATCCATATTTTTGAAAATCGATCGTATCTGTTGAATCAAAAATGATCCCCTCTTTGATTAAAAGAGATTTTTGGAGATTGGCTCTAAATAAATCCCCTTTAAATGTAATTTGACCTTTTGCATTGACGACACGCTGCCAAGGAATTTCATTTTTTAAATCACCTTTTTTTATAGCATTCAATGCATATCCAACAGCCCTTGCGGCTCTTGGACTACCTAGGATAAGGGCAATCGTTCCATAATTTGTCACTTTTCCTTTGGGGATTTGTTTTACAATGGAATAGACTTGATCATAAAAACTATGTTCTTTCATTTCAAAAAAGGCATTTACCTACCAACTTAGAATTCCATCTTTTATTAATCGACATTTTAAAATAATGAAAATTTCCGAATACGCCAAGCATTTGTTACTGAGTGAATCAATTGAAGATAAATTGCTTCCTCCTTCCACTACCTGGGAGGAAGAGGGAGATTTGTTACCTTTGCGTATCGAAAAGCCGATTCGAAGTAAACAACTTCAATTCTCAGATAAAAAATCGAAAATTCCTAGGCTTGAGCATTTGAACCAAATATCAGCTCGTGGACTGACCTTACATCACTTTGCCAATCATGAACTTATGGCGATTGAACTTTTTGCATGGGCTCTACTTGCATTTCCGGATGTTTCAAGAAGCATCCGAATGGGATTTTTAAAAACCATTGCGGAGGAGCAAACTCATTTACGTATGTATCTGGAACGTATGCACTCATTCGGTATCGGTTTTGGCGATATTCCTGTTAACTATTTATTCTGGAAACAAACGCATCGTATGACAACTGTTGAGCGGTTTTCAGCAATTTTATCACTCACATTTGAAGGTGCAAATCTTGATTATTCTCAAATCTATGCACAGGCCTTTTTATATCATGGGGATATAGAAACGGCGGAAATTATGATTAGAATATTTGAGGATGAAGTAAAACATGTAAAGCGGGGTGTCCAGATTCTAAAAAAATCAATACCCACAGAACAGACTGATTGGGATCAGTATCGTTCCTTAATTGAATATCCCTTTACTCCACGAAGAGCAAAGGGATATTTTTATTTTGGGGAGACTCGGAGAATGTCTGGCCTGTCTGAGCATTTCGTAAATGGTCTTGACTCTTACCGCGATGAATACACAGACAGAATCAACTTAAATGGTCTTGGCCAAATCAAAATCAAGGATCGGATATTGAGAAAAACGGACTTGCAGAATCCAAATCTTTACCTGCAAATGTTATAGGAAATAAAGGAAACTCTAACATGAAAATTCTATTCACATCCACCATTTTACTTTTTTGTCTCAGTGCTATCTTTATGATCAGCGCAGAGAAAAAAGGAAAAAAGTTTGTCTCTGAACTGACTCTTCACGACTTTATGGAAGATTATACAAAACCTGCGACAAAGTTATACGAAAAACAAAACAACGCCGAATATCTAAACAAGATTCTAGATAAAGTGCCAGCGATGGCGCCAGCAGACCAACAAGCTGAATGGAAAGAAATCATCGATGCCAAAGTCGCGATCGGAAAACCAGAGGATTCATGTAAGTCCTGTCACACCAAGTTTAAGAAGGAATACAAGAAAAATTATCGTAAGAAGTTGATTGCTGTTCCGGAAGAATTCAAAAACTTTCCGGAAGAGATTAGAACTCTTCTAAAAAAGAAGTGATCAACTTAATTAAATCTTAATCCGAAGGAGTGGATCTTAATCTGCGGTAACTTGCTTTTCTTTGAGCATTATGTTTAAATTGTATGCATAATGTTCAAAGAATTCCGAATCTTTTTCGCAGTTTTTCTCGCTCTTAACGTTCTCCCCATAGCTTCCGAGTCGAATCAAAAAGACATTCCCAAGGATTTTTCCGCAGAACCGATCCTACCCAAGTCCCTCAAACTGGGTGCGTTCGTAGATGCTTATTACTTAAATAATAACAACCTACCTAAATCTACCGAGAGAAAATTTACGACGCAAGGTGTAAGAAATAACGAGTTCAATATCAATCTCGCCCATATCGATGTAAAAGTTGAAGAAGATAAATACCGAGGCCGTCTCGCCTTACAATGGGGAACATCAGTTAATACAAATTATGCTGGTGAAATTTCAAAAGACATCGGTTCAAATCAAAATTCTGTAAAACATATCCAAGAAGCCTACGTTGGAATGAAGATTTCGAAAGCTACTTGGGTAGATGGTGGGATTTTTTTTGGCAATATTGGACATGAATCTTGGATCTCCCAGAATAATACTAATTATACGAGGGCATTGGCATTAGATTATGTACCCTATTATTCAGCTGGTGTAAAACTTTCGCATCAATTGTCAGACAAACTTAGTTTCCAACTCCAAATCCTAAATGGATGGCAAATTATCACAGACAATAATAGAGATAAGTCTTTTGGAAGCCAGGTAAAGTATATTGTGTTCTCAAATTTTACTATAACTCTGAATCAATACGTTGGCAATGATGCACCAGATAACGAGCGCAAACAATTGAGGCTATATAATAATACAATTATTGAATGGAAACCTTTAGATTGGCTCCAATTCGCAGGTCAATTCGACATTGGCGCTCAAAAAGCCAAACAAAGTCTGGTATATGAGCCCTGGTTACAAAATATAAATCCAAATATTTTTAACTCACCCTATCGAGATGCGGCGGCATCTGCTTATCGGCAATGGTATCATTGCACATTTTGGGTAAGTTTTAATCTTTCGCCAGACTACCGCTTGAGTTTTAGAGTCGAACGAATGTATGATCCGTTACAAGTAGTTGCAAGCACCGGGACTCGAAATGGATTTATGACAAATGGTTATACGACCACATTCGATATACTCTCTTTTGATCCTGGGTTGTTACGATTTGAATATGTATATCGTCGGTCAGCTGATGCCGTGTTTGAGTATCGCGATTCTCTTACATCCAAAAAAGAAAACTTCGTTATTGTTGCATTCTCAATGAAGATCTAAGCAAAATCAAAGAAATTTTATTTCTGATATTGCTAGACCTTCGCAAAGAATGATAGAGCGCAAAATTGAAACGAATCAATCAGGAATCTAAAGGTTTACTTTTCCTTTTTGATGTTTTTTTGCTTTTTTTAGGAATCTCATTCTCCTCCATTTCAGAATCCTTTTCTTCAACTTCATCTGTTTCTTCAAACATCATCCTTGAACTCGGCGTTGGATAAGTTTTTACCGTTTCTTTCTGACGCTCTCCAACAACTATTAAATAGAGTGAAGGCAAGATTGTTAGGACTAATAACATCGCTGAAAACAAGCCACCAACGATTACAGTCGCTAATGGACGTTGAATATCGGATCCAACCCCAGTACCCAGAGTCGCAGGAATCAAACCTAACAATGCCAATAACATAGTCATAAGCATGGGTCTAAGTTGGATTACAGCCGCTTTGCTGACAGCTTCTTTTGTGGAGATCGTTGGCTCATCAATCAATAAGTGATTGGTTCTTGAGACGAATAATACCCCAGACATAGTTGCAATTCCAAATAGCGATATAAAGCCCACACCGCCAGAAACATTGAAATAATATCCACGTAGAAGAAGTGCATATATCCCACCGATAAGCGATAGCGGTATACAAGCAAGTGCCACATACACGTATCTTAAGTCTCGGTACAGCATATACAATACACCAAAAATGATTAGAATCGTAATTGGGATAACAAGCGCCAGTTTTTTGCCTACTCTTGATAGGTTTTCATATTGTCCCCCAAAACGAATTTCATAGCCTTCCGGGAGTTTGATTTTTTCTTTTACTTTCTTTTGTAATTCGGCTACAAAACCACCTTGGTCTCTTCCCCTAACGTTCGTTCTAACGGTAACCACTCTTCGTCCTTCCTGACGGAAAATCATAGTTGGTCCATCAACGAGATCTATTTCCGCAAGTTGTGATAACGGGATTCTCTCTCCCTTCGGTGAAATGATAGGCATATTCTCGATTGCCTGTTTGGAAGCTCTGTAATCTTTCGAGAACCTAACAACAATTCCAAATCGGGCAGGAGTTTTTGGTGGAATGTCGGATGGTCCTTCATACAACGTACTGACGCGTTGCATTCCAATTGCCGCCTCAATCATTTGTTGGATATCGATTACATTGATGCCAAAACGAGCCGCAGCCTCTCTGTCAATTTTAATCGTTAGTTGTGGGCTCTGGTTTTCTTGTTCAATTCCATATTCACTTGCCCCTTTCATATCCTTTACGATATCTAAAATTTGAGTTCCAATTTCCCTCATAATTTTTAAGTCATTGCCCGAGACAAATACGGCAAGATCGGCAATCGTACCCATAATTGCCTCAGATAAATTGTCCATGATCGGCTGAGAAAAACTAATCCGCGCACCTGGCAATGTCGCTTCAAGATCATTGCGCATTCGAAGTAGTAACTCTGTTTTGGTTATCTTTTCCTTCCACTGATCATAATCCTTTAAACCAATTAGCACTTCAAGCCTGTTTGGTGGCAATGGGTCTGTTCCATCATCATTTCGACCTAATTGGGATATAACGACACTTACCTGTTCATTTTTATAAATGGTTTGTCGGATTTTAGGCATAAATTTTCTTGCTTCTGGAAGTGAGATTCCTACTGGAAAGAAAATTCTAATATTAAATCCACCTTCATCCATTTCAGGAAGGAACTCTGTCCCCATGGCATACATACCAATGGCGAGTAGGACTGCCACCACACTGAATGTAACTTTTACTACCTTTCGAGATCGTTCTACTATGTATTTAATCAAAATTTCGTATTTATGTTCTAACCAATGGTAGAAAGGATTGTGCCATTCTATTGGTCCAGGATTTGCAGATTCAAAATACTTTCTATAGATTATCGACATAATCACCGGAATGACTGTCATTGCAAAAATCAACGCACCTAAAATTGCAAATGAGATTGTGAAAGCCATTGGTTTGAACAATCTACCTTCGATGCGTTCAAATGAAAAGATTGGTAGATATGCGAGTATGATAATTAAGATCGAAAAGAGAATTTCTGTTCCAACCTCAGCAGAGGCATCTCGTGTGAAGATTAAGATTCCCTTTTGTTTTTCGGCGGGGGAGGCATCCCGATAACGTCTCATGATATTTTCGACCATGATGACCGCACCATCTACAATGATCCCAAAATCAATCGCACCTAATGAAAGTAAACTGGCAGGTATACCCGTTAGGTTCATGAGAAGGAATGCGAATAACATGGCAAAGGGGATTGTTGCAACCACGACGAGTGATGCTCTTACGCTTCCGATGAAGAATATCAATACTAAACTAACAACGACAATACCTTCAATCAAAGTTTTCCCGATAGTGCGTAGCGTGTAATTGACTAAATCTGTCCGATCATAAGTGTTCCTTAGCTGAACACCTGCAGGTAGATAGTTTTCGTTGATTTCCTTAACTTTGGCTCGAATCCGTTCACCCATTTCGTTGGGATCTCCCCAACGACGCATTGCAACTAACCCTTGTACGGATGAATCGACATCAATGAGTCCATCGATATCGTTTTGAACGGTATAACCTAAGACACCGCTTGGTATAGGATGAGAAATTTCTACAGTACCTAAATCTCTGATAAAGACCGGGACACCATTTACAGTTTTGACAACGATATCTTCAATGTGCTTAGGATCTCTGATCGCTCCTAGGGAACGGATCGGAAATCCTTGTTCACCCTGAAGTAATAAATTTCCCCCAGTATTTAAATTGTTTTCCTGAATTGCAGTGATCACGTCTCGAATCGTTAATTTATAACGAATCAATTTGTCAGGTGAGGTCACAACGTGAAACTGTTTGGGTAAACCTCCAAAGGTGACTACGTCCGCAATGCCTGGAATCTGTAACATTTTGGGCATTACGATCCAGTCTTGGATGGTTCGCAGTTCCATTGGTGTGTGATTTCCGCTGGATTCAATTACATAACGGTAAATTTCACCTACCGGTGAACTCATTGGTCCAAGTGAGGGATGAACATCTTCAGGAAGATCCGCATCTGCGACGCGTTCCATGAGTCGCATCCTTGCAAAATAGTCATCCGTGCCATCTTCAAAAACGAATTGAAATACTACGAGTCCATTGATCGTTCTTGATCTTCTCACAGATACTTTTGGAATCGCATTGAGTACACGTTCGATTGGAAGAGTAACTCTTTCTTCTACTTCCACTGCCGCCTTTCCAGGAAACTTTGCAATTAATCTTACTTGTGTATCGGCTATATCAGAATATGCTTCTTTTCTTATGTCAATCCACGCCCATATACCGAATAATACTGAAACTATGGCAGCACAAAGTGTGTAAATTTTAAATTGTAAGGCTTTTTCTATGAAATTCTTAATCATTAGTTTGACCTCGTGTCAAAAAGGTAACCCATTTGTAAAAGCAACTGTGGATTTTTGTAATCGCCCTGGCCAATACCGCCACCTAATTGTAAAAAGAAATTACCCAAAAGGAAATCATAGGTAACTCCCAAGTACTGTTGTTTTAAATAAACTTTTTGTCTATTTCTGCTTTCGTATTCGAAATAGAGTGCTAAGTTTGGATCGACAGAAGATACATAAGACCGAATGATTTGGTCTTCAAATGTTGGATTTCTGTTTTGGTAACCTGGTACATCAAAACCCGTTGGATACGATGTTTGACCACCACGTCCCACTTCAGGACTAAAGGGATCCACTCCAAAGGCTCCTGCAACGAGCGAGACACTATGAGTGATGACCGGAGTTTTCCAAAATGTATACCCGATATCAATTTGACCGCCATACCAATTTGGATTCCACCTGCCACCTGATCCTCGTATTACGAAGTCGTTAAAATAATAACCAAGATTTAAATTGATGCTCGCAGGTGTTCCGATAGATGCACCGTAAACAAAAAAATTTGTAGATTTGGGCAACTTCATTTCCTTTAAAGACTCGGAATTGATTTTTTCTTGAGTATCTTGGTTTCCGATTTGAGATTTTTTTTCGGATCCAGGTTTCCAATCCCATTCCGGTTTGATATCCTTATTATCTTTATCCTTTGGATACGGAGATTCAGAATATATGGTGCTCGTTAATAAAAAGAAAAAAAGGAAGAATAATATTTTCTTCATATTAAAAACCGAAACTCAATCCTTTCAAAAGAATTGATCCTTGAATCACAACTTTCTCGCCTGCCTTTAATCCTTCGATGATGTTCACTCTTTCTTTTGTGGAAACACCCAGTACGACTTCTCTGCGTTTAAAGTTTAGCGGATATTCTTCGACGAAGACGTAATTTTTTCCTTCAACGGTCACAATCGCATTGTAGGGTAAAACAACCGTATCCCCTTCTGTTTCTTCTGGAAATTTGACAGTCCCAAACATACCTGGCTTCAATTTGAATCCAACATTCACAACAGCGATTCTCATTTTTGCAGTTCTCGTTAGTGGGTCGACGTTATCACCGATCGCCTCTGCGATACCCACAAATTCTTCCTCTGGGAAAGAAGCGAATTCCAATTTGACCTTTTTCCCTTTGTTCAAACTTGAAATTTGTGATTCTGGTACATCGGAGATAATCCAGGATTTATTGTTTCCACCTGATGCGAGTTCGTTTGGATTTAAACCTTGTGCGCGAAGTTTTCCTTCAAATTCAGCAAGTTCTGCCGCGTCGTTTCCTAGTTCTGTTTCAGCTTCTACTAAGTCCTTTTCGGTGGCGACTCGATGTTTGAACATGTCTTCGATTCGACTTAAGTTTTTTCGAGATCGATGAACTTTGTTTTTCGAGTGGATGTATCCGACGTACAGATCATTTAGCTCTGCCGATTCGAATAGAATGATGCGAGTACCGCTACTGACCGAAGGCGAGGCTGAAGCGATAATCCGAGCTGGTGCTTCCAAGCTAACAAACTCTCCACCTCCTCCGATTACGGTCGATTTAACGATGTCAAGTCCAGGGCTGTTCGGCTTGAATTCGATCCGAAGCCCATTTTCATGGGAAATTGCCTTTTCTGGATGTTGGACAACTTTTTTGGAAGGTCTCGTCAGTGCATAAATTACAATCGCAATGACAATAATTGAAAATGATGCGCCGAGAATAATAAGTGTGCGTCTGTTAAGTGATTGGAGTGGATTATTCATTTTTTTCCTCATTCGATGGTTTTGAATTTGATTTTGACGGAGCAGGTAAAAATACACCGTAACCTACAGAGTAGTTTACATTTTCAATTGCTTCCATTCTATCCGTTTGGAGCTTAAGCATTTCGACTACACTGGTTCGGTATGTTTCAAAAAAATCTGCAAATTCAAGTATCGTAATATACTTCTTTTCATAACTCATGATCATATCCAAAGATAATCTGGCATAATCTTTTAGATAAGTATCTATAAATCGACGATACAGTGCGTCTTTGATTCGCGCAGATTGAAAGGCGATCGCCACTTCATTCTCCACTTCTAAGATTCGATTCTTCAATTCTTGTTTGCGAACAAGGATTGCCTTTTCTGCGGCTTGGATATTACCTTGATTTCGATCAAATAAAGGGACATTCAATTGGGCAGTCACTCCCCAATAGTTTTGAAATGCAGTTCCACCTCGATTGTAGGTAGGTCCGAAAGCAAGATCTGGTATTGCATTAGCATGTTGCAGTTCTAGATTTGCTTCTTCATACCTAAGTGTTTGCAGGGCGATCTTTAAGTCGGGGCGATTGTCACGTGCCTTGTCTATTAAGTCTTCCAATTTTGATTGGTTGGGATAAATCTTATCCAAAGACGGTTCCTCAACTGCAGGATAGAAGGCGATGGCCGCTTCACGATATTGGTCTTCATTTAAGAGGATTTTGAGCTCAGCTTCTTTTTCATAAACCTTAATGCCCATATCTTCTCTTTCCTTTTTAAGAAAGAATAAGAGAGCTCTCAAACGTAACAATTCTGCTTGGAGTATTGCTCTTCGTTTATAGGCGAGTTCTGAAGATGAAACAGTTTTTTCGATGGAAGCGATACTTTGATCATAAAAGTTTAGCGCTTTTCTGTAAAAGTAAATGGTATAGTAAGTTCGCCTAAGTTTTGTTAAAAGTGCTCGTGCTAAATCGTAGAACTCTTGTTCACTGATTTTTGCATTCAATTCTGCGACTCGGACACGTTTGTCAATCTTCCCGCCGAGCAAAAATACCTGTTGTATCTGGACTACGGATTGCCCTGACCTAGTCGTATCAAAATACCTTTGAGTGGGTTCGGCAAAGATACTTTGATCAATAAAGATATTGGGGTTTGCATACAAGCCAGCCTGTAAGACTCCCGCCTTTTTTGCATCGATTTGAAACTTTGCCGCAATTAACAATAGATTGTTTTGCCAAAGTAAAGTTTCCGCCATTTGTAAATCTATCTTGATTTCCTTTCTACGATCTTCTGGATAAAGTTCAGATCCTAGTGATGTAGGAGAATCATTGGAAAGCTGTCTTTCTAAGGTATCTTCTGCCTTATCTAAGACTGACCCAGGTTGGGCCAATAAAAATGCGGGCACCATTATCACTAATAGGATAACTTTTGTTCGATTCATTTATGATCCTGCTAAAAAAACTCTGTATAAAATGAAAGTCATAGGGCCTCCCCGTTTAAATCATCTTTGAAATCCGAATATGTATGTGCATTTTGCGCCCAGTTAAAGCTAACAAGACGACTCGCGAATACAAAATCGAATTTTTGAAAATTAGGAAAGAGAGGGTGGAGGTAGATTGAGTAGTAGAAAAGAGAGTAAAAAAGAATGAGAACGATCTTTACGGAGCGTGAAATAAGTATAATGGAAGTGCGCAGTAATCTGGTTATGTGAAAGACCGTCGTAGACTAAGTCTAGGTAGTCACAACGACTTCGAACGAGATTTCCAATCACTTCTGAGTCAAGGAACTCATTTGATTCTAAAATTTGCGAATCTTTCAGATCGTGTTTAACATGGGAAATCTGCGGGGATAATGACGTTAAAAATACAGAATCGAATACTCCATCGGCCTCTGTTGGCAAAAGGATGAATGTCGTAAGAAGGACAATCAGCAGATTCTGTACGATTCGCCCGAGCATTTTCACCAACTTCAGGCAGATTCCAACCAGATCAAGAAGGATTTCACTTGGATTTTTCAAAAAGGCGATCATCTTTACATCAAAATACAAAGATGATCGCAGTGATTGACAATTGTAGTTAACGAGAAATGTAAATTGAAATAAAAACTGCCTGCGATCTAAATCAGTTTGATTTAGACCACAGGATAAGAAGAGAGAGAGGAGATATACGGGGGTGGCAGACTTAAATAGGATTCTTGTAAAATAAAAGTTCGTTGGGAAATGTGTCTGAAACGTGAATCAAAGAGAAGGGAAACAATCGCAAAGTTTATGTCTGATCGGTGAGCAGTTAGATCATCATCAATCTCTTTATCTTTTGATTCTTTGCCTTCAATTTTCTCGTGGCTGAAAGTCGAGACTTCCTGTGTGATGCTACGATTAGAACCGACGACTCTTTTCGTCTGAACTGTCTTCAGTCGAAAGATGAGATTATCATTGCTTAAAAACGAAGCAGACAGACAGCCACAAAGTGCCGAAATCCCTAATGTTTTTACCAAATCCTTCCACATGCTTAAGAAAGTAGCATAGTTCGGATTAAAATCTAGCATTTTCTGTTCATTTTAGAAGAATGTTTAGGAAAAAAATTATAGAATTTTCCCGAGCCATTCAATCCGAAAGAGGTCTAACCGCCGGTCTTGCATATTTCGAACTGATCCTTTTTTGCGAACTTCTTTTAACAGATCAAGGTCCAAATCGGCAATCAGCGTCATTTCTGTATTGGGCGTCGCTTCGGCGGCAATCGCATCATGTGGAAATGAAAAATCGGAAGGTGTAAATACAGCGGATTGTGAATACTGAATGTCCATATTTTCAATATTGGGCAAGTTTCCTACAGATCCGGTCATCACGACATAGATTTCATTTTCGATTGCCCTTGCCTGTGCACACTTACGAACTCGGAGGTAACCATTTTTCGTATCTGTATAATAAGGTACAAAGAGGATATCAATTCCCCGTTCACAGAGAATACGAGCCAGTTCTGGAAATTCGACATCATAACAAATAAGGATGCCAATCCTACCTGCGTCAGTTTCAAATACGCGTAAGGTGTCTCCTCCGATCACACCCCAATATGACCTTTCATCAGGAGTAGCGTGCAGTTTGTACTGGACATCATGTGTTCCATCTCTTCGGCATAGGAATGATACATTTCTGAGTTCTTGGTCTTCATACTCAAACATAGATCCAGTGATGATGTTGATGTTGTATGAGACGGCCAATTTGACCATTTCATCTCTCATCTTTTCGGTATAGTCAGCTAATGCCCGTACGGCATTGGAGGCATTCATTTTATTGAATTGAGTCAGGAGAGGTGCATAAAAAAATTCAGGGAAGAGAACGAAATCAGCATTGTAACTAGCCACTGTGTCGACAAAAAATTCTACTTGGTCACGGAGTTCTTCGAAAGATTTGACGGAGCGCATTTGCCATTGGACGGCACCTACTCGAACAACAGTCTTTTTCCCGCCAATTAGCTCTTCCTTTTCTTGGTAATAAATATTGAGCCACTCAAGTAAACATGCATACGAGCTGTAACCCTTATTTGCTGGGAAATAATTTGTAACAATTTTCCGAACATGAAAGTCGTTGGCTAATTGAAAAGATAAAACAGGATCAAATAACTCTTTCTGTTTGACAAGGTTTACATATTCTTGAGGAGTCATCTCTCCTTCATGATTTTTGTATCCAGGGAGCCATCCTCCAACAATGATTCTGCGGAGATTTAACTTTTCACAAACTTCTTTGCGTGCATCATACAACCTTCGTCCAAGGCGTAGGCCTTGGTACTTTGGATTGACGAATACATCTACACCATAAAGAGTATCCCCGTCTGGATTGTGATTGGAGAGACCACCACCTCCAGTGATCGTGTCGTATTTATGTGCGTCGCCATGATCGCTATATTTGACAATCATGGAAATGGCTCCTGCTATGACTTTCCCTTTGTCTTCTATTGCGATTTGTCCTTCAGGAAAAATGGATATCTGACGTTCGAACTCTTCTTTTGTCCATGCACCGTCAAATTGTTTGGAAAATACAGTATCCATGATACTTCGCACATCCTCGTAATCTGAGGGGCGGAGGTATCTTAGCTCTAACTTATGTTTTTCGAACTTGGTCGTTTTGGACGATTTTGATTTTTTCTTTGCGACCATTTTGATTTGCCTATAAAATTACTTTTCCAGGATTCATAATTCCTTTGGGATCAAATACTGATTTGATTCCTTTCATCGCAGATAGCTCTTCTTGCGAACGAGAGAAAGTCAGATAATCTCTTTTTAATAGACCAATCCCATGTTCAGCAGATATAGATCCGTTGTGCTTTTGAATCAAAGCAAACATTTCTGGATCAACGGCTTTACACTGAGTAAAAAAGTCGGAATCTGAAAGGGAAGTTGGTTTTACAATGTTTAAGTGAAGATTACCGTCGCCGATATGCCCAAAGAGAGCAATTTCGAAACCAGAATATTTGGATGCTAACAAAGATTGCATGTCATTTAAGAATGCTTCCATATTTCTGAGAGGTAACGATATATCATTTTTGTGGACTGTGTGGGAAAGAGAAAGAGATTCGGAAATGCCTTCTCTATACTTCCAGAAAGTTTGGTTTTGGCGAGAGTTTTGGGCGATAGATCCATCAATGATGAGCTCTTTTTCCGTGATCGATTCCAAGATTGAAAAGAGTTTTTCTTCATCGGATTCTTCACCTATTTCAAATTCCATCAGCACATAATAGTCACTAGGTTGAGGGAATGGATCCGCCACACCTAAATGTTCTTTAACCTTATGCAAACAATAGTCTGTCAAAAACTCAAAGGCAAGTAAAGGTAATGTGAAATTGTGGGTTTCTTTAAATATTTCTAATATATGTTTGTATTCTTTTACAGCTAAAAAAACTACACGAATGTCTTTTGGCGGCTTTGTCAATTTGACAATGGTTTCGGTGATGATTCCTAATGTACCTTCGGAACCGATAAATAGATGTTTGAGATCGTAGCCGGTGTTATTCTTTAATATTTCGCCGTTGAACCTCATGATCTCGCCTTTTCCAGTTACGACTGTTAGTCCCAAAATCCATTCTCGGATGAGTCCATAGCGAACAACTCTCACGCCTCCAGCATTGGTTGCGATATTACCGCCAATGTGGCTTGAACCAGTTGCCGCAAAATCAACCGGAAAATAAAATCCTCTTTCTTCGGCTTGAGAATGTAGATCTTTTGTGATCATTCCTGCTTGTACATGTAAGGCGCCCAAAAATGGATCAAAATCCATTACTTTGTTCATTTTACTTAATGATATAACGATTTCATTGTCTTTAGCTACAGCGCCACCTGCATAACCAGTGCGTCCTCCAGACGGAACAATCGTTAAATTATTATTGTAGGCAAACGTAACAATTTTTGAAACATCTTCTGTGGTTTCCGGGAAAAGTAAAATCTGATAATTGGGTGGATAAACCTTTGTTCGATCCGTTCCATAAGTATCAAAGGTATTAGGATCAAATTTGCCATCCTCACGAGAAAATACCTTTGATTCACCTATGAGTAATGTTAGTTGGTCAATCTTAGATTTTGTGTCCATATATAATCCCTTTACACTTCTACCATGTCAATTTGTGAATTTACTGCTGGATCATCATCATCCGGTAAAAGTCGTGTGTATTTCCCATCTGAATTTAAGATTCTAGCTTGTGTATTGTCACGGAGCAATAATTCCAAAATCTTCGTGATCCTTTTTTTGTGCTTTTCCGCAAGGATTGGAAACATGATTTCAATCCTTCTTTGGAAATTGCGTGGCATACAATCTGCTGATGCTAGAAACACTTCTGGTTTGCCCGCATTTTGAAAATAATACACCCTTGAATGTTCCAGATAACGACCGATAATAGAACGAACATGGATGCGATCGGATACACCAGGAATACCAGGGCGAAGACAACAGATTCCTCTGATAATTAGATCAACTTTAACTCCTGCTTGTGAAGCCACGTAAAGTTGCATGATAATATCTGGATCAACTAACGAATTCATTTTAAAGATAATTCTTGCTTCTTTTTTGGCCTTTGCGTTTTCCACTTCTCTTTGGATGAGTCGTAGAAACTCTTCTTTAAGAAAGGTTGGTGCCGCATGAACTTTTGCTAGTTTTGGCATTTTTCCGGAACTTGTAATGGTATTGAAAAGAATTGCCACATCTTCTGTGATTTCAGGATTGGCAGTAAACAAACTGAGATCCGTATAAAACCTGGCAGTGGTTGAATTGTAATTTCCCGTACCAAGGTGTACGTAACGATTGAGTTTGTCATCTTCTCGTCTAACAATTAATAACATTTTACAATGGATTTTCAAACCGACGACGCCGTAAACAACGTGGACACCAGAGTCTTCCAGCTTTTTTGCCCATCGAATGTTGCGTTCTTCATCAAATCTAGCTTTTAGTTCAACGAGAACTGTTACTTGTTTTCCATTTTCTGCCGCTTCACCTAAGTATTGTACAATGGGAGAATCCCCTGATGTCCGATACAAAGTCATTTTGATTGCCAAAACTTTCGGATCGGCGCTCGCAATCTTTAACATGTCTTCGATCGATTTGAAACTTTCGTAAGGATGGTGTAAGACTTGGTCGCTTTTCCGAATTTCCGAAAAAATAGATTCTCCTTTACGAACTGCAAAACCTGATTTTGGGACAGGATACGAAAATTTGAGTTGGCTCGTCTTTTTTAAGGATTGGAAGAACATCATATCACTTAAATTGAGTAGAGTCGGTATCTCCATAACTTGGTAGTCATCGAGTTCTAATAAATCACGCAATATATCTTTGATATGACCTGCACCGCTATGAACATCCAGACGGATCGCATCACCCCACATACGGTTTTTGAGCTCATTCTTCATGGTGGTGAGAAGATCGCCTATATTTTGTTCTTCGTTAATGGAGATATCTGCATCACGAACGATCTTGAATGTATGAATTTGTTTTACTTGCATGCCGTAAAACAAATCAGCTAAGTGAAGTTTGATGATCTCTTCTAATGGAAAATAACGAAGTTCGGTACTATTTGGCTTGAATGGTAATTGTAAAAAACGTGGGAGTACACTTGGTACTTGCACAACCGCAAATAACTCTTTTGATTTCACTTTATCATCGTCTGAATAAAGTGTGATGCCCAAGTTGAGTGTCCGATTTAAAATATGGGGAAAGGGATGTGATGGATCGATGGCAAGTGGTGTAAGTATGGAAGAAACTTCACGTTTATAATAATCTTTTACAAATTGTATGTCTTCACCAGCGAGATCCGCAGGATCTTGGACAATGACGATGTCATTCTCTTTCAGTTCTTTCAGAATTTGATCCAAACAAACGTATTGTTGCCCGACCATGTTTGAGACTTTGAGGTAAAGTTCGGATAGAACTTCAGAAGTCCTTTTGCCATTGAGACTTTTTTCTTCAATGCCGGCTTTCTTGAGATTGATCAGACCTGCCACCCGAACCATAAAAAACTCGTCTAGATTTGACTCGGTGATACAAAGGAACTTCAATCGTTCCAAAAGTGGGTTGTTATTGTCTTGCGCCTCGGCAAGGACGCGGAAATTGAAATCTACCCAGGAAAGTTCTCGGTCAAAGAAGATATTTGGGTTTCCGATCTCAATTTTTTCTATAGGACTAGCAGTCATAATTCTAGAATTAGGGAAGGAAAAATTCTGTAAATTCCTAATCAATTCTTGGAAATCGACGACACTAAGATTGAGGGTTATAGGGAAAACAAATGCCAGCATATACAATGCCGGGTCTTATGACCGGTCAAAATACAAACGAAATTGTCAAAAAACTCGTTGAATTAGAGCGTCGTCCCATCAAACGCTGGGAGACCGAAAACGAGTATGCAAAAGCCCAGGTTCAGGTTTGGAATGAAGTCAAAAATTTGACTGCGAATTTACAAACAAAAACTCGTGCGCTTACCTCATTTACAGCTCCATTTGCCACTAAGTCCGTTTCCTCCTCTACTGAAGGCGTGATTACAGGTGAGGCCTCCCGTGCCGCCAAATCGGGTGAAAGACCCATCGAAATTATAGAATTAGCCGCCAAGCATCAATTATCTGGTGTGGAAGTGGATACAAATGTAAAACTTCCTGCCGGGAAATTTACGATTTTTTCCGGTAAATTGAGTGAAACAATCAATTTTACTGGTGGAACTCTGTCCGATTTAGTTAGTAGCATTCGTAATTCGGCAAACACGATTGCTGAGTGTTCTGTGATCAAAATCGATAAAGATTCCTCTCTCATTACTATCATTGCAGTTAAAACTGGTAAAATCAACGCACTTCAGTTTTCTGATCCAGATAAAATCTTAAAAACGGCAGGGCTAGTCGGAGAAAACAAACAAGCTCCCGAAAGTGTAATATCGCCAGTATCGATTGATTTAGCGACTGCTAATCCCTACGAAGAAACAAAGTATAAGAATACTGTAATTCCAGAGCAAGCTCCCCTAAAGACTGAAACGGCGACTATCTTCAAACCTGATACTGCCTTTTCATTTCCCTTTGAGACGGAAAACATCCAACCTCGTTCCTATTTGGAATTTTCGATTGCAGGTAATGCACCGGCTGTCTGGGAATTGGGATTTGTTTTTGAGAGGGAAGGCAATCTACGCACCAAACTCGTGCCAGTTCCAGTAAAAGATGGTAAGTACGCTTTGCAAATCGGCGATTTTGCAGAAGGTAAAAATCTCAAAAAAATAATTATTACAAACACATCTTCTGCTGATATCCAACTTGCATCCATACAATTGATCGCTCCACCAAAATCAGGTACGGCTGAACCATTGAAGGTACTTTCTGAAGCAAAGGATGCCAAGTTTAAAATTGATTTTGTATAAATAACTCTTGATTACAATGAAGCCATTTAGGATGTTTTGTT